>NZ_JBQHCX010000007.1:0-473534 GCF_052068475.1 Streptomyces sp. SD31 | reverse complement strand
CCACCGGGCCACTCCACCGCCGACGTCAACAACTCCACCGAACCCGCAGCCCAATCCACATGCGACGACGGCTCGGTGACATGCAACGTCCGCGGCAGCACCCCGTGCTCCAGGGCCTTGATCATCTTGATCATGCCGGCGACACCCGCCGCCGACTGGGTGTGCCCGATGTTGGACTTCACGGAGCCCAGGTAGAGCGGTACGTCACGGTCCTGGCCGTACGTGGCCAGCAGGGCCTGCGCCTCGATCGGGTCGCCGAGCGACGTCCCCGTACCGTGCGCCTCCACCGCATCCACATCCGCAGTCGAGAGACCGGCGGAAGCCAGCGCCTGCCGGATCACCCGCTGCTGCGAAGGACCATTCGGCGCCGTCAGACCGTTCGACGCACCGTCCTGATTCACCGCCGACCCACGCACGACCGCCAGCACCCGATGCCCGTTGCGCACCGCATCCGACAGCCGCTCCAGCACGACCATGCCCACGCCCTCGGAGAACCCGGTGCCGTCGGCGTCGTTGGAGAATGCCTTCGAGCGGCCGTCCGCCGAGACGCCGCGTTGGCGGGAGATCTCGATGAAGGTGGCCGGCGTCGACATGATCGCGACGCCGCCGGCGAGGGCGAGGTCGCACTCGCCCCGTCGCAGGGACTGCACGGCGAGGTGGGTGGCGACCAGCGACGACGAGCAGGCGGTGTCGATGGACACGGCGGGGCCTTCCAGGCCGAGCACGTACGAGACGCGGCCCGAGGCGACGGAGGGGGAGCTGCCGGTGCCGTGGTAGCCCTCGAACTCGGTGCCGAGGAGCTGGGCGTAGTCGTTGTACATCACGCCCGCGAACACACCGGTCGCGCTGCCGCGCAGCGAGAGCGGGTCGATGCCGGCTCGCTCCAGGGACTCCCAGGACGTTTCCAGCAGCAGGCGCTGCTGGGCGTCCGTGGCGAGGGCCTCACGGGGTGACATGGCGAAGAACGCCGGGTCGAACTCGCCCGCGTCGTGCAGGAATCCGCCGAGTCGGGTCGCGGAGGTGCCGGTCTCGGCGTCGGCCGCGAACAGGGCGTCCAGGTCCCAGCCGCGGTCGGCGGGGAACTCCGAGATGGCGTCGGTGCCGTCCAGGACGAGCTGCCACAGCTCCTCCGGGGTGGTGACCCCGCCGGGGAAGCGGCAGGCCATGCCGACGACGGCGATCGGGTCGTCGTCCACGGCGGTGTGCACGCGTACGGCCGCGGCCTGGTCGCTGCCGAACAGCTCGTCGCGCAGGAACTCGGCGAGCACGGCGGTGGTCGGGTAGTCGAAGACCAGTGTGGCCGGCAGCCGCAGCCCGGTGACGTTGCCGAGGCGGTTGCGCAGGTCGACGGCGGTCAGTGAGTCGAAGCCGAGGTCGCGGAAGGCCCGTGAGGCGTCGAACGTGGTGCCGTCGGCGTGGGCGAGGACGGCGGCGACCTGGGTGCGGACGATGTCGGTCAGCGCGTCGATCCGTTCGGCGTCGCCGAGCGGGCGCAGGCGCTGCACCAGGCCGGACGCGGCGGCCGAGCCGGCGGCGGTGCGGCGAATCCGGGTGCGGACGAGGCCGCGCAGCAGCGCGGGGACGTCTCCCTGGGCGCGCAGGGTCGCGAGGTCGAGGCGGGCGGGGAGCAGGACCGGTTCGGCGGTGGCGAGGGCAGCATCGAACAGGGCCGTGCCCTGCTCGGCCGACAGCGGCGGCATTCCGGCGCGCACGAGGCGTTCGCGGTCGGCGTCGGTGAGGGTGCCGGTGAGGCCGGCCGTGGAGTCCCAGGTGCCCCACGCGAGCGAGACGGCGGGCAGTCCGAGGGCGCGACGGTGCTCGGCGAGGGCGTCGAGGAAGGCGTTGCCCGCCGCGTAGTTGCCCTGACCCGCACCGCCGAGCAGTCCGGCGGCGGAGGAGAAGACGACGAACGCCGAGAGGTCCGCGGTGAGTTCGTGCAGGTGCCAGGCCGCGTCCACCTTGGGCCTGAGCACGGTGGCGAGCTGCTCCGGCGTCAGCGATTCGACGACGCCGTCGTCGAGCACGCCCGCGGTGTGCACGACGGAGCGGATCTCGTGCCGGGCAAGGAGGTCGGCGAGTGCGTCCCGGTCGGCGACATCGCAGGCGACGACGTCCACGTGCGCGTCGAGCTCGGCGACCCACTCCGGGGTACGGCCGCTGCGGCTGGCGAGGACCAGGTCGCGGATGCCGTGCCGGTGGACGAGGTGCCTGGCGATGACGCCGGCGAGGCCGCCGGTGCCGCCGGTGACGAGCACCGGCCCTTCCCAGGCGATGTCTTCCTGTGCGGCGGCGGCGCGGGCGAGGCGCGGCACGTACGCCTTGCCGTCGCGCAGGCGCAGTTGCGGCTCGTCGCAGGCGAGTGCCTGCGGCGGTACGGCGGCGAAGTCGGCGTCGCTGTCGAAGTCGATGTCGGTGTCGATGTCGATGTCGATGAGCTGGAACCGGCCGGGGTGCTCGGTCTGCGCGGAGCGCACCAGGCCCCACACCGCCTGCCCGGCGAGGTCTCCGTGGCGGGTGACGACGGCGAGCCTGCCGGGGCGTTCCTCGGCGATCCACTCCTGGAGCAGGCCGAGGACCCTGGTGGTGAGGGCATGCGTGGACCCGATCACGTCGTCGGGGTCGCCGGTGTCATCGGCGCCCAGGGCCTGTTCGACCACGACGTCGGCGACGTCGGCGGATGTGGCGTCGGGCAGCGTGACCTGCGTCCAGTCGACGCGGAACAGCGCGTCCCGGTGGATGTCGTCGAGCGGCGTCTGCGCGAGGGGGCGTACGACGAGGGACTCGACGGACGCGACGGGGCCGCCCTCGGTGTCGGCGAAGGCGAGCTCCATGCCGTCGGCCCGGGGGGTGAGGCGTACCCGGAGGGTCGTGGCGCCGGTGGCGTGCAGGGACACGCCCTCCCAGGCGAAGGGCAGTCCGGCGCCGTCGCGGGTGAGCAGCGCGGCGTGCAGGGCGGCGTCGAGGAGGGCAGGGTGGATGCCGAAGGTGCCGGGCTCCACCCCTTCGGGCAGCGCCACTTCCGCGAACACCTCGTCGCCGCGCCGCCACACGGCCCGCAGGCCCTGGAAGACGGGGCCGTACTCGAAGCCGAGGTCCGTGAAGGTGTCGTAGCAGCCTTCGATGTCGACGCGTTCCGCACCGGTCGGCGGCCAGACAGTGGCGTCGAAGTCGCTGGTGTACGCGCCGTCGCTCAGGGTGCCGGAGGCGTGTTCGGTCCACGGTGTGTCGTCGTCGGGGCGGGAGTGGATCGCGACGCGGTGGCGGCCGTTGTCCTGCGGGGTCTCCTGCGAGGTCTCCTGTGGGGTGACGGAGACCTGGAGCTGGACGGCGTGGTCGAGGACGAGGGGCGCCGAGACGGTGAGTTCGTCGAGGCGGTCGCAGCCGACCTCGTCGCCCGCGCGGAGCGCGAGTTCCACGAATGCCGTGCCGGGCAGCAGCACCCGCCCGCCGACGGCGTGGTCGGTGAGCCAGGTGTGGGTGCCCGGGGACAGGCGGCTGGTGAAGAGCACGCCGTCGGCGCCGGCCAGGTCGACGGCCGCGCCGAGCAGCGGGTGCGCCACCGCGGTGAGGCCGAGGCCCGTCGCGTCGCCCGCGCCGGTCACGGTGGCCGGCCAGTAGCGCTGCCGCTGGAAGGCGTAGGTGGGCAGGTCGACCGTCGTGCCGCCGGTGAACAGGTCGTCCCAGCGGACGGTCAGGCCGCGCACATGCGCCTGCGCCAGGGCGGTGAGGAGTTGTCGTCGGCCGCCCTCGCCGCGCCGCAGGGTGCCCAGGGCGACGGCGTCGACGCCCTCGGCCTCCAGGGTCTGCTCGATGCCGACGGTGAGGACGGGGTGGGCGCTCGGCTCGACGAAGAAGCGGTGGCCGTCGGCGAGCAAGGCGCGGGTCGCCCGCTCGAACTCCACGGTGTGGCGCAGGTTGGTGAACCAGTACTCGGCGTCGAGTCCCGCGGTGTCGATACGGGTGCCGGTGACGGTCGAGTAGAACGGCACGTCACCGGTGCGGGGCGTGATCGGGGCGAGGTCGGCCAGGACGCGTTCGCGGATCTCCTCCACCTGCGGGGTGTGCGAGGCGTAGTCCACGGCGATCATGCGGGCGCGGATGTCCTCGGCCCGGCAGTCGGCGACGATCTCCTCCAGCGCGGCGACCTCGCCGGCGACGACGGTGGAGCCGGGGCCGTTGACTGCGGCCACGGCGATCCGGTCGCCGTACTTCTCGATGCGCGGCCGGATCCGGTCGGCGGGCAGCGACACGGACAGCATGCCGCCGCGCCGGGACAGCGCCTCGTCGACGGCCTGGCTGCGCAGCGCCACGATGCGCGCGGCGTCGTCGAGGCTCAGGGCTCCGGCGACGGCCGCGGCGGCTATCTCGCCCTGGGAGTGGCCGACGACGGCGTCGGGCTCGACGCCGTACGAGCGCCACACCTCCGCGAGGGACACCATCACCGCCCACAGCACGGGCTGGACGACGTCGACCCGTTCCAGGGACTGCTCGTCGCGCAGGACGTCGAGCAGTGACCAGTCCACGTACGGCCGCAGCGCCTCGGCGCACTCGGTGAGGCGGCGGGTGAACGCCTCGTGGGAGCCGAGGAGTTCACGGCCCATGCCGATCCACTGGGAGCCCTGCCCGGGGAACACGAACACGGTGCGGCCGCTGATGTCGGCCCGGCCGGTGACGGTGTCGTCCGGGCCGTCGCCGAGGACGACGGCGCGGTGCGCGAATGTCGTCCTGCCGTTGAGGGAGTGGGCGATGTCCAGCGGATCGCCGTCCAGGCCCTTGATCCGTTCGAGCTGTTCGCGCAGCGCGGCCTCGGACTTGGCGGACACCAGCCTGGGGACGCCCCCGTCCGTGGGGCGCGGGGACGGGGTTTCGGTGACGGTGGGGCCTTGCTCCAGGATGACGTGCGCGTTGGTGCCGCTGACACCGAACGACGAGACACCGGCGCGACGGGGGCGGTCGGCCGCCGGCCACGCGGTCTGCTCGGTGAGCAGTTCGACGGAGCCCTCCTCCCAGTCGATGTGCGAGGAGGGTTCGGTGATGTGCAGGGTGCGCGGCAGCACACCGTGCCGCATCGCGAGCACCATCTTGATGACGCCGGCGACACCGGCGGCGGCCTGGGAGTGCCCGATGTTGGACTTCACGGAGCCCAGGTAGAGCGGTACGTCGCGGTCCTGGCCGTAGGTCGCGAGCAGGGCCTGCGCCTCGATCGGGTCGCCCAGCGGGGTGCCGGTGCCGTGTGCCTCAACGGCGTCCACGTCCGCCGTCGTGAGGCCGGCGGAGGCGAGGGCCTGGCGGATGACGCGCTGCTGCGAGGGCCCGTTCGGTGCCGTCAGACCATTCGACGCACCGTCCTGGTTGACGGCGGAGCCGCGGACGACGGCGAGGATGCGGTGCCCGTTGCGGAGGGCGTCGGACTGCCGCTCCAGGACGAGCTGGCCGACACCCTCGGCCCAGCCCACGCCGTCGGCGGAGTCGGAGAACGCCTTGGAGCGGCCGTCCGCGGAGATGCCGCGCTGGCGGGAGAACTCGATGAACGTCGACGGCGTCGACATCACCGTCGCACCGCCCGCGAGCGCGAGATCGCACTCGCCGCTGCGCAGCGACTGGATCGCCCAGTGCATCGCGACCAGCGACGACGAGCAGGCGGTGTCGATGGTGACCGCCGGACCCTCGAAGCCGAACACGTACGACATGCGGCCCGAGGCCACGCTGCCCGCGCTGCCCTGGCCCTGGTGGCCTTCGAGGTCACCGCCGCCGAGGAGGGACTGGTAGTCGTTGTACATCAGGCCGGTGAAGACACCGGTCCGGCTGCCCTTCAGCGCGACCGGGTCGATGCCGGACCGCTCCAGCGCCTCCCACGCCGTCTCCATCAGCAGCCGCTGCTGGGTGTCCGTGGCCAGCGCCTCGCGGGGCGACATGCCGAAGAACTCGGGGTCGAAGAGCGCCGCGTCGTGCAGGAAGCCGCCCGAGCGGGTGTACGAGGTGCCCAGGTGGTCGGGGTCGGGGTGGTAGAGGGCGTCCAGGTCCCAGCCGCGGTTCGCCGGGAAGCCGCTGATCGCGTCGGTGCCGCCCAGCACCAGCTGCCACAGTTCGTCGGGGGTGGTGACGTCACCGGGGTAGCGGCACGCCATGCCGACGATCACGATCGGGTCGTCGTCGGCCGGGGTCGCCGTGGCGACCGGAACGAGCGCGGCCGGTGCGTCGGTGCCGAACAGCTCGCCCTTGATGTGAGAGGCGAGGACGGCGGCGGTCGGGTAGTCGAAGATCAGCGTGGCCGGCAGCCGCAGCCCGGTGGCCGTGCCGAGACGGTTGCGCAGCTCGACCGCGGTGAGCGAGTCGAAGCCGAGGTCGGCGAACTGCTGCTCGGCGTCGACGGCGTGCGCTCCGGCGTGCCCGAGCACCCCGGCGATCTCGCCGCGCACCAGCTCCAGCAGCGCTTCGAGACGCTCGGCGTCCGCCCGCGCCGACAGCCGCGCCACCAGCGACACGGCCGTCTCGGACCCGGCGACCGAACGCTTGGCGCGGGTACGGATCAGACCGCGCAGCAGCGGCCGTACCTCGCCCCGGGCCCGCAGCACCGACAGGTCCAGGAGCGCCGGGACCAGAACGGCCTCGTCGCTCGCCAGTGCCGCGTCGAACAGTGCGACGCCCTGCCCGACGGTGATCGGCGGCAGCCCGGCGCGGCGCATGCGCTCGACGTCCGCCTCGGGCAGCGCACCCGCCATGCCGCCTTCCCAGGCGCCCCACGCCAGCGACAGCGCGGGCAGGCCGGCCGCCCGGCGGTGCTCGGCGAGGGCGTCGAGGAACGCGTTCGCGGCGGCGTAGTTGCCCTGGCCGGCGCTGCCGATGGTGCCCGCCACGGAGGAGAAGACCACGAACGCCGAGAGGTCCTCGGTGAGTTCGTGCAGGTGCCAGGCGGCGTCGGCCTTCGGCGCGAACACCGTGTCCAGGCGGTCGGGGGTCAGCGACTCGACGACCCCGTCGTCGAGGGTGCCGGCCGCGTGCACGACGGAGCGGACCGGGTGCTCCGCCAGCAGCGCGGCGAGCGCCTCGCGGTCGGCGACGTCGCACGCCACCACCGTGACGTCGGCGTCCAGCCCGTCCACCCACTCCGGCCGGCTGCCGCTGCGGTTGACCAGGACCAGGTCGCGGATGCCGTGATCGTCGACGAGGTGCCGGGCGACGATCCCGCCGAGGCCGCCGGTGCCGCCGGTGATGAGCACCGGCCCTTCCCAGGCGACCTCCCGCTCCCCCGCTGTGGCCCGGGCGAGCCGGGCGGCGCGCACCACGCCGTCACGGATGGACAGTTCGGGTTCGTCGATGCCGAGGGCCCGGGCGACGAGTTCGTCGGAGCCGGTGTCGGATTCAACGGTGCCGCTGTCGGTGTCGATGATGCCGAACCGGCCCGGGTGCTCGGTCTGTGCCGACCGCACCAGGCCGCGCACGGCCGCCCCGGCGAGGCACCCGGCACCGGTGACGAAGACGAGCTTCTCGGGCCGCTCCTCGGCGATCCACTGCTGCATCGCTTCAAGCGCCCGCGCGGTCAGCCGACGCACCGACTCGACGACGCCTTCCTCGGCGACGGCGATGACGGGCTCGATGACGACCCCGGTCGCGGGCTCGACGGGCACATCGACGGGAACCCAGTCGACGCGGAACAGCGCGTCCCGCTCCGGACCCGCGGCCCGCGCCGCCGCCGTGTCCTCCCGTACGACGAGGGCGTCGACGCTCGCGACCGGCGCGCCGGTGGTGTCGGCCAGCGCGATGGCGTACCCGTCGGCGCCCCGGGTCAGTCGCACCCGTACCGACGAGGCGCCGGTGGCGTGCAGCGACACGCCCTCCCATGAGAACGGCAGCCGGGCGCCGCCGTCGACGAGCAGCGCCGCGTGCAGGGCGGCGTCGAGCAGCGCCGGGTGCAGGCCGAAGCCCCGCACGTCGGTGCCGTCCGGCAGCCCGACCTCGGCGTACACGGTGTCGCCCGCGCGCCACACGGCACGCAGGCCCTGGAACAGCGGGCCGTATTCGAAGCCGAGGTCCGCGAACCGCTCGTACGCGCCGTCGACCTCGACGGGCTCGGCGGCCGGCGGCCACACCGTCGCGTCGAAGTCGCTGCCGCCCGTCCCGACGGCCAGCGTGCCCGTCGCGTGCGGCGTCCAGGGCCCGTCGACGTCGTCCTCGGGCCGCGCGTGCACGGTGAACGAACGGCGGCCGTCCACCTCCGCACCGATCCAGGCCTGCGCCTGCACGGACCCGCGCGCGGGCAGCACCAGCGGTGCGGCGAGCGTCAGTTCCTCGACCCGGTCGCAGCCGACCTCGTCACCCGCGCGCAGCGCCAGCTCCACCAGGGCGGCACCCGGCACGAACACCTCGCCGCGCACGGCATGGTCGGCGAGCCACGGGTGTGTACGCAGCGAGAGCCGCGACGTGAAGAGATGCCCGGCCGCTTCGGCGAGCTCCACGGCAGCGCCGAGGAGGGGGTGTTCGACGGATCCGAGGCCGGCGGCGGTGACGTCCGTCCTGGGCGTGGGCTCGGGCCAGAAGTACTGGCGCTGGAAGGGGTAAGTGGGGAGGTCTACACAGCGGCCGCCCTCGTAGAACGGCGTCCAGTCGACCGGCACGCCGGTGACATGCAGCCGGGCCAGAGCGGTGACGAAGGCGGTCGCCTCGTCCAGGTTCTTGCGCTGGGCGGGCACGGCGTCCGCGACGAGCGCGGAGAGTACGCCGTCGGGGCCGATCTCCAGGAACGCCTTCGCGCCCAACGCGGTGACGTGGTCGTGGAAACGGACCGTCTCGCGGACGTGCCGCACCCAGTACTCCGGGTCCGTCACATCCCCACTGGCGGTGAACGGGATCGCCGGGGCGTGGAAGGCGAGTTGGCCGACGACCGTGCGGAAGTCGTCCAGCATCGGCTCCATCAGCGGCGAGTGGAAGGCATGGGAGACCTTCAGCCGCTTGGTCCTGCGATCAGCAAAGCCTTCGGCTATCCGCTCGACCTCGGCTTCATCGCCCGCGATCACTACGGAAGACGGGCCATTGACGGCCGCTATCGACACCAACTCGGTGAGCTGCGCGGCGACTTCCTCTTCGGTGGCCTCGATCGCCACCATCGCGCCCCCGGGCGGCAGCGCCTGCATCAGCGCCGCCCGCGCCGACACCAGCTTCGCCGCGTCCTCCAGGCTGAGGACACCGGCCACATGCGCCGCCGCGATCTCACCGATCGAATGACCGGCAACGTGCCCGGCCTTCGCGCCGAACGACTCCGCCAGCCGGTACAGCGCGACCTCGAAGGCGAACAGGGCAGGCTGCGTATGACCGGTCCGGTTCAGGGCCTCCTCGTCCTCGCCCCACATCACCCCCCGCAGCGCCGGGTCGAGATGCACGAGTACCTCATCCAGAGCACGGGCGAACACCGGGAAACGCTCATACAACTCCCGGCCCATGCCGAGCCGTTGAGACCCCTGCCCGGAGAACAGCACGGCCACGGGCTTGCCGCCGCCCGCCACTCCCCTGGCGATCTCCTCGCCGTCCAGCACCACCGCCCGGTGCTCGAACAGCGACCGCGTGGTCAGCAGGGAGAACCCGATGTCGGCGGCGTCGCCCTCAACGCCGTGCAGCGCCCCGACCTGCTCGCTCAACGCCTCGTCCGACTTGGCCGAGACGATCCACGGCACCCCGCGCACAGGGCCGGCCGCGGGCTCGGGGACGTCCGCCGCGGGCGCCTGCTCCAGGATCACGTGCGCGTTCGTCCCACTGACACCGAACGACGAGATACCGGCCCGACGTACCCGATCCACCTCAGGCCATGGCGTGTCGGAGGTCAGCAGCTCCACCGCGCCCGCCGACCAGTCGACGTGCGACGACGGCGCGTCCACGTGCAGCGTCCTCGGCAACAACCCGTGGCGCATGGCCATGACCATCTTGATGACACCGGCGACACCGGCGGCGGCCTGGGTATGCCCGATGTTGGACTTCACGGAGCCCAGCAGCAGCGGCCGGTCCGCATCGCGGTCCTGACCGAGCGTGGCGAGCAGCGCCTGCGCCTCGATCGGGTCGCCCAGCGTGGTGCCGGTGCCGTGGGCCTCGACGGCGTCGACGTCCGCGGTGGACAGACCGGCGCTCGCGAGAGCCTGCCGGATGACGCGCTGCTGCGACGGACCGTTCGGCGCCGTGAGCCCGTTGGACGCACCGTCCTGGTTGACCGCCGAGCCCTTGACGACGGCCAGGATCCGGTGACCGTTGCGGATGGCGTCCGACTGCCGTTCCAGTACGACGATGCCGGCGCCCTCGGCCCAGCCCACACCGTCGGCCGAGTCGGCGAAGGACTTGCAGCGGCCGTCGGCGGAAAGGCCGCGCTGGCGGGAGAACTCGATGAAGGTCGACGGCGTCGACATCACCGTCACGCCGCCGGCGAGCGCCAGCGTGCACTCGCCGCTCCGCAGCGCCTGCGCGGCCAGGTGCAGTGCCACCAGGGAGGACGAGCAGGCGGTGTCGACGGTGACGGCCGGGCCCTCGAAGCCGAAGGTGTAGGAGACGCGGCCGGAGGCGAAGGTGCCCGCGCTGCCCATGCTCTGGTAGCCCTCGAACTCCGAGCCGCTGATCAGCACCGAGTAGTCGGTGTACATGACGCCCGCGAACACGCCGGTGCGGCTGCCGTGCAGGGTCAGCGGGTCGATGCCCGTGCGCTCCAGTGCCTCCCAGGAGGTCTCCAGCAGCAGGCGCTGCTGCGAGTCGGTCGAGAGTGCCTCGCGCGGGGACATCCCGAAGAACGCCGGGTCGAACTCGCCCGCGTCGTGCAGGAAGCCACCGGACCTTGTGTACGAGGTGCCGGTGTGGTCGGGGTCGGGGTGGTAGAGCGCGTCCACGTCCCAGCCGCGGTTGGTCGGGAAGCCGCTGACCGCGTCGACGCCGTCGGACACGAGGCGCCACAGGTCCTCGGGGGAGGCGACGCCGCCGGGGTAGCGGCAGGCCATGCCGACGATGACGATCGGGTCGTCGGACAGGGCCGCCGTGGAGGCGGTGGACGCGGTGGCCACGGCGGGCAGGTCCGGCGTCGGCGCGTCGGTGCCGAACAGTTCGTCCAGGAGGTGGTCCGCCAGCGCGCCGGCGTTCGGGTAGTCGAAGATCAGGGTGCTGGACAGGCGCAGGCCGGTCGCGGTGGTGAGCTGGTTGCGCAGTTCGACAGCGGTCAGCGAGTCGAAGCCGAGGCTCTGGAAGGCCCGGCCGGGGTCGATCTCGTCGGTGCCGACATGGCCGAGCACGGCCGCGACCTGGCCGCGCACCAGGTCCAGCGCGGCCTCGCGCCGTCCCTCGGCGGGCAGTGCGGCCAGCCGCTGCGCGAGGGACGCGGCGGTGTCCGAACCGGCGACCGCGCGCCGGGCGCGGACCCGGATCAGGCCGCGCAGGATCGGTGCGACCTCGCCACGTCCGCGCAGCACCGGCAGATCGAGGCGCACCGGCACCACGGCCGCCGCACCGGCCGTCGCACCGGCCTTCAGGGCGGCGTCGAACAGTTCGACGCCCTGCTCCGCGGTGATGCCGGGGATGCCGGTACGGGCCATGCGGTCGGCGTCGGCGCCGGACAGCATGCCCGCCAGCCACGGGCCCCACGCCAGCGAGGTCGCGGGCAGCCCGGCCGCCCTGCGGTGTTCGGCGAGGGCGTCCAGGAAGGTGTTGGCGGCCGCGTAGTTGCCCTGTCCTGCGGTGCCGAGGGTGCCGGCGACGGAGGAGAACACGACGAAGGCGGACAGATCGGTGGTGAGTTCGTGCAGGTGCCAGGCCGCGTCCACCTTGGGCGCGAGCACCGTGTCGACACGTTCGCCGGTCAGCGACTCCACGACACCGTCGTCCAGCACGCCCGCCGTGTGCACGACGGCCCGCACCTCGTGCCGTGCCAGCAGCGCGGCGACGGCGTCCCGGTCGGCGACGTCGCACGCCTCGACGACGACCCGCGCGCCCAGCGCCTCCAGCTCGGCGGTGTCCGCCTCCCCCCGACGGCTGACCAGCAGCAGGTCACGCACGCCGTGCGCGGTGACGAGGTGGCGGGCGACGAGCATGCCGAGCCCGCCGGTGCCGCCGGTGATCAGCACCTGGCCGTCCCACTCGGGCCGGGTGCCCGCCGGGACGCCCGCCGGGGTGTCGTCCGGGAGGAGGCGGGTGAGGCGCGGAGCGGCTACCTCGCCACCGCGGATGCGTAGTTGAGGCTCATCGAGGCTCATGGCCCGGGCGACGAGTTCAACCGAATCCGAGTCGTAATCGAGGTCGGTGTCGGAGTCGGTGTCGGAGTCGGAGTCGGAGTCGGAGTCGATGATGCCGAACCGGCCGGGGTGCTCGGCCTGTGCCGACCGCACCAGACCCCACGCGGTGGAGGCGGCCAGGTCACCGGCACGGGTGACGAATACCAGACGCTCGGGGCGCTCGTCGGCGAGCCACTCCTGGATCTTCGCCAGGACCCGCTTGGTGATCTCGTGCGCCGAGCCGACGACGTCGTCCGAAGGCGCCGAGAGGTGTTCGAGTACGACGTCGGCGGCGCCCTCGGCGGGCAGTTCGACCGGCGTCCAGTCGACGTGGAACAGCGCCTCGCGCGCGATCGAGGTGCCGAGGTCGCCGCTGGGCAGCGGGCGGGTGACCAGGGAGTCGACCGAGGCGACCGGGGCTCCGGTGCCGTCGGCGAGGGCCACGGAGACCGACTCGTCGCGGGTCCGGATCCGTACCCGCAGCGTGGTCGCGCCTGTGGCGTGCAGGGACACGCCCTGCCACGCGAAGGGCAGACCGCCGCCGGCCGGGCTCAACTCGGCGGCGTGCAGCGCCGAGTCCAGCAGCGCCGGGTGCAGTCCGTATGCCGCCGCGTCGGCGTCCGTACCGGGGCCGGTGCCTTCCGGCAGCGCGACCTCGGCGTACACGCTGTCGCCGAGCCGCCATGCCGCTCGCACGCCCCGGAAGGCGGGGCCGTAGGTGAAACCGGCGTCGGCGAAGCGCTCGTAGAACCCGTCCACGGGGACCGCTTCGGCCCCGGGCGGCGGCCACGCGGTCGCGTCGAAGTCGTCGTGGACGGTGCCCGCCGCGAGGAACCCGGTGGCGTGCTCCAGCCAGGGGGTGTCGGCGTCGAGCCGCGAGTACACCGTGACCGGGCGGCGCCCGGTGCCGTCCGGCGCCCCGACGGCAACCTGTACCTGGATCGACCCGCGCTCCGGCAGCACCAGCGGCACCGACAGGGTCAGCTCGTCCAGCCGGTCCAGGCCCACCTCGTCGCCGGCCCGCAGCGCCAGCTCCACGAAGGCGGTGCCGGGGAACAGCACCCGGCCCGCCACGACATGGTCCGCGAGCCACGGGTGCGTGCTCACCGACAGCCGCGAGGTGAACAGGGCACCGTCACCGCCCGCGACCTCGACCGCCGCGCCGAGCAGCGGGTGTTCGACGGCGGTCAGGCCCAGCCCGGAGGCGTCGACCGCGCGGCCGGAGGCAGAGGGCCAGTAGCGCCGACGTTGGAAGGGGTAGGTGGGGAGGTCTACACGGCGGCCACCCTCGTAGAACGGCGTCCAGTCGACGGCGGTGCCTGTCACGTGCAGGCGGGCCAGAGCGGTGACGAAGGCAGTCGCCTCGTCCAGGTTCTTGCGCTGCGCGGGCACGGCGCCCGCGACGAGCGCGGAGAGTACGCCGTCGGGGCCGATCTCCAGGAACGCCTTCGCGCCCAACGCGGTGACGTGGTCGTGGAAACGGACCGTCTCGCGGACATGGCGCACCCAGTACTCCGGGTCCGTCACATCCCCACTGGCGGTGAACGGGATCGCCGGCGTGTGGAAGGTGAGTTGACTGACCGTCGTGCGGAAGTCGTCCAGCATCGGCTCCATCAACGGCGAGTGGAAGGCGTGGGAGACCTTCAGCCGCTTGGTCCTGCGGTCACCGAAGTGTCCGGCGATTCGCTCGACTTCAGCCTCGTCACCCGCGATCACCACCGAGGACGGCCCGTTGACGGCAGCAACGGACGCCAACTCGCCGATATGCTCGGCGACTTCCTCCTCGGTCGCCTCGATCGCCACCATCGCGCCACCCGACGGCAACGCCTGCATCAACGACGCCCGCGCCGACACCAGCCTCGCCGCATCCTCCAGGCTCAGGACACCCGCCACATGCGCCGCCGCGATCTCACCGATCGAATGACCGGCCACATGAGCGGCCTTCACACCGAAGGACTCTGCCAGCCGGTACAGCGCCACCTCGAAAGCGAACAACGCCGGCTGCGTGTAACCGGTCCGGTTCAGCAGCTCCTCGTCCTCGCCCCACATCACCCCGCGCAGCGCCGGGTCCAGATGAGCCAGCACGTCATCCAGCGCCCACGCGAACACCGGGAACCGCTCGTACAACTCCCGGCCCATGCCCAGCCGTTGCGACCCCTGCCCGGAGAACAGCACCGCAAGCTGCCGCTCCCCCGCCACACCCCTGGCGATCTCCACGCCATCAAGCACCACAGCCCGGTGCTGGAACAACGACCGCGAGGTCAGCAGGGAGAACCCGATGTCGGCGGCATCGCCCTCGGCACCCCGCACCGCCTCGACCTGCTCGCCCAACGCCCCCTCGGACTTGGCCGAGACGATCCACGGCACCCCGTGCACAGGACCTGCCCCGCGCTCGGGCGCTTCCTCCGCAGGCGCCGCCTCCAGGATCACGTGCGCGTTCGTCCCACTGACACCGAACGACGAGATACCGGCCCGACGCGGGCGCCCCAACTCCGGCCAGGCCGTGGCGGACGTCAGCAGTTCCACCGCACCCGCCGACCAGTCGACGTGCGACGACGGCGCGTCCACGTGCAGCGTCCTCGGCAGCAACCCGTGCTGCATGGCGTACACGACTTTGATCACGCTCGCGACGCCGGCGGCGGCCTGGGTGTGGCCGATGTTGGACTTGACCGAGCCGATCAGCAGCGGGCGGTCGGCGTCGCGGTCCTGGCCGTAGGTGGCCATGAGGGCGTGGGCCTCGATCGGGTCGCCCAGAGCGGTGCCGGTGCCGTGTGCCTCGACCGCGTCCACCTCGGCGGCGGACAGGCCGGCCGAGGCGAGCGCCTGCCGGATCACCCGCTCCTGCGACGGGCCGTTGGGCGCTGTCAGGCCGTTGGACGCGCCGTCCTGGTTGACCGCCGAACCCCGCACCACCGCCAGCACCCGGTGCCCGTTGCGCACCGCGTCCGAGAGGCGTTCCAGTACGAGGACGCCGGCGCCCTCGGACCAGCCGGTGCCGTCGGCGGCGTCGGAGAAGGCCTTGCAGCGGCCGTCGGCGGCGAGTCCGCGCTGCAGGGTGAACTCGACGAAGGCGTGCGGCGTGGCCATGACCGTGACGCCGCCGGCCAGGGCGAGGGAGCATTCGCCGCCGCGCAGCGCCTGGGCGGCGAGGTGCAGGGCGACCGAGGACGACGAGCAGGCGGTGTCGACGCTGACGGCGGGGCCCTGGAAGCCGAAGGTGTAGGACATGCGGCCGGAGAGGACGGATGCGATGAGGCCGGTGGAGGCGTGCCCGTCGCCGTCCACGGACACCAGGTCGGCGTAGTCCTGGCCGTTGGTGCCGACGAACACGCCGGTCTGGCTGCCGCGCAGCGCGGCCGGGTCGAGGCCGGCCCGCTCCAGTGCCTCCCAGGCCACCTCCAGCATGAGGCGCTGCTGCGGGTCCATGCCCAGCGCCTCACGCGGGGAGATGCCGAAGAAGTCGGCGTCGAAGTCGGCCGCCGTGTCGAGGAAGCCGCCCTCGGTGGCGAGGGAGGCGCCGGAGCGCAACGTCTCCAAGTCCCAGCCGCGGTCGGTGGGGAACGGGGAGAGGACGTCGCGTTCCTCGGCCACCACGCGCCACAGGTCCTCGGGGGTGCTGACACCGCCGGGGAAGCGGCATGCCATGCCGACGATCGCGATGGGCTCGGTGCGGTCGCGTTCCAGTTCGAGGACGCGTTCGCGAGCCCGGCGCAGCTCGACGGTGACTCGCCTCAGGTAGTCGGCAACCTTGTCCTGCTGCTCTTCCTGCACTGGTCCGTCCTCATTTCACGCGGGCACAACAAGTCATGCGGGGACAGCAAGTCACGGGTGGTCGAGCAACTCGTCGTCGATGATCGACAGGAGGTCCTCGACGGAGGCGCTGTTGATGTCGTCCTCGGAGGAACGCGGCGCGGCCGGCGTGCGCAGGCTCGCGAGGAGCTTCTCCAGGCGTTCCCGGACGGCGTCCTGGTCGGCGGCCGGGGCGGAGGGCAACGCCGCCTCCAGCCGGGTGAGTTCGGTCAGCGCCGAGCCGGTGGGTGCGGCGAGCCGGGACAGCAGGTGTTCGGCCACGGCGCGCGGCGTCGGGTGGTCGAAGACCAGCCCGGACGGGACCGGCAGGCCGGTGGCGGCCCTGATCCGGTCGCGCATCTCGACGGCGGTCAGCGAGTCGAAGCCCTGGTCGCGGAATGCCTTGTCGACGCTGATCGAGTCGACGCCGGGGTGTCCGAGGACGGCGGCGGCCTGGGTGCGCACCAGGTCGAGCACGGTGGCGGTCCGTTCGTCCTCGGGCAGGGCGGAGAGCCGGTCGGCGAGGGCGGGGGCCTCACCGGCCTGGTCCTCGTCCATG
Source organism: Streptomyces sp. SD31 (assembly GCF_052068475.1). Taxonomy (NCBI): domain Bacteria; kingdom Bacillati; phylum Actinomycetota; class Actinomycetes; order Kitasatosporales; family Streptomycetaceae; genus Streptomyces; species Streptomyces sp. SD31. The sequence goes on along the minus strand of NZ_JBQHCX010000007.1, from coordinate 456,956 downwards.
TCCGTGAGGGCCCGGGTGAACTCCGGGATCTCCGTCAGGAGGGGCGCGGGGCGGGCAGCGGTGAAGCCGGGGGCGAAGCGCCGCCAGTCCGTGTGGGTGACGGTCAGGACGGTCTCGCCGTCCGCGACCGCCTCGCTCAGCGCGGTCAGTGCGAGCCGCGGCTCCATCGGCAGCATGCCGTGCCGGCGCAGTTGTTCGGCCGTCTCGGGGTCGGCGGCCATGCCGGCGCCGTCCCAGGTGCCCCACTGCAGGGAGGTCGCGGCGTGTCCCTGGGCCCGGCGCAGTTGGGCGAGGCCGTCGAGGTAGGCGTTGGCGGCGGCGTAGGCGGGCTGTCCCCCGCTGCCCCAGGCTGCCGCGCCCGAGGAGAACAGGACGAACGCGTCGAGGTCTGACGTCAGTTCGTGCAGGTGGCGGGCCGCGGTGAGCTTGGCGGCCAGTACGGTGTGCAGCCGCTCGGGGGTGAGGGAGGCGACGGGCCCGTCGCCGGTGTCGATGCCGGCCGCGTGCACGACCGCGGTGAGGCCGGGGATGCCGGCCAGCAGTTCGCGTACGGCTTCGCGGTCGGCGACGTCGCAGGCCCGTACGGTCACTTCGGCGCCGTACTCCGTCAAGCGGGCCACGAGCTCGTCGGCGCCGGGTGCCTGCGGGCCCCGGCGGCTGGCGAGGACGAGGTGCTCGGCGCCCCGGGCCGCCAGCGCCTCGGCGACCGCGCCGCCGAGTGCGCCGGTGCCGCCGGTGATCAGGACCGAGCCCGAGGGTGTCCACCCTCCGGTGCGGCCCGCGCGGGGTGCGGGTATCAGGCGGCGGCCGAGGACGGCGTCGCCGCGCACGGCCAGCTGGTCCTCGCCGAGCTGGTTGCCCAGGGCGGCGCGCAGTCCTCGCGCGTCGACGGTTTCGGGCAGGTCGACGAGGCCGCCCCAGCGGTGCGGGTGCTCCAGTGCGACGACCCGGCCGAGTCCCCAGAGCGCCGTCTGCGCGGGGTCGGTCACGGGGTCGCCGTCGCCGGTCGACACCGCGCCCCGGGTCACGGCCCACAGGGGCGCGGGGACCTCGGCGTCACCGAGCGCCTGGACGAGTGCGAGGGTGGCGGAGAGGGCGTAGGGGGTGTCGTCGCCCGACATCTGCGGGCCGGTGCCCAGCAGCGACACGACGCCCGTGCCGGGGAAGCCGCGCAGCCGCTCCGCGAGCGCCGTGCGGTCCGGCGCGCCGACCTCCAGGACCGTGGCGCCCAGGGCGTCCACGACCGCCGAGGTCCAGTCGTCCCGCTCCCCCGCCGGTACGACGACGAGCCACGCGCCGGGCACGTCACCGGGCGGCAGGGACAACCGGGTCCAGGACTCTCGGTAGCGCCGGCCGTCCAGAGCGGAACGGCCCTGCCGGCGGGAGCGCCAGGACGCCAGCGCGGGAGCCACGGCGGCGGCGGTGTCGGGGGCCAGGTCGAGCTCGGCGGCCAGGTCGCCGCCGTCGACGAGGTCCCAGAACTCCGTGTCGACCGGGTCGGCGGGGCGGGCGGCGGGCTCGGGCCAGTAGCGCTGCCGCTGGAAGGGGTACGTGGGCAGGTCGACGCGGTGTGCGCCGGTGCCGTCGAAGAGGGGCGCCCAGTCGACGTGCGTACCGGCGGCGTACAGCCGGGCCAGCGCGGTCACCGCGGCCGCCTCCTCCGGGCGGTCCTTGCGCAGTAGCGCGACCACCGGCACGTCGTCGGCCGGGGACGTGCCGGAGGAGGTGGCGTCGAGCCCGTCCGGTATTAGCGCGGAGAGCACCCCGTCGGGGCCCAGTTCCAGGAAGGCTGTCGCGCCCTGGTCGCCCAGGGTGCGTACGCCGTCGTGGAAGCGGACCGTCTCGCGGACATGGCGGACCCAGTAGTCCGGCGAGGTCAGCTCGCCGGGCGCGGCGAGCCGGCCGGTCAGGTTCGACACCACCGGAATGCGCGGCTCGGCGGCCGGCACATCGGCGACGGCGGCCCTGAAGTCCTCCAGCATCGGGTTCATCAAGGGCGAGTGAAACGCATGGCTGACCAGGAGACGCCTAGTCTTGCGGCCGGGGAACCGCTCGACGAGCGCGCCCACTTCGGCCTCCTCGCCCGCGACGACCAGCGAGCGGGGGCCGTTGACGGCGGCGATCGACACCAGGTCCGTCAGATGCGGCAGCACCTCGTCCTCGGTGGCCTCGACGGCGACCATCGCGCCGCCGGTCGGCAGTTCCTGCATCAGCCGGGCCCGCGCGGACACCAGGCGGCAGGCGTCGGCCAGGGTGAACACGCCTGCGACGTGAGCGGCGGCGATCTCGCCGATGGAGTGCCCGGCGACGAAGGAGGGGGTCACCCCGAGGGACTCGACGAGGCGGTACAGCGCGACCTCGACGGCGAACAGGGCGGGCTGGGTGTGCCGGGTGTCGTTCAGTGCGTCGGCGTCATGGCCCCACATCACCTCGCGCAGCCCGGGGTCCAGTTCGGCGAGGGCGGCGTCGAACGCGGCCGCGAACACCGGGAACCGTTCGTACAACTCCCGGCCCATGCCCAGCCGTTGCGAGCCCTGTCCGGAGAAGAGGAGCGCAAGCTGCCGGTCCTGGGCCGTGCCGCGCGCGATCTCGGTGCCGTCGGCGAGCACCGCCCGGTGCTCCAGCGCGGTCCGGGTCGTCGCCAGCGACAGCGCCACGTCCAGCGGGGCCGCCTCCAGCGCGGCCAGGCGGTCGAGCTGGGTGTCGAGGGCTGGGGCGGTCCGGGCCGACACGACCCAGGGCACGACGGAGGGCGCTACCGAGGGCGCGTTGCCGGGCCGGTCCGCCGGATCGTCCGGCTCGGCCTCGGGCGCGGATGCGGAGGCGGGGGCCTCCTCCAGGATCAGGTGCGCGTTGGTGCCGCTGACGCCGAAGCCGGAGACGCCGGCCCGGCGGGGACGGCCGGGGTCGGTCCACGCGGTGGGGGCGGTGAGGAGTTCGACGCCGCCCGTGCTCCAGTCGACGTGGGTGGAGGGGGCGGTGATGTGCAGGCTCTTGGGCAGGACGCCGTGGCGCAGGGCCATCACCGTCTTGATGACCGAGGCGACGCCGGCCGCGGCCTGGGTGTGGCCGATGTTGGACTTGACCGAGCCGAGCCACAGCGGCCGGTCGGCGGGCCGTTCCTGGCCGTAGGCGGCGATGAGCGCCTGAGCCTCGATGGGGTCGCCGAGGGTGGTTCCGGTGCCGTGGGCCTCGACGGCGTCGATGTCAGCGGGGGTGAGTCCGGCGGCGGCGAGCGCCTGGCCGATGACCCGTTGCTGGGAGGGCCCGTTGGGTGCGGTCAGGCCGTTGGAGGCGCCGTCCTGGTTGACGGCGCTGCCGCGCAGCACGGCCAGCACGCGGTGCCCGTTGCGGCGCGCGTCGGACAGGCGTTCCAGTACGACGAGGCCGGCGCCCTCGGACCAGCCGGTGCCGTCGGCGCTGTCGCTGAACGCCTTGCAGCGCCCGTCGGCGGAGAGGCCGCCCTGCCGGGAGAACTCGACGAACGTGGCCGGCGTCGACATGACGGTGACGCCGCCGGCCAGCGCGAGGGAGCACTCGCCCTGGCGCAGTGAGCGTGCCGCCCAGTGCAGGGCCACCAGGGACGAGGAGCAGGCGGTGTCGACGGTCACGGCGGGGCCCTGCAGGCCGAGGGTGTAGGCGATGCGGCCGGAGACGACGCTGCCGGCGGTGCCGGTGGTCCAGTACCCCTCGGTGCCCTCGGGCGCGGCGGTCAGGCCGGTGCCGTAGTCGTGGTACATGACGCCGGTGAACACGCCCCCGTCGGTGCCGCGCAGCGTCGCCGGGTCGATGCCGGCGCGTTCCAGGGCCTCCCAGGACACCTCGAGGAGCAGCCGCTGCTGGGGGTCCATGGCCAGGGCCTCGCGCGGTGAGATGCCGAAGAAACCGGCGTCGAAGTCGGCGGCGTCGTGGAGGAATCCGCCGTGGCGGGTGTGGCTGGCGCCGGCGGCGAGGGCGTCCAGGTCCCAGTCGCGGTCGGTGGGGAACGCGGACACGACGTCCGTGCCGGTGTCGACGATCCGCCACAGGTCCTCGGGGGAGGCGATGCCGCCGGGGAAGCGGCAGGCCATGCCGACGATCGCGATCGGTTCGTCCAGCGGTACGAGTGCGGCGTCGGTGGGCGCCGTGGCGGGGCGTTCGCCGAGGAGTTCGGCCCTGAGGTGACGGGCGAGCGCGGTGGGCGTCGGGTGGTCGAAGGCGACCGGTACGGCCAGGTGCAGGCCGGTGGCGGTGGTGAGCCGGTTGCGGAGGTCCACGGCGTGGGCGGAGGTGAGGCCGAGTTCGCGGAACGTCCTGCGCGGGGCGACGCGTTCGGTGCCGGTCAGGGCGAGCACGGCGGCGACCTCGGTGCGCACGAGGTCGAGCAGGAAGGTGTCGCGCTCCTCCGGTGTCCGGGCCGTGAGCTGCTGCCGCAGTTCGGTCAGCCGGTGGTCGTCCGGTGCCGTCAGGGGTGCGGAGACGTCGATCAGTCCGCGCAGCAGCGGGGGCACTTCGGCCTGTGCGGTGCGCTCACGCAGGGCGGCGCTGTCGATGCGCATGATCACGGCCTGGGTCATCCCGGCCCCGGTGGCGATGTCGAACATCGCCGTGAACTCCTGGTGGGGCAGGTCACGCACGTGGCCCGAGGTGGTGGGCGCGTCGGGGGAACCGGCGGCGAGGAACAGGGCGGGCAGGCCGCGGTCGCGGCGGTAGCAGGCCAGCGCGTCGAGGAAGGCGTTGGCCGCCGCGCGCTCCTGCGAGCCGGGCAGGCCGAGGGCGCCGGCGACGGTGGACAGCATCACGAAGGCGCGTACGTCGCCGTCCTTGGTGAGCTGGTGCAGGTTGACCGCGCCGGAGACAGCCGTGCGGAACGCGTCGCGTTCGTCGGCCCCGGTGGCGCCGGGGGCGTCCGCGTACTCGCCGTCGCAGTGGACGACCGCGCCGACGGGCCGCTTCAGTCGGCCCAGAGCTTCGGCGAGGGCCTTGCGGTCGGTCACGTCGCAGGCGGCGACGGCCACCCGGGCGCCGAGTGCGGCGAGTTCGCCCTCCAGCCGGGCGGTGGCGTCGTCGCCCCGGCCGCGGGGGCCGATCAGCAGCAGGTGCCGGGCGCCGTAGGCGGCGACGAGGTGCCGGGCCAGGGCGGCGCCCAGTGGGCCGGCCGCGCCGGTGACGACGACGGTGCGCTGGGGGTCGACTCCTTGCGCGAGGCCGGAGTTGACGGTGGCGGACACCCGCTTCAGACGCGGTGCCAGCACGCTTGCGGAACGCACCGCGAGCTGCGGCTCGTCGGTGGCGACGGCGGACGGCAGCACGCCGGGCGAGGTGTCGTCGGCGTCGATGTCGACGAGGGTGAACCGGTGCGGGTGGGCCACCTGCAGTGAGCGGAGCAGCCCCCACACCGGGGCGTGCAGGAGGTCGCGCACGCCTTCCTCGCCGGCGGCGACCGCGTTGCGGGTGAGCACGACCAGGCGGCAGGGGGCGAGGCGGTCGTCGCCGGCCCAGGTCCGGAGGATGTCGCGCACCTCGTCGGTGGCCGTGTGCGCGGCGCGGGCGAGTCGACCGCCGGGGTCCAGGTCGTCGGGGAGGCACAGCACGGCCACGTCCGGCGCGGGATCGCCGTCCGCCAGGGCGGTGTGCAGGGCGGCGGCATCGGTGTGCGGGGTGACCTGGAGTCCGGTGGCGGTGAGGGCGGCGGTGAGGCCGAAGCGGTCCGGTCCCACGACGGCCCAGCGTGCGGCGGCCTGGAGTCCGGCGGTGCGTAGCGAGGGCAGTGGCGCCCAGTCCATGCGCAGCAGTGCCTCGTGCTGGCCGCCGCTCGCCGCGCGCAGCCGTGCGGGGCGCTCGCGCAGGACGTGCCGGGTGATCTTGCCGGAGCTGGTGCGCGGGATGTGGTCGATCTCGTAGACGGCCTCGGGCACCTTGAAGCCGGACAGTTGGGCGCGGCAGGCGTCGTAGAGCTGTTCGGGGTCGAAGCCGTCCTCGGCGGGGACGACGAAGGCGATGGGCACCTCGCCGAGCACGTCGTGCGGGGTGCCGACGACGGCGGCGTCGAAGACGCCGGGCACCTTCAGCAGGACCTGCTCCACCTCGCCGGGGTGGATGTTCTCGCTGCCGCGGATGATGAGTTCCTTCACCCGGCCGGTGATGGTGAGGTAGCCGAACGCGTCGCGGCGCGCGAGGTCGCCGGTGCGGTACCAGCCGCCCGGCATCGCCTGTGCGGTGGCCTCGGGCTGGTTGTGGTAGCCGAGCATGAGGTTGGGGCCGCGCACCCAGACCTCGCCCTCGGCGCCCTGCGCGACGTCCTCGGCGGTGTCGGGGTCGACCAGACGCACCGTCACCCCGGGCACGGGCAGTCCGCAGGAGCCGGGGATGCGGGTGCCGTGCGGCCAGTTGACGGTGATCAGGCCGCAGGTCTCGGTGGAGCCGTAGCCGTCGAGGAGGGGGATGCCGAAGACCGTCTCGAACTCGGCGCGCAGCGGGGTGGGGCAGTTGGAGCCGGCGGTGAGGCAGCGGGTGAGGGTGGTCGCGCCGGGGGGCGCGGGGCGTGCGCGGGCCGCCTCCAGGAGGTGGTGGTACATGGTCGGGACGCCGGCCATGAAGGTGTACGTGTCCTCGTCGAGGGCGTGCAGCACCTCGTCGGCGGAGAAGCCGTCGAGGAGGCGTGCGGTGGCGCCGGTCGCGGTCACGCCGATCACGCACAGCACATGGGCCAGGGAGTGGTGCAGCGGCAGCGGCCACAGCACCGTGTCGTCCTCCGAGAGGCCGACGACGGGTGCGTAGCAGGCGGCGACCGACCACAGGCAGGAGCGCTGGGTCGACAGCACGCCCTTGGGCTTGCCGGTGGTGCCGGAGGTGTAGAGCATGAACGCGGCCTCGTCCAGGCCCTGGTCGTCGCGGGCGGGCTGCGCCGGGTCGCGGCCGACGAGGTCGTCGTACGACACCAACGCGCCGCTGCCCGGGCGGGGTTCGGGGGCGTCGCCGGTGACGACGACCCTGAGGTAGGGGCGGCCCGGCAGCAGGGTGCGTACCTGCTCCAGGTGGGCGGGGTCGGTGATGACCACGCGGGCGCCGCTGTCGTCGGCGGCGTGGGCGAGTTCGGCGTCGGCGCAGTGCGGGTTGAACGGCACGGCGACGCCGCCGGCACGGGTGACGGCGAGGTAGCTCTCGACGATCTCGACGCCGTTGCCGAGGTGGATCAGCGCGCGGTCGCCGGGTTGCAGGCCCAGGTCGGCCAGATGTCCGCCGAGGCGCCGGGTGCGCCGCTCCAGCTCCGCGTACGTCACGGTGCGCCGGTGGTCCTGGAAGGCGACCTTGCCGGGGATGCGCTCGGCGTGATCGCGGAGCAGGTCGGACAGGGGCCGGATCAGTTCGGTGCGAAACATTCCGACGACGCTCCCTCATTACGGGCGACAGGCGCGATGCTGACGTCGAGCATGCCCGAACAACAAGTAGGAAAAATCCGAGTCATCGGGCCGCCGGAAGCGCTCCCCCTATCGAATCCCGGGCACCGGGCGGAACCACCCCTATGACCCCCCTATCCGCACGCAGCTCCAAAGGTCCACGCCGGGCGGGCCCGAAATGCCCGTACTGCGGGTGCTACGAATGAGGCCGATCGATTTCCTGATCCCGAGAAGGGCGTTCTTCGATGACTCAGGTGAATCCGGCGGTCGGCCTCGGCCTTCCTTCCTCCACTTTCATGAATCCGGCCGATGTCACCGACGCGGTGCTCGGCGGGAACGTCCTCGGAGTCGTCAACTACACGACCGAGCCGACCGATCCGGGCATCGAGAACGGCGCGCTGACGATCGGCCTGCACATGGCGCACACGGCGGACGAGGCGTTCGCCGAGGTGTGGACCACCGACCGGCCGGTGGAGACCGGAGTGGTGCGGGAGGTCGCCTACGCGCACGACGGCGAGTATCTGATCGTGGCGGGCCGCATCCCCCAGGCCGGTCGCTATACGGAAGCCACCCGTGCCGCGTACTGCACCGCGCTGGAGCTGATGGACGGCCTCGGCTACAAGAACTGCTTCCGGATGTGGAACTTCGTGGCCGACATCAACGGGGACAACGCCGACGGCCTGGAGGTCTACCGCGACTTCTGCCGGGGGCGCGCGGAGGCGTTCGAGCTGTTCCACTTCGGGGACCAGGAGGTGCCCTCCGCCACCGGCATCGGCGCGCTGGGCGGCGGGATCTCCTTCTACTTCCTGGTCAGCCGGTCGGCCGCGCCGACCTCGGTGGAGAACTCCAAGCAGGTGTCCGCCTACCACTACCCGCAGCAGTACGGCCCGCGCCCGCCGAAGTTCGCGCGCGCCACCTACCTCGCCGAGACGCACACCGACCGCAGCGGCGGGCAGATCTATGTGTCGGGCACCGCGAGCATACGAGGACACGAGACGCTGTACGAGGGCGATCTGGTGAAGCAGGTGGAACTCTCGCTGGACAACATCGCCCACCTCATTTCCCGGGACAATCTCGCCGCCCATGAGATCGAGCGGCGCACCGGACTGAGCGACCTCGACAACATCAAGGTGTACGTGCGCCACCGCGAGGACATTCCCGTCGTACGCCGAATGTGCTCGGAGTATTTCTCACCCGCCGCGAGGACCGCCTATTTGAACGTCGACGTCTGCCGTTCCGGTCTCCTGGTGGAGATCGAGGGAATCGTCCCCTGAAGCCCTGTCGCACAACTGGGCAATCACCTCGACACCTCGGCCCTATCATCCGGGAGGCGTGATCGATTCCGTTTCCCGACCGCGGAGATGCCCCCCATGATGCCGTCCTCAGCAGCGCGCTCCGGCCCCGCCGCCTCCGGTCTCACCGCGGACGTCGCGGTGGTCGGGTGCGGCCCGGTGGGACTCGTACTGTCCATCCTGCTGGCCCACCGCGGATGGCAGGTCGTCATCCTGGAGAAGTACGAGAACCAGTACCCGTTCCCGCGCGTGGTCGCCTTCGACGGCGAGACCGCACGCACGTTCGCCACGGCGGGCATCGGTGCCGAGCTGATGGAACTGGGCGAGCCGCTCGGGCAGTACATGTTCCAGAACGGCGCGGGCCGGGAGCTGTTCAGCTTCGAGGCACCGTACGAGCCCGGCCGCGACGGCTGGCCGATCGCCACCGTCATGCACCAGCCGACATTCGAGAAGGCGCTGCGCGCACATGTCGCCGAACTGCCGAACGTCACCGCCCTGTTCGGGCACGAGGTGCGGCAGATCACCGACCACGGCGACCATGTCGAGATCACCGCCCCGGGCGCCGGCGAGCCGGCGGACGGGCGGGTCACGGCGTCGTACGTCGTCGGATGCGACGGCGCGAACAGCTTCGTGCGCGACGCCATGGGCGCGAAGCTGACCGACCTCGGCTTCGCGCACGACTGGCTGCTCGTCGACGTCGTGTTCCACGAGCCGCGCTCGTTCCGCCCCAACGACGTCCAGATCTGCGATCCGAACCGGCCGACCACGATCGTCGCCTCCGGCCGGGGCCACCGCCGCTGGGAGTTCATGCGGCTGCCGGGCGAGTCCGTCGAGGAGCTCAGCACCCACGAACGCATGTGGCAACTGCTCGCACCGTACGACGTGACGCCCGAGAACGCCGATCTGACCCGCAACATCGTCTACACGTTCCAGGCGGCCCTCGCCGACAGTTGGCGGGCCGGGCGGCTGCTGCTGGCCGGTGACTCGGCGCACCTGATGCCGCCGTTCGCGGGGCAGGGCATGTGCTCGGGCATCCGGGACGCGGCGAACCTGGCGTGGAAGCTGGACCTCGTGCTGCGCGGCACGGCCCGCGACACGCTGCTCGACGTGTACCAGGCGGAGCGGTCCCGGCAGGTGCGGCACACCATCGACATGTCCATCGAGGTCGGCAGGATCGTCTCCGAACTCGACCACGCGGCCGCCGCACGCCGCGACGCCTATCTGATCGGCCTGCACTCCCGGCCCGACGCTCCGTCGTTGTCGCCGTCGTGGTTCGCCCTGGAGGACGGTGTCGTACGCCGTGACGCCTCGGGGTCGGTGGCGCCGCGGGCCGGTGAGCTGTCGCCGCAGGGCGTGGTGGCGCGCGGCACGGTCAAGGACCGCTTCGACGAGGTGGTGGGCCGCGGCTTCCAGCTGATCACGACCGTCGACCCGTACGAGACACTGTCCGAGGACGACCTCGACTTCCTCAAGTCGATCGGGACGCGCCTGGTCCGGGTCCTGCCGGCGGGGATCCCGCCGAAGCGGGCGCGGGATCACGAAGTGGTGGACGTGCAGCGGACGTATCTGCCCTACCTGGCGCAGACCCGCCAGACGGGGGTGCTGGTGCGGCCGGACCACTATGTGTTCGGGTTCGCCGCGGACCGCGCCGACCTGTCGGTGCTGGTCGGTGAACTGCGCGAGCAGCTGCACCTGGCCTGACCCGGTTCAGGCCGTGTCCGGCAGATGGCTGTGCAGGCCGGTCGGCAGGTCCTTGCGGTACTTCACGTTGAGTTTGCGGTAGACCCGGGTGAGGTGCTGCTCGATGGTGCTCGGGGTGATGAACAGCTTGCCGGCGATCTCCCGGTTGGTGAGGCCGACCGCGGCGAGCGCCGCCACGCGCCTCTCCGCGTCGGTGAGCCGGGAGATCGGGTCGGTCGGCGGCTGTTCCTCGGATGACTCGTCGTCGGGCCCGCGCCGGCTGGGCAGGAGTTCGTCGCGCAGCGCCGTCGCGTCGCACACGTTCGCCACGTGCCAGGCGCGCCGGGCGACGCTCCAGGCCCGCCGGTGCTCGCGCAGCGCCTGGTGCGCGTTGCTCAAGTCGCCCAGTGCGCGGGCGAGTTCGTACTGGTCGCCGCACTCCTGAAGGACGGCGACGGCCTCGTCGAGCAGCCGGGGCCGGTGCTGGGGCGCGGTGGTCGCCGCGAGCAGGCGCAGGGCCACGCCGCGGGTGCGCGAGGTCTCCGGGCCGAGCCGGGCGAGCTGTTCGCCCAGGAGCCGTTTGGCCTCGTCGCGGTTCTTGCCGTGCCGCAGCCACGCCTCGGCGGCACTGGTACGCCATGGCACGAGCACCGACTGGTCGATGCCCCACTCGGTCATCAGCTCGCCGCACGAGAGGAAGTCCGCGAGCGCGGCGTAGTGCCGGTCGGTGGCCAGGTAGTGGTGGCCGCGGGCGTGCAGGTAGGGCAGGCCGTAGCGGCTCTGGAACATGGCGTCGGGCACGGGCTGGGTGAGGTGGGCAGCGGCCTCCTCGTGCCTGCCCTGCTTGGTCGCCGTCTCGACGAGGACGCCCAGCGGGGCGCCGACCGCGACTCCCCAGCCGCCCGGGGGCATGAGGGTGAGCGCGTCGCGGGCGTGGGCGTGGGCCCCGGCGAGGTCGCCCTCGCGCAGGGCGATGTCGCCGCGCACCCCGGCGTAGAGCGCCTGTGCCACGGCGAGGTCCCTGGCCCGGGCGTCGTCGAGGAGTTTGTCGCACCAGGACCGGGCGAGGTCGAGGCGGCCGGCGTGCACGAGGGCGTGCAGCGCGGGCAGTGCCGTCTGGGGCCCCCAGGACATGCCGTCGCTCGGCCGCGCGACCTGCAGCACGTGCTCGGCGTCGGTGACGGCGTGTTCGTCGGGCCCCTGGGTGAGGACGGTCGTCAGCGCCGTCACGGCCCTGAGTGCCGGGCCGGTGGTGCGGCCGGCCGGTCCGCTGTCGCGGTCGGTCCCGGCGGGTGGCCGGGTGCGTCGGGCGAGCGGCGGGTGGGTGCAGGCCAGCCACAGCTCGGTGGTCCGGTCGGCGGTGCCCGGCTGGTGGCGGGCGCGCCGCAGCCGTTCCATCGCCTCGGCCGCCTCGTCGACGCGCCCGTGCCACAGCAGGGGCGGCACCAGGGAGCGCACATCGCGGTCGGACAGCCGCCCGGCGCGCATCGCGTCGGTGACGGTGGTGAGCCGGCGGCCCGCGGCGGCGGGGTTGACCCGCGACTCCACGCGCACCAGCTTCGCCGCGATCGCCGCCTGCCGGTGTGCCTCGGGGCAGGCGCGGTGGGCGCGTTCGAGGCAGCGCAGCGCCGTGTCGATCCGTTCCTCGCGCAGCGCGTGCTCGGCGGCCTCCTCGAACACCGGTACCGCCCAGCTCTCGTCGGCCCTGTCGGCTCCGTCGGCGCGCAGCAGGTAGGGCGCCACCTCGGTCGCGGGCGCTCCCTCGTCGTGCAGCAGCAGAGCGGCGGTCCGGTGGGTCCGGCCGCGTTCGTCGGCGGGCATGTCGTCGAGTACGGCGGTGCGGGCGGCGTCGGTGCGGAAGCGGCCGTCGGCCAGCAGCCCGGCGTCGGTCAGGAGGTCGAGCGCCGAGCGCACCGCCTCGACATCGAGGCCGGCGAGGCGGCCCAGCCGCTCGACGGTGGCGTGGGCGCCGGTGACGGCGAGCGCGCGGGCGACCGCCACGACGTACGGCTCGCAGCGGTGGACACAGCTGACGAGGGCCCGGCGGAACCCGGGGCCGGGCGCCGGTACGCCGTCCGCGTCCGGCCCGGCCGTCCGCCGGTCGGCGAGCAGGCACCGGGCCAGCAGCGGGTTCCCCCCGGTGAGCGCCATGGCCTCGCGGCCCGCGTCGGCGCCGCCGAACAGGTCGGTTATGCCCGCCTCCGACAGGGGCGCCACGCCGATCTCATGGCAGTGCGGGTGCCGTGACAGCTCGGTGTGCAGCGGGGAGTGGGCGACGCCGGGGCTCGCCGTGCGGGCGAGGAGCAGCAGGATGCCGGCCCGGCCGAGGCGGCGGACGAGCGACAGCAGCCAGTGCAGGGACTGCGGGTCCGCGTGCTGCACGTCGTCGACGCCGATCACCAGCGGGCTGTCCGCGGCGAGGTCGAGCAACGCCAGGCACAGCGTGTGCAGTTGGTGGGCGGTCGCGGGTCCCGCGGTCCGGGCCGCCGCGTCGAGCAGGTCCCTGACCTCGGCAGGCGCGCCGAGCGCATGCAGGAGCTGGCCGGCCACGCCGAAGGGCAGGTCGCGTTCGAGGGCCGAGCAGGTCGCGGACACGAACCGTTCGCCGCAGCGGTCGCCGAACCGGTGCAGCAGCTCGGTCCTGCCGCAAGCCACCGGGCCCGTCACGAGGGCGACCCGGCCCGATCCGGCGACGGCGTCCGACAGCAGCGCGGTGAGGTTGGCCCACTGGGCGTCGCGTTCGATCAGTCCCGTGCACCCCGCCTCGGCGCGCCGGTCCGTGCCGGTCATGTCGCTGCACCTCTCACCTGGGGCCCTTCCGACGGAGTCCGCGCGGCGTCGCGATGCCCGTCAGGCGCTCTCACCGCACCGCGAGAGCACGAACGGACGCCGCTCCCTCTGGTACGGAGATCCGTCAGAAGGGCCCATGGCCGCGTGCTCATCGTCGCGGCCGCGGACGGGGTGCCGAAAGCGCAGCACAGAGGTTCTAGGGCATCACCTGGACATCGGGCGGGCGGCAACTCTAGGGCTTCACCTCGACATGGCCCGCACCCGGCGACACCGGCACACGGCGTCGGGCAGGCTCGGCGCCACCAGCAGATTCCGCGGTGCCAGATTCCGTCATGCCGCCTGAAGGGTGCAGCCATGAGTCAGCGGCCGATCCTGTTCGTCAGCCTGCCCGAGAGCGGTCTGTTGAACCCGATGTTGGTGCTCGCGGAGGAACTGTCCCGTCGCGGCGTGGCCGACCTGTGGTTCGCCACCGACGACAAGGCGCGCGAGGAGGTCGCGGCGACGGCGGTCGGCTCCCCCGTCGAGTTCCTCTCCCTGGGCGAGGTCGTCTCCGAGATGTCCTCGGTGACCTGGGACGACAGCACGTATGCGGCGGTGACGCAGCGGTCGCGGTTCAAGGCGCGGCGCGCCGTGATCGAGCAGACCGACCGGCCCGCGCTGCGGGTGCCCAAGTACCGGGCGCTGGAAGAGGCGGTGGAGAAGATCCGGCCGGCCCTGATGGTCGTGGAGAGCATGTGCCAGTTCGGCTGGGAGCTCGCCATCTCCAAGGGGATCCCGTTCGTGCTCAGCGACCCGTTCGTGCCGTCGAACCTGCTGACCTCGGCCGTGCCGATCGGGCCCTCGCACACCCCCAAGGGCTTCCCGGTGCCGCACTCGGGCCTGCCCGCCGACATGTCGTTCCTGCAGCGGTGGCAGAACAGGCTGTTCCAGTGGCGGACGCTGGCCATGGCGTTCGGGAAGTTCAACAAGGAGCGCAACGCGGTCGACGCGCGGGTGCGGGCGGAGCTGGGCATCGCCCCTGAGGCGTACGGCCAGTTCTGCCGCGTGGAGCGGTCCGAGCTGGTGCTGTGCTACTCGATCCCGGAGATGGACTACGCCTTCGACATCCCGGCGAAGCTGCGCACGGTCGGCGCGCTGGTGCCGCCGCTGCCGCAGTGCCCGCCCGGCGAGCTGTCCGCCTGGCTCGACGCGCAGGGGTCCGTGGTCTACATGGGCTTCGGCACGATCACCCGGCTCACGGCCGGGCAGGTGCGGGCGTTCGTGGAGGTGGCCCGGCGGCTGGAGGGCCGGCACGCGGTGCTGTGGAAGCTGCCGCGCGACCAACAGGCCCATCTGCCCGCGGACCTGCCGGGGAACCTGCGGGTGGAGACCTGGGTGCCGTCGCAGCTGGACGTGCTGGCGCACCCGAACGTGAAGGTGTTCTTCACCCACGCGGGCGGCAACGCGTACACGGAGAGCATCCACTTCGGCAAGCCGATGGTGTCCCGTCCGCTGTGGGTCGACTGCTACGACCAGGCCGTGCGCGCCGAGAGCTTCGGCGTGGGGCTCACGCTGTCGAAGCCGCACACCGTCGACCCCGACGACGTGCTCGACAAGCTGACGCGCGTGCTCGACGACCCCGCGTTCACCGAGAACGCCCGGCGTCTGGCCGCGCTGCAACAGGCCGCCGGCGGCCGGACCGCCGCCGCCGACCTGATCCTGGACCTGCCCGCGCTGTCTTCGGAAGTGAGTCGATGAGCTTCACGTATCCCGTGTCGATGCCGTCGCTGAAGGGCAACGAGCTCGACTACGTCACCCAGGCCGTCACCAGCGGCTGGATCTCCTCGCAAGGGCCTTACGTGCCCCGCTTCGAGGAGGCGTTCGCCGCCTACAACGGGGTGGCCCACGGGGTGGCCTGCTCCTCGGGGACGACCGCGCTGACGCTCGCGCTGCGCGCCCTCGGGGTCGGTCCCGGCGACGAGGTGATCGTGCCGGAGTTCACGATGATCGCGTCCGCGTGGGCGGTCACGTACACGGGCGCCACGCCGGTGTTCGTGGACTGCGCCGACGACCTCGACATCGATGTGACGAGGATCGAGGAGAAGATCACCCCGCGCACCAAGGTGATCATGCCGGTGCACATCTACGGCCGGCGCTGCGACATGGACGCGATCCTGGAGCTGGCGTACGAGTACAACCTGCGCGTGGTGGAGGACTCCGCGGAGGCGCACGGCATCGCGCCGACCGGCGACATAGCCGCGTTCTCCCTGTTCGCCAACAAGATCATCTCGGCGGGCGAGGGCGGCATCTGCCTGACCGACGACCCCCATCTGGCCCGCCAGATGGCGCATCTGCGCGGCATGGCGTTCACCCGGGACCACAGCTTCCTGCACAAGAAGCTCGCCTACAACTTCCGCATGACCAACCTCCAGGCGGCCGTGGCGCTGGCCCAGACCGAGCGGCTGGACGAGATCCTGGCCACCCGGGCACGGATCGAGAAGCGCTACGACGAGGGACTGCGCGGCATCGACGGCATCACCTTGATGCCGGAGCGGGACGTGCTGTGGATGTACGACCTGCGCGCCGAACGCCGGGAGGAACTCCGGGAGTTCCTCGCCGGCCGGGGCATCGAGACCCGCCTGTTCTTCAAGCCCATGAGCCGCCAGCCCGGCTATCTGGACCCGGTCTGGCCGACGCTGAACGCGAACCGCTTCGCCGAGGACGGCCTGTATCTGCCGACGCACACCGAACTGACCGAGGAAGACCAGGAGTTCATCGTGGCGCAGGTCCGCGCGTTCTACGAGGTGTCGTCATGACCTCCTCCCCCACGGCCGGCGCCGAGGCCGACGCCGAGGACGAGATCGTCCCGTTCGTGCTGCGCCGCCCCGGCGCCCCGTTCCCGCCCCCCGAGTACACGGACTTCCGGCAGCGGCCCGGCCTGGTGAAGGCCGCACTGCCCTCGGGCGACACGGTGTGGCTGGTGACCCGGCACGAGGAGGTGCGCCAGATCCTCACCGATCCGCGCATCAGCGCCAACCCCGCGCACCCGGGCTTCCCCCGCCCTTCGCGCACCGGGGGCGTGCCCACCGCCGACGAGGTCCCGGGCTGGTTCGTGGCGCTCGACCCGCCGGACCACACCAAGTTCCGCAAGGCGCTGATCCCCGAGTTCACAGTGCGCCGCATCCGCGCGCTGCGGCCGGTCGTCGAGGAGATCGTCGACCACACCATCGACCAGATGCTCGCCCGGGGCGACACCGCCGACCTCGTCGAGGACTTCGCGCTGTCGGTGCCGTCGCTGGTGATCTCGTCCCTGCTCGGTGTGCCCAAGGTGGACCGCGGCTTCTTCGAGGCCAAGACGAAGGTCCTCGTCACCATCAACTCGACCGACGAGGAACGCGACAACGCCTCCCAGCAACTGCTGCGCTACCTCAACCGGCTGATCGCGATCAAGACCAAGCGGCCCGGCGACGACCTGATCAGCAAGCTGGTCGAGGGCGGGCTGCTGTCCCCGCAGGAGCTCTCCGGCGTGGCCATGCTGCTGCTGATCGCCGGCCACGAGACGACGGCCAACAACATCGCCCTCGGCGCGGTCACCCTGCTGAACGACCCTCGGTGGATCGGCGACGAGCGCACGATCGAGGAACTGCTGCGCTTCCACTCGGTCGCCGACCTGGTGGCGCTGCGCGTGGTGGTGGAGGACATCGAGATCGGCGGCCGGCTGCTGCGGGCCGGCGAGGGCGTCGTACCGCTGGTGGCCGGCGCCAACCACGACCCCGCGGCCTTCGACCACCCGCATGTGTTCGACCCGTCCCGGTCCGCGCACGGGCATGTGGCGTTCGGCTACGGCGTCCACCAGTGCCTGGGGCAGAACCTGGTGCGTCTGGAGCTGGAGGTCGCCTACCAGAAGCTGTTCGCCCGCATCCCGACCCTGCAGATCGCGGTTCCGCCGGAGGAACTGCCGTTCAAGTACGACGGGGTGCTCTTCGGACTCCACGCACTGCCGGTGCGGTGGTAGCGCCCCTTCAGCGCCCCTTCCCGGAGGAAAGATCATGACGCGCATCAGTGTGGACACCGACAAGTGCATCGGGGCGGCGCAGTGTGTGCTGACCGCGCCCGAGGTGTTCGACCAGGACGACGACGGGTTCGTCGCCCTCCTGCAGGAGGAGCCGGAGGGGCCGGAGGAGCGTTCGGCACGGATGGCCAGGTCGGTCTGTCCGGCTCAGGCGATCACCGTGCACGAGTGACCCGCCCCCGAACGCTTCCGAGCATCGAAACGGCCCCCGCCCTTGGGCGGGGGCCGCTTTTCGTGCGGGTCACCAGGTGACGGGGAACCTCGCCAGGCCGCCGGCCAGCCGGCCGCCGGGGTGCGACTCCAGTTCGGCCTCCGGCACCGCGAGGCGCAGCGAGGGCAGGCGGGAGAACAGTGCGGTGTAGGCAACGGCCAGGATGATGCGCACCAGCGGCGCGCCCGTGCAGTGCCGCATGCCGTGCCCGAACGTGAAGTGCGGGTTGGGCGTGCGGGTGACGTCGAAGCGGGACGGCTCCTCGAAGGCGCGGGCGTCGTGGTTGGCCAGCGAGAAGTCGAGCATCACCAGGTCGCCCTCGGCGATGGTGACCCCGCCGATCTCGATGTCCTCGCTCGCGTACCGGGGCAGCACGGGGCTGCCGATCGTGGCGCGCATGACCTCGTCGACCGCCCGGACCATGACGTTCGGGTCGGCCATGGCGAGGGCGAGCTGGTCGGGGTTGCGCAGGAACAGCAGCACCCCGAAGTCGAGGTGGGAGGCGAGCCCGGACAGGCCGGTGAACAGCAGCGTGACCGTGTGCAGTCCGATCTCCTCGTCGGTGAGACCGGAGTCGATGAAGCGGGAGATCACGTCGTCGCCGGGTTCGTCACGGCGTTTGGCGCCCAGCTCGGCGGCGTAGCCGAACAGGGCGTCCATGCCGGACTCGGCGTGCTGCCGGTCGGTGTCGCCGACGGTGTCCATCATGGCGAGCAGCCGCCGGCGGTCCTCGGCGGGGACGCCGACCATGTCGCACAGCGCCTGCTGGGAGTACTCCATCGAGTAGGACTCGTGCAGGTCCGCGGTCGGGCCGGCGGCGATGATCCCGTCGAGCGTGGCGTGCGCGATCGCCTCGACGCGGGAGCGGCGGTCGAGGACCTTCCGGGCCGCGAAGCTCTTGGTGTACAGGACACGCTTGTTCTCGTGGGCGCGCCGCTCGGTCTCCACGTCGTCGCTGGTGACGAGCATGTCCAGCATCGGGTTGCGGAAGAACCGGGGCGCGTTCTGCGGATCCTTGTGCGAGCGGCCGAGGCGGTGGTCCTGCAGCAGCGCCTTGACCTCGGCGTGGCGGGTCACCAGCCACCCCTCGTCGCCGGCGGGCGTGAGGATGCGGCACACGGGGGCCTGTTCCTGCAGACGCAGGCGGATGTCGCTGAAGGCGAGGATCGAGGGCTGTTCGACCCCGATCAGGGGCAGTTGCTGTGCGGTGGACATGGGTTCCTTCCGGCTGGTGGGGGTGGCTGGGGCCCGCTGGTGGGGGTGGCTAGGGCCGGTCGGTGGCCAGGGTGGTGAGCCAGTCCTCGATCACGCCGGCGGTCAGGGCGGCGTCCTCCTTGACCATGGCCATGTGGTCGGTGGGCACGATGCGGATCTCGTCCGCGGGTACGGACACCTCCTGGCCGGTGGTCGTGAACTCCGTGCCGTCCACTTCCCGGCCGCACCGCACGAGCAGCTTCGGCACGGTGGGGTGCAGGCCGGTGTCGGTGATGCGGACGAACCAGTGGGCCATCGCCGACAGGCGCGCACTGTTCAGGTTCACCGCGGGCGAGTCCATGGTGGTGAAGTAGTTGGTGGTGACCGAGTCGAAGTCGAGGCCCTCGTTGGTGTCGTAGTTGAGGCTGAGCGTGTCGAGCATGATCACGGCTTCGGGGGCGATGCCCCAGGTCTCCTCCAGCACGGCCGCGGCGAGGTAGGCCAGGGTGCCGCCGGAGGAGTGCCCGACCAGGCAGAACGGTTCACCATCGCTGGCGTGCAGCACGCTCTCGGCGACCCAGCGCACGGCGGCCGCGGTGTCCCTGGGCAGCGGCTCGCCCGGCTCGAACCCGATCAGCGGCAGCGCCGACACCTGCCGTTTGCCGCGCAGGTGCGCCGCGAGGCGGGCGTACATGTGGACGCCGGCGGTCGCGCCGGGCGCGCTGACGCAGATCAGCTTGGGCAGCGCCGGGCCGTCGGCGAGGGTCACCGCCGTGGGCAGGTCCTCCAGTTCGGCCGGGGTCTCGAACATCGGGCGCAGGTTCGCCACGGCCTTCAGCAGGCTCAGGCCCTGCAGCACCTTGCCGGTCGACACCGACTCCATGAACAGCCCGAACACGGTGTCGGACGGGTCGATGGCGGCGCCGGTACCGGCGGAGGCCGCGGCCGGGCCATGGAGCGTGCCGAGGTCGGCGAGCAGGGTCCGGGCGAGGTTCGCCGGGGTCTTGTTGTCGAAGACGATGGAGCCCGCCAGCTTGCGGCCGCCCAGCAGTTCGCCCAGCTGGTTGCGGAGTTCGACGGCGATGAGCGAGTCGAAGCCCAGCTCCAGGAAGTCCTTCTCCGGGTCGACGGCGCTCGGGTCGGGGTGGCCGAGCAGCGCCGCCGAGGTGCCCACGACGAGGTCGCGCAGCAGGGTCTCGCGGGCCTCGGGGCCGGCGCCGCGCAGCCGGTCCAGGACGGTGACGGCGGCCTTCTCGGCGGGCACCGCGGTGGGCGCGTCGGTGAGGAGGCCGCGCAGCAGCGGGGCGACGGGGCCGTGGGCCCGCTGGCCGGCCGGGTTGACGTACATCGGCACGAGCAGTGCCTCGTCGCGGGCGAGCGCCGCGTCGAACAGGGCGAGGCCCTGCTCCGCCGCGAGGGGCGGCATCCCGGAGCGCGCGATGCGTTCCATGGCGGCCTCGCTCAGCCCGCTCGTCATGCCGCTGTCCTGCGCCCAGGGACCCCACGCCAGCGAGACGGCGGGCAGCCCCTCGGCCCGGCGACGGACGGCGAGGGCGTCCAGGTAGGCGTTGGCGGCGGCGTAGTTGCCCTGCCCGGCGGCGCCCATGACGTTCGCGACCGACGAGTACAGCGCGAACACCGCGAGGTCCAGGTCCCGGGTGGCCCGGTGCAGATGCCAGGCACCGTCGGCCTTGGGGCGCAGCACCGCGTCGAGGCGTGCGGGGGTGAGGGTGTCGACGAGGCCGTCGTCCAGCACGCCGGCGGTGTGTGCGACACCGGTCAGCGGGTGGGCGGCGGGCACGGCGGCGAGCAGTTCCGCGACCGCGTCCGCGGTGGAGACGTCGGCGGCGACGACGGTGACCGAGGCGCCCCGCGCCTCGAGTTCGGCGCGCAGTTCTCCCGCGCCGGGCGCGTCGGGGCCGCGGCGGCCGGCGAGCAGCAGGTGCCGTATGCCGTGGCGGGCGACGAGGTGGCGGGCGAGTGCGGCGCCCAGGCCGCCGGTGCCGCCGGTGATCAGGACCGTGCCCTCGGGGTTCCAGGCGGGGGCGGACGGCGCGGTGGCGGGCAGTTCGGCGAGGCGGGCGACCTTGACGACGCCGTCGCGGACCAGCACCTGGGGCTCGTCCCACGACACCAGCCGTACGACCGTGGCGATCGACACGTCCGACGCGTCGAGGTCGACCAGGGTGAACCGGCCGGGGTGCTCCGCCTGTGCGGTGCGCACCAGGCCCCACGCCGCGGCGGCGGCCAGGTCCTCGCCGGTTGCCGCGCCCCGGCTGACGAACACCACGCGGGCGCTCTCGTACCGCAGGCTCTCCTGAAGCACCGTCAGGACCCGGGTCGTCGTGTCCCGCACGCTGTCGGGCGTCTCGGCACCCGACACCGACACGACGAACACGTCCGGCGCGGCGGCCTGGCCCGCGGCGTCGGCCAGGGTCTCGCCGTAGCCGGTGACGGTCTGGCCCGCGCTGTAGAGGACGTGGGCCACGTCGAACTCGTCGGTGCCGACCACGGCCCAGCGGGCGGTGGCCACGGGCACGCCGTCCAGCGGGGCGGTGACCCACTCGACCTCGTGGAGCGCGGGGCGGTGGGCCTGCTGCGGTCCGGCGTACGGGCCGCCCGGCGCCATGGTGGACTGCGGCCAGAACCGGTGCCGGTCGAACGGGTAGGTGGGCAGGTCGACCCGGCGGCCACCGGCGTAGAACGACGACCAGTCGACCTTCGCGCCGGCCGTGTGGAGCCGGGCGAGCGCGGTGACGAGGGCGGTCTCCTCGGGCCGGTCCCGGCGCAGCAGGGGCACACAGCCGTCGACGAGGGCGGAGAGCACGCCGACCGGGCCGACCTCGACGAAGGTGGCGTCGCCGATCGCGGCGACGTGGTCGGCGAACCGCACCGCGTCTCGTACGTGCCGCACCCAGTACTCGGGCGAGGTGACGTCGCCGGTCGTGGCGATGGGCAGGCGCGGCGTGTGGAAGGCGAGGTCCTTGATGGAGCTGCGGAACTCGTCGAGCATCGGCTCCATCAGCGGCGAGTGGAAGGCGTGGCTGACGCGCAGCCGCTTGTGCTCCCAGCGTTCGGCGATCCGCAGGACCTCGCTCTCCTCGCCGGCGATCACCACGGAGTCGGGGCCGTTGACGGCGGCGACGGAGACCTGCGCGGTGAGGTGCGGGAGAACGTCCGCCTCGGTGGCCGTCACCGACACCATGGCGCCGCCTGCGGGCAGGGCCTGCATCAGGCGGGCTCGGGCGGTGACCAGCGTGGCCGCGTCCTGCAGCGTGAGGACTCCGGCGACATGTGCGGCGGCGATCTCGCCGATCGAGTGCCCGGCGAGGTGGTCGGGCTTGATGCCGTAGGACTCCAGCAGGCGGTAGAGGGCGACTTCGAGGGCGAAGAGCGCGGGCTGGGTGTTGCCGGTGCGGTTCAGGGCCTCCTCGTCGTCGCCCCAGATCACGTCGCGCAGCCCGGGGTCCAGGAGCGCGAGCGCCTCGTCGAGGGCGGTGCGGAACACCGGGAAGCGGTCGTACAACTCGCGCCCCATGCCCAGGCGTTGGGCGCCCTGGCCGGAGAACAGCACGGCGAGCGGGCGGCGGGTCACCGTGCCCCGGGCGAGCACGTCGCCGTCGAGGAGTACGGCTCGGTGCTCGAAGGAGGTGGAGCGGGTGGTCAGCAGGGAGTACCCGATATCGACAGCGCCGACGGGGTCGCCGGAAAGCTGTTGTGCCTGCTCCACACGTGAGTTCAGGGCGGTGTCGGACTTGGCGGAGACCAGCCACGGGACCGAGGAGGGGACCGCAGAGGCGGCCGGGCGCTCACCGGCCGCGGGCGCTTCCTCAGCCGGCCCCACCTCAGCCGGCCCCACCTCAGCCGATGCCTCCTCGACCGGCGCCTCCTGGATGATCACGTGCGCGTTGGTGCCGCTGACACCGAACGACGACACACCGGCCCGGCGCGGCTTCTCCGTGGGCGGCCACGGCACGGCGGAGGTGAGCAGTTCGACGTTCCCGGCCGTCCAGTCGACGTGCGAGGTCGGCTCGGTGACATGCAGGGTGGGCGGCAGTTCGGCGTGGCGCAGCGCCATCACCGTCTTGATCACCCCGGCGACGCCGGCGGCGGCCTGGGTGTGACCGATGTTCGACTTGATCGCGCCCAGCCGCAGCGGCGTCTCACGGTCCTGTCCGTAGGCGGCGATCAGCGCCTGTGCCTCGATGGGGTCGCCGAGTGTCGTGCCGGTGCCGTGCGCCTCGACGGCGTCCACGTCGGACGGGGTGAGGCCGCCGGAGGCGAGCGCGGCGCGGATCACCTCGCGCTGGGCGGGGCCGTTGGGCGCGGACAGCCCGTTGGAGGCGCCGTCCTGGTTGATGGCGCTGCCCGCGAGCACGGCGAGCACGGGGTGGCCGTTGCGGCGGGCGTCGGACAGCTTCTCGACGAGCAGCACGCCGATGCCCTCGGACCAGCCGGTGCCGTCGGCGTCGTCGGAGAACGCCTTGCAGCGGCCGTCGGCCGCCAGGCCGCCCTGGCGGGTGAACCCGGCGAAGTTCGACGCCGTCGTCATGACGGTGACGCCGCCCGCGAGGGCGAGGGAGCACTCGCCGCCCCGCAGCGCCTGCGCCGCCAAGTGCAGGGCGACCAGCGAGGAGGAGCAGGCGGTGTCGAGGGTGAGCGAGGGGCCTTCCAGGCCGAGCGTGTAGGAGACCCGGCCGGAGATCACGCTGGCCGCCGTGCCCATGCCGGCGTGGCCCTCGACGTCCTCCTGCGAGGCGATCAGCACATGGCCGTAATCCTGGCCGTTGGTGCCGACGAACACGCCGGTCCGGCTGCCGCGCAGCGTCACCGGGTCGATCCCGGCGCGTTCGATCGCCTCCCACGAGGTCTCCAGCAGCAGCCGCTGCTGCGGGTCCATGGCCAGCGCCTCACGCGGGGAGATGCCGAAGAAGCCGGGGTCGAACTCGGCCGCGTCGTACAGGAATCCGCCCTGCAGGGTGGCGCTGTCGCCGCCGGCGAGCGTGCCCAGGTCCCAGCCCCGGTCGGTGGGGAAGCCGGAGACGGCGTCCCGGCCCGAGGACACCAGGTCCCACAGGTCCTCGGGCGAGCGGACGTCGCCGGGGAACCGGCAGGCGATGCCGACGATCGCCACCGGTTCGTGCCGGGCGTTCTCCGCCTTCTCCAGCCGCTGCCGGGTCTGGTGCAGGTCGGCGGTGACCCACTTCAGGTACTCCACGAGCTTCTCGTCGTTCGGCATCGCCGCAAACCTTCCTGGTCAGCTCTCGGTACGTCGGCCGAGTTCGTTGTCGATGAAGGCGAGGACCTCGTCGGTGCTCGCGGCGCTGAGGCGGTCGGCCACCGCCGTCTCCTCCTGGGGCGCGGCGGATCCGCCGTACTGGGCGAGGAGGTTGCGCAGCCGGGCCAGGGCGCCCGACTGTGCGAGGTCGTCGTGGGTGCCGGCGGCGAGGGCCGCCTCCAGCCGGTCGAGTTCGGCGGTGATCGCCGGGGTCTCGGGGGCGGCGCCCAGCAGTTCGCCGGCCAGCTGGTCGGCGAGTTCCTGCGGGGTCGGGTGGTCGAACACCAAGGTGGCGGCGAGCTTCAGGCCGGTCGCCGACGACAGGCTGTTGCGCAGTTCCACCGCGGTGAGCGAGTCGAAGCCGAGCGAGCGGAACTCCTTGTCGGCGTCGATCGCGGCAGGTGTGGCGTGCCCGAGGACGCCGGCGGCGTGTCCGCACACCAGGTCCAGCAGGTACTTCGCGCCCTCCTCGGGCGGCAGCTCGGCGAGCAGGCCCGCCAGGTCGGGTGCGGCCCCGGTCGTGCCGCCGCCTGCGGTGCGCTTGCCGCCGCGCACCAGGCCGCGCAGCACCGCCGCGACCTCGACGGGCCGTTCGGTGCGACCGGTGGCGATCAGCGCGGGCACCAGCAGCGCGTCCTCGCGGGCGATGGCGTCGTCGAACAGCGCGAGGCCCTGTGCCTCGGACAGCGGTGGCATCCCGGAGCGTCCGAGGCGGTCCATGGCGCCCTCGGCGAGGTGGGCGGTCATGCCGCTGTCCTGCGCCCACGGCCCCCACGCCAGGGAGGTGGCGGCGAGGCCGAGGCCGTGCCGGTGGGCGGCGAGGGCGTCGAGGAAGGCGTTGGCCGCCGCGTAGTTGGCCTGTCCGGCGGCGCCGGTGACACCGGCCACCGACGAGTACAGGACGAACGCCGCCAAGCGGTGCTCGCGGGTCGCCTCGTGCAGGTTCCAGGCGCCGTCGACCTTGGGGCGCAGCACCGCGTCGAGCCGTTCGGGGGTCAGGGAGCCGATCACGCAGTCGTCGAGCACCCCCGCCGTGTGCACCACCGCCGTCAGCGCGGGCACCGACGCGACCAGCTCGGCGACCTCGGCACGGTCGGCGACGTCGCACGCGGCGACGGTCACCTCAGCGCCGTATCCAGCGAGTTCCGCGCGCAGCGCCTCGGCCTCCGGCGCGTCCGGCCCCCGGCGGGATACGAGCAGCAGGTCCCTGACGCCGCGTCGCGTCACCAGGTGGCGGGCGAGTGCGGCGCCTAGGCCGCCGAGGCCGCCGGTGATCAGGACGGTACCGTCCGGGTCCCAGTCGCGCGGTGTGCCGTCGCCGGTGACCCGGGCGAGCCGTCCGACCAGCACCTCGCCGTCGCGTACGACGACCTGGGTCTCGCCGGAGTCGAGCAGCGCGGGCGCGAGCGGCAGGGCGGCCGCCGGGTCGTTGCTCTCGACGAGCAGGAGCCGGCCGGGGTTCTCGGACTGCGCCGAGCGCGCCAGGCCCCACACGGTGGCCGCCGCGAGGTCGCCGGGGCGGGTGGTGAACACCAGGCGGGCGTCGGCGTACCGGTCGTCTTCGAGGAAGTCCCGTACGACGGCCAGGGCGCGCCCGGCGAGCGCGTGCGCCTCGCCCGGCACGTCGCCGTCGCGGGCGGCCTCCAGGGCGAGGGCGACCACGTCGGGCACGGTGGTGCCGACCTCGGCGAGGTCCGTCACCCGTGCCACGGTCGGCGCACCGGCCGCGTCGAGCTGCGCGGGCACCCAGTCGAGCCGGAACAGGTCCTTCTGCGCGGCGCGTTCGGCGAGGGGGGCGCCGAAGGTGACCGACCGGGCGGAGAGGACCGGCGCTCCGTTGCCGTCGGCGGCGGCGAACGAGCCGTCCGCGCCCCACCGCACGCGCAGCGCCGAGGCGCCGACGGCGTGCAGGGAGACACCGTGCCACTCCAGGGGCACCCGGTCCGCCTCGCCGTCCCGCACGGCGCAGTCCAGCAGCGCCGGGTGCACGCCGTAGAACTGGGCGTCGGCGGCGCCTTCGGGGAGTTCGACGGGCGTCCAGCCGTCGCCCGTGAAGTCGGCGACATGCTCGCCCGGTGCGAGGACGCCGGAGGCGAGCGGAGTCCAGGGCCCGTCGCCGTCGGCGCGTGAGTGAACGGTCAGCTCCCGTTTGCCGTCGCCGTCGGGTGCGCCCACCCACACCTGGAGCACGCCCGCTGTCAGCGGGGCGGTGACGGTGAGGGACTCGACGGTGCCGAGGCCCACCTGGTCGGCGGCGCGGAACGCGATCTCGGCGAACGCGGTCTCGGGGAAGCCGACCGGGAGCCGGTTGGTGAACACCACCGCGTCCGCCCCGGCGACGGCCATGGCGGCGCCGAGGATGGGGTGGTCGACGGGGCCGAGACCGACGGCGCTCACGTCGCCGGTCTGCCGCAGCGGCGTCGGCCAGTAGCGCTCGTGCTGGAAGGCGTACGTCGGCAGCGCGACCCGGCGTGCGCCGGTGCCCTCGAACAGGGGCGTCCAGTCGACGTGCACGCCCGTGACGTGCAGCCGGGCGAGTGCGGTGAGCAGGGCGGTGGGTTCGTCCCGGTCGCCGCGCAGCAGCGGGATCGCCGCGGCGGAGGCGGACTCGGTGATCAGGGCCGAGAGCACACCGGTGGGACCTATCTCCAGGACCGTGTCCGTGCCTGCGGCTTCGAGCGCGGCGACGCCGTCGGCGAAGCGGACGGTCTCACGGACGTGGCGGACCCAGTAGTGCGGCGAGCACAGCTCGTCGCCGGTGACGAGGTGTCCGGTCAGGTTGGACACCACGGGGATCTGCGGCGGGGCGAACGACAGGTCCGCGAGCAGCTCACGGAAGTCGTCGAGCATCGGCTCCATCAGCGGCGAGTGGAAGGCGTGGCTGACCGGCAGCCGCTTGGTCTTCCGCCCGTTCTTCGCGAAGTCGTCGGCGATCTGCCGGGCCTCGCTCTCGTCACCGGCGAGCACGACGGAGTCGGGTCCGTTGACGGCGGCGATCGAGACGCTCGCGGTGAGGAGCCGGGCCACCTCGTCCTCGGTCGCCTGGATCGCGATCATCGCGCCGCCCGCGGGCAGCGCCTGCATCAGCCGGGCGCGCGCGGTGACCAGCGTGGCCGCGTCCTTCAGCGTGAGCACGCCGGCGACATGCGCGGCGGCGATCTCGCCGACGGAGTGCCCACCGACGAAGGCGGGCCGGACGCCGTAGGACTCGACGAGCCGGTAGAGGGCGACCTCGACGGCGAACAGCGCGGGCTGGGTGTGCCCGGTCCGGTTCAGCGCCTCCTCGTCCTCGCCCCAGATCACGTCGCGCAGCCCCGGCTCCAGGAGCGCCAGCACCTCGTCCAGCGCGGCACGGAACACCGGGAACCGGTCGTACAACTCCCGTCCCATGCCCAGGCGTTGGGCTCCCTGGCCGGAGAACAGCACGGCGAGTTCGGGCCGTCCGGCGCGGCCGCGGGCGATCTCGTGGCCGTCCAGGAGTACGGCGCGGTGCTCGAACCGGGACCGGTCGAGCAGGGAGAGTCCGACGTCGAGCGGGTCGGCCTCGACCGCGCGGAGCCGGGTGAGCTGGGCGTCCAGCGCCGCTTCGGACTTGGCGGAGACGGTCCAGGCGGTCGGCGGTCGTGCCGTGTCGGGGCGGGGGGCCGGCGCCTGCCGGCCGGACCGCGGCGTCTCCTCCAGGATGACGTGCGCGTTGGTGCCGCTGAGGCCGAACGAGGAGACGCCCGCGCGGCGCGGCCGGTCCGCGGTGGGCCAGGGGGTGGCCTCGGTGAGCAGGGACACCGATCCGGCGGACCAGTCGACGTGGGTGGTCGGCTCGGTGACGTTCAGGGTGCTCGGGAGCACCTCGTGGCGCAGCGCCATCACCATCTTGATCACCCCGGCGACGCCGGCGGCGGCCTGGGTGTGGCCGATGTTCGACTTGATCGAGCCGAGCAGCAGCGGCCGATCGGCGTCGCGGTCCTGGCCGTAGGCGGCGATGAGGGCCTGGGCCTCGATGGGGTCGCCGAGGGTGGTGCCGGTGCCGTGCGCCTCGACGGCGTCCACGTCGGCGGCGGTGAGCCCGGCGGAGGCCAGCGCCTGCCGGATCACCCGCTGCTGCGAGGGACCGTTGGGCGCGGTCAGACCGTTGGACGCACCGTCCTGGTTGATCGCCGAACCGCGTACGACGGCGAGCACCTCGTGCCCGTTGCGCACGGCGTCGGAGAGCCGCTCGACGACGAGCACGCCGATGCCCTCGGACCAGGCGGTGCCGTCCGCGCTGTCGGAGAACGGCTTGCAGCGGCCGTCGGGGGCGAGCCCGCTCTGCAGGCTGAACTCCATGAACGCGCCGGGCGCCGACATCACCTGCACCCCGCCGGCCAGCGCCAGCGAGCACTCCCCGCCGCGCAGCGCCTGCACGGCCAGGTGCAGGGAGACGAGCGCCGAGGAGCAGGCCGTGTCGACCGTCATCGACGGGCCTTCGAGGCCCAGCGCGTAGGACAGCCGGCCGGCGATGACGCTCGGCGAGGTGCCGGTGCCGGAGTAACCCTCCAGGGACTGCTCGGAGTTGAGCATCAGGTGCGCGTAGTCCTGCCCGGAGGCGCCGATGTAGACGCCGGTACGGGTGCCGCGCAGCGCCACCGGGTCGATGCCGGTGCGCTCCAGGGCCTCCCAGGAGGTCTCCAGGACGAGGCGCTGGTGCGGGTCCATGGACACGGCCTCGCGGGGCGAGATGCCGAAGAACGCGGCGTCGAAGTCGGCGATGCCCTCGATGAAGCCGCCCTGTCCGGTGACGCTGCGGCCGGCGCCCTCGCCGACCAGGTTCTCGTCCCAGCCCCGGTCGGTGGGGAACGGCGTGATCGCGTCACGGCCCTGGGCGACCAGCTCCCACAGGTCCTCGGGGCCGTCGACGCCGCCGGGGAAGCGGCAGGCGATGCCGACGATCGCGATCGCCTCGCCGTCGTGCCGTGCCGCGACGGACGGCAGGTCGGGCTCGTCGGCGCCTGCCGGGCCGCCGAACACCTCGGCGACCAGGTACTCGCCGAGTGCCTGCGGGGTCGGGTAGTCGAACACCAGGGTCGCGGGCAGGGTCAGGCCGGTCGCCGCGCCGAGGCGGTTGCGCAGTTCCACCGAGGTGAGCGAGTCGAAGCCGAGGGCGCGGAACTCGCGGTCGGCGTCCACGGCGTCCGGCGAGGCGTGCCCGAGCACCGCTGCCGCCTCGCCGCGCACCACGTCGACGAGGGCGCGCACCCGGTCGGCGGGGCGGGCGTCGTCGAGGCGCCGCAGCGCCCCTGCCGCCGTGCCGCCCGAGGTGGCCGTACGGCGGCCCCGCAGCAGGTTGCGCAGCAGCGGCGGCACGAAGCCGGTGGTGACGGTGCCGGTGATGACGCGGGCCGGCACCAGCAGCGGTTCGTCGACCGCGGTCGCCGCGTCGAACAGGGCGAGGCCGTGCTCCAGGGGCATCGGCGGCATGCTGGACTTCTCCAGCCGCTCCAGCGCCGCCGCGTCCATCGTGCGGGTCATGCCGGCCTCGGAACTCCACGCGCCCCACGCGAGGGAGAGCGCGGGCAGCCCGAGCGAGCGCCGGTACTGGGCGAGGGCGTCGAGGAAGGCGTTGCCCGCCGCGTAGTTGCCCTGCCCCGCGGTGCCGAGCACGCCGGACACCGACGAGTACAGGACGAACGCCGCGAGGTCCTTGTCCCGGGTCAGCTCGTGCAGGTTCCAGGCGGCGTCCGCCTTGGGCCGCAGCACCGCGCCGAGCCGGTCCGGGGTGAGCGAGGCGATCACGCCGTCGTCCAGCACACCGGCCGTGTGGACGACCGCGGTGAGGTCGTCCACGCCGTCCAGGACGGCCGCGAGCGCGTCCCGGTCGGCGGCGTCGCACGCGGCGACGGTGACGTCGGCGCCGTGGGCCAGCAGTTCGGCCTGCAGCTCCAGCGCGCCGGGCGCATCCAGACCGCGTCGGCTGAGCAGCAGCAGCCTGCGGGCACCGCGCTCGACGAGGTGGCGGGCGAGTTCCGCGCCGAGCCCGCCGGTGCCGCCGGTGATCAGGACCGTGCCGTCGGGGT
This sequence comes from Streptomyces sp. SD31, assembly GCF_052068475.1. Classification (NCBI taxonomy): domain Bacteria; kingdom Bacillati; phylum Actinomycetota; class Actinomycetes; order Kitasatosporales; family Streptomycetaceae; genus Streptomyces; species Streptomyces sp. SD31. Next base: position 427,031 of record NZ_JBQHCX010000007.1, on the reverse strand, counting down.
CCCAGCCGCCCGGCACGGTGATGACGATCTTGCCGATGTGCTGGGCGCGGCTCATGTACCGGAACGCGTCCCGGGCCCGCCGTACGTCCCAGGTGCTGATCGGCAGCGGCTCCAGGACACCCTGGTCGAACAGCTCGACGAGGGCGAGCAGCATCCGCTGGATGTGGTCGGGGTGGGCCTCGCCGAGGTCGAAGGGCCGGTAGGCGATGCCGGGCGGGTCCTCGCGCAGGTCGGTCTTGCCCATCTCCAGGAACCGGCCGCCCGCGCCGAGCAGGCGCAGCGAGGCGTCGATGAACTCGCCGGTCAGCGCGTTGAGTACGACGTCGATGCCCTGGCCGGACCGACTGGACCGACTGGACCGACCGGCCTGGGCGAACTTGGTCTCGAACGCGGTGTCGCGGGAGGAGGCGATGTGGTCGTCGTCGAGGCCGAGGCCGCGCAGCACGTCCCACTTGCCCTCGCTCGCGGTGGCGAAGACCTCGGCACCGAGGTGCCGGGCGACCTGGACGGCCGCCATGCCGACGCCGCCGGCACCGGCGTGGACGAGCACCTTCTCGCCGGGGCGGACCTGGCCGAGTTCGACGAGGGCGTAGTACGCGGTGAGGAACACCAGCGGTACGGAGGCGCCCTGTTCGAAGGTCCAGCCGTCGGGGAGCCGCGTGAGGTAGCGCTCGTCGATGACGCCGAGCGGGGCCATGCCGCCGAACAGCATGCCGAAGACCGGGTCGCCGGGTCGCAGCCCGGTCACCTCGGGGCCGGTCTCGACGACGACGCCCGCCGCCTCGGCGCCGAACGAGCCCGCCTCGCCCGGGTACATGCCGAGTGCGTTGAGGACGTCGCGGAAGTTGAGGCCGGCCGCGCGGATGGCGACGCGCACCTGCCGGCCGGTGAGGGGTTCGGCGACCTCGGGGCAGGGGGCGAGGGTCAGCGCGTCGACGCTGCCCTTGGCGGTGGTGTCGAGCCGCCACGGCACGCCCACGGGCGGCACGAGGGACGGTCCGCCGGCGATCCGGGCGAGTCGGCCGGCGTAGGTGACGCCGTCGCGCACGATCAGCTGCTGTTCCTCGCTGACCAGCATGCCGGGGCTGAGCTCGCCGCCGGCATCGAGGTCGACGAGCAGGAACCGGCCGGGGTTCTCGGCCTGGGCGCTGCGCACCAGGCCCCACACGGCGGCTGCGCCGAGGTCGGTGACGGGTTCGTCGCCGATGGCGGCGGCTCCGCGGGTCACGAACACCGTGCGCTGGTCGGCCTGTTGGAGGAGCTCCAGCACCCGGGCGGTCTCGGTGTGCGCGCAGGCCGCGTCGGTGCCGCCGGTGACCTCGACGATCCGTACGTCGGCGGCTTCGGCATCCGCGTCGGGGAGCGGTATGCGGGTCCACTCGACGCGGAACAGGGAGTCGCGCAGGTCGGCGCCGGGTGCGGGCCGTTCGGTGGACGGTCTGCGCACCACGAGGGACTTGGCCGACAGGACCGGGGCGCCCTCGGCGTCGACCGCGGTGACGGAGACGGCGTCGCCACCGGCGGGTGACAGCCGTACGCGTAGCCGCGACGGGCCGATGGCGTGCAGGGACACGCCGTTCCACTCGAAGGGCAGGCCCTGGCCCGCGCCCTCGACGAACGTGATGGCGTGCAGGGCGGAGTCCAGCAGGGCAGGGTGCACACCGAACCGGGCCGTGTCCTCGGCGTCGTCGGGCAGCGCGACCTCGACGTAGACGTCGCCGCCCGCGCGCCAGGCGGCCTTCAGGCCCCGGAACACCGGCCCGTAGGACAGGCCGGCCTCGCCCAGGGTGTCGTAGAAGCCGTCCAGGTCGACGGGGTGGGCTCCGGCGGGCGGCCATTGCGCGGTGTCGAGGGCGGCCTGGTGCGGGCCCTCGGCGAGGGTGCCGCTCGCGTGCTGGACCCAGGTGTCGGAGCCGGTCGGGCGGGAGTGGACGCTCACCGCGCGCCGGCCGCTGTCGTCGGGGGCGCCGACGCGGACCTGGACGGGCACGGCGTCGCGTTCGGGCAGGACCAGGGGTACGACGATGGTGAGTCCGTCCACGCGGTCGCAGCCGGTGACATCGCCGGCGCGGATGGCGAGGTCCAGGAACCCGGTGCCGGGGAACAGCACCGCCCCGCCGACGACATGGTCGGCGAGCCACGGTTGGAGCGCCGGGGACAGCCGGCCCGACAGCACCAGTTCGTCGGTGCCGGCGACGGACACCGAGGCGCCGAGCAGCGGGTGGCCGCCCGGGGCCAGCCCGTAAGCGGTGGGGTCGCCTGCGCGGCCGCCGACGGAGGCGCGGGGCCAGAAGCGCTGGTGGTCGAAGGCGTAGGTGGGCAGGTCGACGAGGCGGCCCTGCGGGAACCACGGCGCCCAGTCGACGGGCACGCCGTCGACGTGCAGCCGGGCGAGGGCGGTGGCCAGGGCGGTCGCCTCGGGACGGTCCCTGCGCAGCGCGGGCACGGCACCGTCGACGAGGACCGACAGCACGCCGTCGGGCCCGACCTCCAGGAACCTGGTGGCGCCCGCCGCGCGCAGCCGGTCCACGTTGTCGGCGAACCGCACCGCGTCCCGGACGTGGGCGACCCAGTACTCGGGGTCGGTGACATCGCCGCTGGTGAACAGCGGGATCGCGGGCTCGTGGAAGGAGAGCCCGGCGAGAGCCGTACGGAAGTCGTCGAGCATCGGGTCCATCAGCGGGGAGTGGAAGGCGTGCGACACCTTCAGCCGCTTGTGCTTCCACCGTTCGGCGATGCGCAGCGCCTCGTGCTCGTCGCCCGCGATGACGACGGAGTCGGGCCCGTTGACGGCGGCGACCGAGACGTTCGCGGTGAGGTGCGGGACGACCTCGGCCTCGGTGGCCTGTACGGCGACCATCGCGCCGCCGGGCGGCAGCGCGTCCATGAGGGCGGAGCGGGCGGTGACCAGTTCGGCGGCGTCGGCGAGCGACAGCACCCCGGCGGCATGGGCCGCGGCGATCTCGCCGATGGAGTGGCCGGCGAGGAGCGCGGGCCGGACGCCGAAGGACTCCAGGAGCCGGTACAGGGCGACTTCGACGGCGAACAGCGCGGGCTGGGTGTTCCCGGTGCGGTTCAGTGCCTCCGCGTCGTCGCCCCAGATGACGTCGCGGAGCGCCGGGTCGAGGTGGACGAGTACGTCGTCCAGGGCGGTGGCGAAGACCGGGAACCGCTCGTACAGCTCGCGGCCCATGCCGAGACGCTGGGAGCCCTGCCCGGAGAACAGAACGGCGAGGGTCTGCTCGGCCGCCACGCCGGAGGCGATCTCGGCGCCGTCGAGGAGCACCGCGCGGTGCTCGAACAGGGTCCGGGAGGTGACCAGCGAGTACCCGATGTCGGCGGGGTCGCCCGGGAGTTGGGCCGTCTTCTCGACCTGGGCGCGGAGCGAGGCGGGGGACTTCGCGGAGACGATCCACGGGGCCGGTGGCGCATGCTCGGGGGCGGGCGCGGCGCCCTGGCGGGCGGCGGGCGCCTCGGGGGCGGGCCGTTCCCGGGCGGGTGCCTCCTCCAGGATCACGTGCGCGTTGGTGCCGCTGATGCCGAAGGAGGAGACGCCGGCGCGGCGCGGCCGGCCGCCGGTCGCGGGCCAGTCCGTGGTCTCGGTCAGGAGCGATACGGCGCCGGTGGACCAGTCGATGTGCGACGACGGTTCGGTGACGTGGAGGGTCCGGGGCAGCACGCCGTGCCGCAGCGCCAGCACCGTCTTGATGACGCCGGCCGCGCCCGCCGCCGCCTGCGTGTGCCCCAGGTTCGACTTGACGGAGCCGAGCCGCAGCGGCCGGTCGGCGGGCCGGTCGTGGCCGTAGGCGGCGATGAGGGCCTGGGCCTCGATGGGGTCGCCGAGGGTGGTTCCGGTGCCGTGCGCCTCGACGGCGTCCACGTCGGCGGGCCGCAGTCCGCCGCTGGCCAGCGCCTGCCGGATGACGCGCTGCTGCGACGGACCGTTCGGCGCCGTGAGGCCGTTGGAGGCGCCGTCCTGGTTGAAGGCGGAGCCGCGTACGACGGCGAGGACCGGGTGCCCGGCAGCCACCGCGTCGGAGAGCCGCTCCACGACGAGGACGCCCACGCCCTCGGACCAGCCGGTGCCGTCGGCGTCGTCGGAGAACGCCTTGCACAGGCCGTCCGGGGCGAGCCCGCCCTGCCGGGAGAACCCGGAGAAGCTGGTCGGCGTCGCCATCACGGTCACCCCGCCGGCGAACGCGAGCGAGCACTCACCGGCCCGCAGTGCCTGCGCGGCGAGGTGCAGCGCGACCAGCGCCGAGGAGCATGCGGTGTCGACGGTGACGGCGGGCCCTTCGAGGCCCAGCGCGTAGGAGACGCGCCCGGAGATCACGCTGGCCGCGAGCCCGGTGCCGGCGTGGCCCTCCAGGTCCTCGTCGGAGGCCATCACGACGTGCTGGTAGTCCTGCCCGTTGGTGCCGTAGAACACGCCGGTGCGGCTGCCGCGCAGCGAGCCGGGGTCGACGCCGGCGCGTTCGACCGCCTCCCACGACGTTTCGAGGAGCAGCCGTTGCTGCGGGTCCATGGCGAGGGCCTCGCGGGGCGAGATGCCGAAGAAGGCGGGGTCGAAGTCCGCGACGCCGGTGAGGAATCCGCCGCGTCCGGTGGAGCTGGCGAGGGCGCCGAGGTCCCAGCCGCGGTCGGCCGGGAACTCGGTGATCGCGTCCCGTCCCTCGACGAGCAGCGTCCACAGGTCCTCGGGCGAGTCGATGCCGCCGGGGAAGCGGCAGGCCATGCCCACGATGGCGATGTCGTCCGTGGTGCGGACCACTTCGCTGTCGGCCAGGTCGGCGGCGGCCGGATCGGCCCCGGTGCCGAGGAGTTCGCCAAGTAGGAACTCGGCGAGCGCGCGGGGGCTGGGATGGTCGAAGACGAGCCCGGCGGGCAGCGCGAGCCCGGTGACCTCGGTGAGCTGGCCCCGCAGTTCGACGGCGGTGAGCGAGTCGAACCCGATGTCGCGGAACGCCTTGTCCGCGGCGACGGCCTCCTTGCCGGAGTGGCCGAGCACGGCCGCCGCCCGGGTACGCACCAAGTCCAGTACGGGTGCGATGCGTTCGCCGTCGGGCAGGGCGCGCAGGCTGCCGCGCAGGGCGGCGCCGGCGGACTCGCTGTCGCGCCGTGCGGCGTCGAGCGCGTCGAGCACGCCGCGCGCACCGGGCAGTTCGCCGAGGACCGGGGTGGGGCGCAGGCTCAACAGGGCGCTGAGCAGCTGCGGGTGACGCAAGTCGGCGACGACGGCGGTCGCGGCGGGTTCGACGACGACGTGCCGCAGGGCTTCGAGCGCGAGGGCGGGGTCGAGGCTGGTGGCGCCGGTCTGCCGGATGGCGGCCGCGGCGCGTTCGCCTCCGGCCATGCCGTCGCCGGCCCACGCTCCCCAGGCGACCGAGGTCGCGGCGAGACCGGCGGCGCGCCGGCGCTGGGCGAGGGCGTCGAGGACGGCGTTGGCGGCGGCGTAGTTGGCCTGCCCGGGGTTGCCGACCGCGCCGGCGACCGAGGAGAACAGCACGAAGGCGTCGAGGTCGCGTGCGCGGGTCAGCTCGTCGAGGACGAACGCGGCCTGCGCCTTGGCGCGGAAGACGTCGGCGAACCGCTCGGGCGCCAGGCCTTCCAGGACGCCGTCGTCGAGGACACCGGCGGCGTGGACCACGGCGGTGAGGTCGTCGATGCCGTCCAGCAGCGCGGCGACGGCCTCGCGGTCGGCGGCGTCGCAGGCGGCGATCACGATGTCCGCGCCGAGTCCGCCCAGTTCCGCGCGGAGCTCGGCGGCGCCGGGCGCGTCCGGGCCCCGGCGGCTGAGCAGGACGACGCGGGCGGCGCCCCGGGCGGCGAGGTCGCGGGCGACGTGGCGGCCGAGGGCGCCGGTGCCGCCGGTGACGACCACGGTGCCGGAGGGCTCCCACTCGGGGCCGCCGGGTGCGCGCGGCGCCACGACGACACGTCGGCCGAAGACACCGGAGTCGCGTACGGCGACCTGGTCCTCGGTCGAGCCGAGGACGGTCAGCAGGCGCCGTACGGCGCGTTCGTCGAGCTCTTCGGGCAGGTCGACGAGGCCGCCCCAGCGCCCGGGGTGTTCCAGGGCGGCGACCCGGCCGAGTCCCCAGACGCCGGCCTGCCACGGGTGGGCGACGGGGTCGGTGCGGCCGACGGACACCGCCGCGCGGGTCACGGCCCACAGGGGCGCGGTGATCCCGGCGTCACCGAGGGCTTGGAGGAGGGTGGCGGTGGCGACGGCCGGGGTCTGGTCGCCCGGGTCGTCGAGCGCCATCAAGGAGACGACGCCGGCGCATCGGCTCGTGTCGAACTCCGAGAGCAGCGCGGCGAGTTGGGCACGGTCGGCCGCCGCCGGGACATCCAGGCGGGTGGCATCGCCGAGGACGGTGACGACGGCGTCGGCCCACGGGTCGTCGGCCACGCGCTGCGGCACGGCGACCAGCCAGGGGCCCGTGGCGGGGGTGAGTCCGGTGACGGGCTGCCAGGTCTCGCGGTGCAGCCAGGAGTCCACGGTGGAGCGGGCCTTGCGCCGGCCGCGCCACGCGGACAGCGCGGGCAGCACGCCGTCGAGGGTGTCGGCGTCGAGGCCGAGGGTCGCGGACAGGGAGGCGACGTCCGCGCTCTCCACGGCGGCCCAGAACGCGGCGTCGGCCGGGTCCTGCACCATCGCCCCGGCGTCGGCGGTCTCGGGCCAGTACCGCTCGTGCTGGAACGGATAGGTCGGCAGGTCGACGAGGCGCCCGCCGGGGTAGCAGGGCGACCAGTCGACCTCGACGCCGCTGACGTGCAGCCGGGCGAGGGCGGTGAGCAGCGCGGTCGCCTCGTCGCGGTCCCGGCGCAGCACCGGCACCGCGTCCTCGACCAGCGCGGACAGCACGCCGTCGGGGCCGACCTCCAGGAACGCCGTCGCGCCCCGCTCCCGCAGCCGTACGACGTTGTCGTGGAAGCGGACCGCGTCGCGCACATGGCGCACCCAGTACTCGGGATCGGTGACGTCGCCGCTGGTCACGACCGGGATGCTCGGCTCCCGGAACGTCAGGTCGGCGATCGCGGCGCGGAAGTCCTCAAGCATGGGGTCCATGAGCGGCGAGTGGAACGCGTGGGACACCCGCAGCCGCGTCGCCTTGCGCCCGATGCCCTCGAAGTGGGCCGCGACCCGCGCCGCCTCGGTCTCGACTCCGGCCACGACCACGGAGTTGGGGCCGTTGACCGCGGCGATCGACACCTCGGGGGTGAGGTGCGGCAGGACCTCCTGTTCGGTGGCCCGGATCGCGATCATCGCGCCGCCGACGGGCAGCGCCTCCATCAGCCGGGAGCGGGCGGTGACGAGCCGGGCCGCGTCGGCCAGGTCGAGCACCCCGGCGACATGGGCGGCGGCGATCTCGCCGACGGAGTGCCCGGCCAGCAGCCGCGGCCTGACCCCGTAGGACTCGATCAACCGGTAGAGGGCGACCTCGACGGCGAACAGGGCGGGCTGGGTGTGCCCGGTCCGGTTCAGCGCCGCCTCGTCGTCCCCCCACATGACCTCGCGGACCGCCGGGTCGAGCCGGGCCAGCACCTCGTCCAGCGCGGCGGCGAAAACCGGCTGCCGTGCGTACAACTCCTGCCCCATGCCGAGGCGTTGGGCGCCCTGTCCCGAGAACAGCACGGCGAGAGACCGGTCGGCGGCGACGCCGGAGGCCAGTTCCGTGCCGTCGAGCAGCACCGCCCGGTGCTCGAACAGGGACCGGGAGGCAGCAAGCGAGTGCCCGATGTCGACGGGGTCGTCGCCCGTCAGCGCGCGCACCTGCTCGACCTGGGCCCGCAGCGCCGCCTCGGACTTGGCGGAGACGAGCCATGGCACCGGTTCCGTGCGGGGCCCGGCGGCCGGGGCGGCGGGTTCGGCGGGGCCCTGCTCCAGGATGATGTGCGCGTTGGTGCCGCTGAGGCCGAACGAGGAGACGCCCGCCCGGCGCGGCCGGTCCGCCTGCGGCCACGAGGTGTTGTCGGTGAGCAGCGAGACCGCGCCCGCCGACCAGTCGACGTGCGAGGACGGCTCGGTCACGTGCAGCGTCCTGGGCAGCACCCCGTGCCGCAGCGCCAGGACCGTCTTGATGACACCGGCGACACCCGCCGCCGCCTGGGTGTGCCCCAGGTTGGACTTGACGGCGCCCAGGTACAGCGGCGTCTCGCGGTCGCGTCCGTAGGCGGCGAGCAGCGCCTGTGCCTCGATCGGGTCGCCGAGCCGGGTGCCGGTGCCGTGCGCCTCCACGGCGTCCACGTCCGTCGCGGACAACCCGGCGTTCGCCAGCGCCTGCCGGATCACCCGCTGCTGCGCCGGACCGTTCGGCGCCGTGAGCCCGTTGGACGCACCGTCCTGGTTGACGGCCGACCCGCGCACCACGGCCAGGATCCGATGCCCGTTGCGCAGCGCATCCGACTGCCGTTCGAGTACGACGATGCCGACGCCCTCGGACCAGCCCGTGCCGTCGGCGTCGTCGGAGAAGGCACGGCAGCGGGCGTCGGCCGCGAGGCCGCCCTGGGCATTGAAGCCGGCGAAGTTCATCGGCGTCGACATGACCGTGACACCGCCGACCAGGGCGAGTGTGGACTCCCCGGAGCGCAGGGACTGCGCCGCGAGGTGCAGGGCGACCAGCGACGACGAGCAGGCGGTGTCGACGGTGAGGGCGGGCCCCTCGAAGCCGAACACGTACGACAGGCGGCCGGAGATCACGGCGGCGGCGAGGCCCGTGCTCGCATGGCCCTCGATGTCGCCGCGCGCTCGCAGGACGAGGTTCGTGTAGTCCTGGCCGTTGGTGCCGACGAACACACCGGTCCTGGTGCCGCGCAGGGTGGCGGCGTCGATGCCGGCGTGCTCGACCGCCTCCCACGCCACCTCCAGCAGCTGGCGCTGCTGCGGGTCCATGGCGAGGGCCTCGCGCGGGGAGATGCCGAAGAATCCGGCGTCGAACTCGGCGGCCCCGTACAGGAATCCGCCCTCGCCCGTGCCGCCCGCCGCGAGGGCGTCCTGCTCCCAGCCGCGGTCCGTGGGGAAGCCGGAGATGGCGTCCTCGCCGTCGTACAGCAGCCGCCACAGCTCCTCGGGCGAGCGCACTCCCCCGGGGAAACGGCAGCCCATGCCGACGATCACGATCGGGTCGTCGGCGTCGGCGACGTCCTGCGCCACCGCCTCCAACGCGCCGCTCTCACCGAGGAGTTCGGCCAGCAGGTGGTCGGCCAGCGCGGTCGGGGTCGGATAGTCGAAGATCAGGGTCGCGGGCAGGGCGAGCCCGGTCTCCGCGGTGAGGGCGTTGCGCAGCTCGATCGCGGTGAGCGAGTCGAAGCCGAGCGCGCGGAACTCCTTCTCCGCGCCCACTGCGTCGGCGGAGTCGTACCCGATGACCTTGGCGGCCTCGGTGCGCACGAGGTCGAGCAGCAGCCGCTGCCGTTCCTCGCCGGCCAGCCCGGCGAGCCGCTGGGCGGTGTCGCCGGACGCGGTGGCGGCGACGCGGCGCCCGGTGCGGGTGAGTCCGCGCAGCAGCGCCGGTACGGGGCCGCTGCCGCCGGAGGCGCCGGGGGCCAGGGGCGCGAGCAGCGGCTCGTCGGAGCGCAGCGCTGCGTCGAACAGGGCCAGGCCCTGGGCGACGGACAGCACGGGCATCCGGCGCAGGGCGGTGGCGTCCAGGGTGGCGGTCATGCCGGCGCCGGAGTCCCAGGCGCCCCACGCCAGCGACAGCGCGGGCAGGCCGAGGGAGCGGCGGTGCACGGCGAGCGCGTCCAGGTAGGTGTTGCCCGCCGCGTAGTTGGCCTGCCCGGCGGCGCCGAGCAGGCCGGACACCGACGAGTACAGGACGAACGCCGCGAGGTCCTTGTCCCGGGTCAGTTCGTGCAGATGCCAGGCCGCGTCGGCCTTGGGCCGCAGCACGGTATCGAGCCGGTCCGCGGTCAGCGAGCCGATGACGCCGTCGTCGAGCACGCCCGCCGTGTGGACGACGGCACGGAGGTCGTCGACGTCGGCCAGCAGCGCGGCCAGCGCCTCGCGGTCGCCGACGTCGCAGGACCGTACGGTCACCTCCGCACCCTGCGCGACGAGTTCGGCCCGCAGCTCCGCCGCCCCGGGCGCGTCCTGCCCTCGCCTGCTGACCAGCAGCAGCTTGCGGGCGCCGCGCTCCACGAGGTGCCGCGCCATGATCGCGCCGAGCCCGCCGGTGCCGCCGGTGACCAGGACGGTGCCGGTCCAGTCGGGAGCCTCGCCCTCGTACCGGGGAGCCTTGGCCAGCCGGCCAACGCGCAGCTCGCCGTCGTACACCACGACCTGTGTCTCACCGGCGTCGATGAGCGCGGGGAGACCCGGCAGGACGGCGGCCGACTCCGCCGACCCGTCGAGGTCGACGAGCAGGAACCGGCCCGGGTGCTCCGACTGCGCCGAGCGCACCAAGCCCCACACGGCGCCCGCCGACACGTCCTCGCCGGACACCGCGCCACGCGTCACGAACACCAGGCGCGCCCTCGTCGGCAGCCACTCCTGGACGATCTCCAGCGTCCGCGCGGCGAGTGCGTGTGCGGACTCGGGCCCGGGCTCCCCCATGAGGGGTACGAGGACCACGTCCGGGTCGTTGTTCACGTCCGGGTCGGCCCCGTCCGCCGACGACGACACGAAGTCCCGCACGTCGAGCCCGAAGGCGTCCTCCCCGAGCAGCGCCCAGCGCTCCCCGCCGGGCTCCGGCACCTCCTGGGGCACCCAGTCGAGCCGGAACAGCGAGTCCGCGTCGGTGCGCGCGGCGAGTTCGCCGACCTCCTCGACCGTGACACGGGCGGCGGAGAGCACGGGCGCGCCGGCCGGGTCGGCGGCGGCGAGCGTGATCCCACCGTCGTTCGCCGTCAGTCGCACGCGCAGCACGGCGGCGCCCGAGGCGTGCAGGCTGACGTCCTGCCAGTGGGTGGCCACGCCGTCGAGGCCCAGGTGGGCGGCGGCGTGCACGGCGGCGTCGAGCAGCGCGGGATGGATGCCGAACCCCTTGGCCTCGCCGGGCAGGGCTACCTCGGCGAACACCTCGTCACCGCGCCGCCAGACCGCCCTGAGGCCCTGGAACGCCTCGCCGTGGTCGGTGTCGTCGTAGAAGCCGTCGATGCCGACGACCTTGGCGCCCCGCGGCGGCCACACGGAGCCGTCGAACCGCTCGGTCCGCTCCCCGGGCGCGAGCACGCCCGTGGCGTGCTCGATCCAACCGCCCTCGCCGAGCCGCGAGTGGAACCGCAGCTCCCGCCGCCCGTCCGAGTCCGGCCGTCCGACCCACAACTGCACCTGCACGGGCGCCGCCTCGGGCAGCACCAGCGGGGCGACCGTGGTGAGTTCCTCGATCCGCTCGCAGCCGACCTGGTCCGCCGCACGCAACGCCAGCTCGACCACCCCGGCACTGGGGAACAGCGGCGCGTCCGCCAGCCACGGGTGCGTCGCCCGCGACAACCGCCCGGTCAGGATCAGCTCCCCGGACCCGGCGACGGTCATGGCGGCGCCGAGCAGGGGGTGGTCGGCGGGCGCGAGCCCCAGTCCGTGGGCGTCACCGGCGCTGACCGACACCGACGGCCAGTAGCGCTGCCGTTGGAAGGGGTAGGTGGGGAGGTCTGTGCGGCGGCCGCCCTCGTAGAACGGCGTCCAGTCGACGGCGGTGCCTGTCACGTGCAGGCGGGCCAGGGCGGTGACGAAGGCGGTGGGCTCGTCGAGGTTCTTGCGCTGCGCGGGGACGGCGAACGCGCCCGCGGCGGCGGCCATCGCGGACAGGACGCTGTCCGGGCCGATCTCCAGGAACGCCTTCGCACCGAGGGCGGTGACGTGGTCGTGGAAGCGGACCGTCTCGCGGACGTGGCGGACCCAGTACTCCGGGTCGGTCACATCGCCGCTGGTCACGATCGGGATCTGCGGCTCCCGGAATGTCAGCCCGGCGATGGCGGCACGGAAGTCGTCCAGCATCGGCTCCATCAGCGGCGAGTGGAAGGCGTGGGAGACCTTCAGCCGCTTGGTCCGGCGGTCACCGAAGACTTCGGCGATCCGCTCGACTGCAGCCTCGTCACCCGCGATCACCACTGAGGAGTGGCCGTTCACGGCCGCTATCGACACCAACTCGGTGAGCTGCGCGGCGACTTCCTCTTCGGTGGCCTCGATCGCCACCATCGCGCCCCCGGGCGGCAGCGCCTGCATCAGCGCCGCCCGCGCCGACACCAGCTTCGCCGCGTCCTCCAGGCTGAGGACACCCGCCACATGCGCCGCCGCGATCTCACCGATCGAATGACCGGCAAGGCTCTCCGCCTGCACGCCGAAGGACTCGGCCAGCCGGTACAGCGCGACTTCGAAGGCGAACAACGCCGGTTGCGTGCAACCGGTCCGGTTCAGGGCTTCCTCGTCCTCGCCCCACATCACGTCCCGCAGCGCCGGGTCGAGATGAGCCAGTACGGCGTCCAGTGCCTCGGCGAAGACCGGGAACCGCTCGTACAACTCCCGCCCCATGCCGAGCCGTTGAGACCCCTGCCCGGAAAAGAGCACGGCCGTCGGCTTCACGCCGCCCGCCACTCCCCTGGCTATCTCCTCGCCGTCCAGCAGCACGGCCCGGTGCTCGAACAACGACCGCGTGGTCGCCAGGGAGAAGCCGATGTCGGCCGCGTCGCCCTCGATACCCCGCAGCGCCCCGACCTGCTCGCTCAACGCCTCATCGGACTTGGCCGAGACGATCCACGGCACCGCGTGCGCAGGGCGAGCCGCGGGCTCAGGGACGTCCGCCGCGGGCGCCTGCTCCAGGATCACGTGTGCGTTGGTGCCGCTGACGCCGAAGGACGAGACGGCGGCGCGGCGCGGATGGTCCGTGGTGGGCCACTCGGTGTCGGTGGTGGCCAGCTGCACCGAACCGGTGTCCCAGTCGATGTGTGTGGACGGTCGCGAGACGTGCAGAGTCCGCGGCACGACGCCGTGGCGCATGGCCATGACCATCTTGATGACACCGGCGACACCGGCGGCGGCCTGGGTGTGCCCGATGTTGGACTTCACGGAGCCCAGGTAGAGCGGTACGTCACGGTCCTGGCCGTAGGTGGCGAGGAGGCTGCGGGCCTCGATGGGGTCGCCGAGGGGGGTGCCGGTGCCGTGGGCCTCGACGACGTCCACCTCGGCGGCGGCCACCCCGGCGCGGTCCAGGGCCTGGCGGATGACGCGCTGCTGGGCACGGCCGTTGGGGGCGGTGAAGCCGTTGGAGGCGCCGTCGGAGTTGACCGCGCTGCCGCGCACCACGGCGAGCACCGGGTGCCCGTGGGCGATGGCGTCGGAGAGGCGTTCCAGCATCAGCATGCCGACGCCCTCGGACCAGCCGGTGCCGTCGGCGTCGTCGGAGAACGCCTTGCAGCGGCCGTCGCGCGCGAGGCCACCGGCGCGGCTGAACTCGACGAGCGAACCGGGCGTGCACATCACGTTGACGCCGCCGGCGAGCGCCAGGGTGCACTCTCCGGCGCGCAGGGCGTGCACGGCGAGGTGCAGTGACACCAGCGAGGACGAGCAGGCGGTGTCGACGGTGACGGTGGGGCCCTCCAGGCCGAGGGCGTAGGAGATGCGGCCGGACTCGGCGGAGGCGGCGATGCCGGTGCCGACGTCGCCGGTGGCGTCGTCGAGGCCGCGGATCAGCAGGTGTTGGTAGTCCTGGCCGTTGGTGCCGACGAACACGCCGGTGCGGGAGCCGCGCAGGGTGGTCGGGTCGATGCCCGCGCGTTCGATGGCCTCCCAGGAAGTCTCGAGGAGCAGCCGTTGCTGCGGGTCCATGGTGACCGCTTCGCGCGGCGAGATGCCGAAGAAGCCGGGGTCGAACTCGGCGAGGGCGGGCAGGAAGCCGCCCTGGACGCTCAGGCTGTTGCCGCGCTCGTCGACCTCGCCGCCCAGCAGCGAGGCGATGTCCCAGCCCCGGTTGGTGGGGAAGCCGGTGATGGCGTCGCGCCCGGCGGCCACGAGCTCCCACAGCTGTTCCGGGGAGTCGATGCCGGCCGGGAAGCGGCAGGCCATGCCGACGATCGCGACCGGCTCGGTGGCGGCGGCGACCAGTTGCCGGTTCTGCCTGCGCAGCCGCTCCGCGTCCTTCATCGCGGCGCGCAGTGCCTCGACAACCTTCTCGCTGGAGGTGTTCATCCATCAGCTCCGTCGTCCGCAGTCATCCGAAGTCGTCCGACCGCCATTGCAGCAGCCAACCCAGTAGCGATTTCCTCAGAAAAACGGCCGGTCGTCCGTGCGGGACGACCGGCCGTCGGCGGACGTCAGTCGAGCTGTCCGTCCAGCTGTCCGTCCAATTGCCCGCCGGGTTGTCCTTCGAGTGCCGCCTGCACCAGGTCGTCGACGGACATGTCGTCGATCGAGCCGGTGTCGTCGCTCTCCTCGGCCGAGGACTTGCCGAGGAGGTGCAGCAGCGGTTCCAGTACGCCGATCTCGCGCAGCTGGGTGAGCGGCACCTTGGCCAGGAGGTCGCGGATCTCGGCTTCTTCGCCGTCGGTCTCGGCCGCGTCCTCGGGTACCAGCTGGTCCAGAAGGTGGGTGGCCAGCTCGGCGGGCGAGGGGTGGTCGAAGACCAGCGTGGAGGCGAGGCTCAGGCCGGTCGCCGCGCCCAGACGGTTGCGCAGTTCGACCACGGCGAGCGAGTCGAACCCGAGGTCGCGGAACGGGCGGTCCGCGCGCACCGCGTCGGTGTCGGTCCGGCCCAGTACCTCGGCGGCCTGGGTGCGGACCAGGTCGAGCAGCGCCTCGTGGCGCTTGGCCGGCGCCAGGCCGAGGAGCTGCTCGCGCAGTGCGCCGGAGGGTGCCGCTTCGGGTGCCGCCGTCTCCTGGGGTCCGGCGAGTTCCCGCAGCAGCGGGTTGGGCCGGAAGCCGCCGGAGAAGCGGCCCTTGTCGACGGCCGCGACGACCGCGGTCGCCCCGTCCTCCGCGGCCAGCTGACGCAGGGCCGTGCAGGCGAGTTCGGGGTCCATCGCCGCGATGCCCGCGCGCTGGGCGTTGGCCACGGCGTCCTCGGAGTCGGCCATGCCGCCGCCTCCCCAGGCGCCCCAGGCGATCGAGGTGGCGGCCAGGCCATGGGCCCGGCGCCGTTCGGCGAGCGCGTCCAGCATGGCGTTCGCGGCGGCGTAGTTGGCCTGGCCGGGGCTGCCGACCGCCGACGACGCCGACGAGAACAGCACGAACGCGTCGAGGCCCGAGGTCAGCTCGTCCAGCAGCAGCGCCGGGTCGGCCTTGCTGCGGAACACGTCCCGGAACCGTTCGGGCGTCATCTTGTCGAGGACGCCGTCGTCGAGCACGCCCGCCGTATGGACCACGGCGGTCAGGTCGTCCACCCCGTCCAGGACCGCCTGCAGGGCGGCCCGGTCGGACACGTCGCAGGCGGTGATGGTGACTTCGGCGCCCAAGTCGCGGAGGTCGGTGCGCAGTTCCTCGGCGCCGGGGGCATCGGGGCCGCGCCTGCTGAGGAGCAGCAGGTGGCGGGCGCCCTCGCGGGCGAGGGTGCGGGCGACATGGCCACCGAGCGCGCCGGTGCCGCCGGTGATGAGGACCGTGCCGCGCGGCTCCCAGACGCGGGCCGGCGCGGGGGCGGGCGCGGGGAGGAGCCTGCGGCCGAAGACGCCGCTCGCCCGTACGGCCACCTGGTCCTCGCCGTCGAGTCCGGCGAGGACGGAGGCGAGGCCGCGCAGGATGCGGTCGTCGAGTCCGGCGGATCCGGCGGGTTCGGCGGGCAGGTCGATCAGGCCGCCCCAGCGCTCCGGGTACTCCAGCGCGGCCACCCGGCCCAGGCCCCAGATCGCCGACTGCGTCAGGTCGTCCGGCGCCTCGGCGGCGCTGACGGCCACGGCGCCGCGGGTGACGCACCACAGCGGTGCGGTCAGGCCCGCGTCGCCGAGCGCCTGGATCAGCGCCGCCGTGAGCAGGGTCCCCTGCGGTGTGCCGCCGGGGTCCGAGGGGGCGAGGCCGAGCAGGGAGACCACTCCGGTGAAGCCGGTGCCGAGGGGGGCGAGGGCCTTGGCGATCCGGGCGCGGTCGGGGGTGTCGAGCGCGACGGTGACGACGTCGGCGCCGAGCGCGGCCACGACCCGTGCCGCCCAGGCGTCGTCGCCGGCCGGGGTCACGGCCAGCCAGCGTCCTGTCGGCGTACCGGAGCCGCCGTCCAGCGGCTTCCAGGCGATCCGGTGCCGCCAACTGTCCACGACCGCCAGGTCGTTGTGCTGTCGGCGCCAGTCGAGCAGAGCGGGCAGCACCTGGGAGAGCGCGCCGCCGTCGACGTCGAGCACCTGCTCCAGCGCGCCGAAGTCCTCGCCCTCGACGGCTGCCCAGAACGCGGCGTCGTCGCTGCCGGGCTCGGCGGCCGAACGTGTGGCGGTGCCGGTCATGGTCGAGGGCCAGAACCGCTGGTGCTGGAAGGCGTAGGTGGGCAGGTCGACGCGGTTGCCGCCGCCGAAGAAGCCGGCCCAGTCGACGCGTACGCCGCGGGCGTGGAGCCTGGCGAGCGCGGTGACGGCGGTGGTCTCCTCGTCGCGGTCCTTGCGCAGCAGAGGGATCGCCACCGTGCCGGGGGCGTTGTCCGGGACGAGGCCCGACAGGGTGGCGTCCGGGCCGAGTTCGACCAGGGTCGTGACGCCGCGCTCGGCGAGGGTGCGGACGTTGTCCGCGAAGCGCACGGCCTCGCGCACGTGCCGTACCCAGTACTCGGGGTCGGTCAGGTCTCCCCCGACCACGACCGGGATGGTCGGCGCGGCGAAGGCCAGACCCGTGACGACCTTGCGGAACTCGTCGAGCATCGGGTCCATCAGCGGCGAGTGGAAGGCGTGCGACACTCGCAGCCCGCGGTGCTTCCAGCGGCCCACGACGGCGTCGACCGCCTCCTCGGGACCGGCGACGACCACCGACTCCGGCCCGTTGACCGCGGCGATCGTGACACCGTCGGTGAGGTGCGGCAGGACGGCGTCCTCCGACGCCTGCACCGCGACCATGGTGCCGCCGGCCGGCAGGGCCTGCATGAGCGAGGCCCGCGCCGACACCAGGGTGCACGCGTCCGCCAGGGAGAGCACCCCGGCGACGTGCGCGGCGGCGATCTCACCGATCGAGTGCCCGGCGAGGAAGTCGGGCCGCAGCCCCCACGACTCGGCGAGCCGGTAGAGGGCGACCTCAAGGGCGAAGAGGGCGGGTTGCGCGTTGCCCGTCCGGTTCAGTGCCGCCTCGTCGTCGCCGCGGACGATCTCCCGCAGCGCGGGGTCGAGGAGTTCCGTGACCTCGTCCAGCGCGGCCCGGAACACCGGGAACCGCTCGTACAGTTCGCGGCCCATGCCGAGCCGCTGCGAGCCCTGTCCGGCGAACAGGAAGGCGAGCTTGCCCGCCCGGGCGGCCTCGTCGACGACGACGTGCGGGGTGCGGGCGCCCTCCGACAGTGCGGTGAGGCCGGCCAGCAGGTCGTCCCGGCCGTCGGCGAGGACCACCGCGCGGTGCTCGAAGGCGGCGCGGCCCGTGGCCGCCGAGTAGGCCAGGTCGGCGGGTTCGGCGGTGGATGCGGTGGTGAGCAGGCGGGCGGCCTGGTCGCGCAGCGCTGCGGGGGTACGCCCGGAGACGAGTACCGGCAGCACTCCGGCCGTGCGCTCCACCGGCTTCGTGGGCTCGGGCTCGGCCTGCTCGATGATCACGTGCGCGTTGGTGCCGCTCGCGCCGAACGACGAGACACCCGCCCTGCGCACCCGGCCGGTGTTGGGCCACGGTGTCCGCTCCGACAGCAACTTGACCGTGCCGGCACTCCAGTCGACGTGCGTGGTGGGTTTCTCGGCGTGCAGGGTGCGGGGCAGTTCGCCCGCCCGCATCGCCATGACCATCTTGATCACGCCGGCGACACCGGAGGCGGCCTGGGTGTGGCCGAGGTTGGACTTGACGGCGCCGAGCAGCAGCGGGTTGGCCCGCTCCCGGCCGTAGGCGGCGATCAGCGCTTGGGCCTCGATCGGGTCGCCGAGCTTGGTGCCGGTGCCGTGCGCCTCGACGGCGTCCACGTCGTTCGGGCGCAGTCCTGACGCGGCCAGCGCGTGGTGGATGACCCGCTGCTGGGCGGGGCCGCTGGGTGCGGTCAGGCCGTTGGAGGCGCCGTCGGAGTTGATGGCGCTGCCGCGGACCACGGCGAGGACCTGGTGGCCGTTGCGACGCGCGTCCGACAGCCTCTCCAGTACGAGCATGCCCACGCCCTCGGCCCAGCCGGTGCCGTCGGCGTCGTCGGAGAACGCCTTGCAGCGGCCGTCCTCGGACAGGGCGCCCTGGGCGCTGAACTCGATGAACCCGACCGGCGTCGACATCACGCACACACCGCCGGCCAGCGCCATGGAGCACTCGCCCGCACGCAGCGCCTGCGCGGCCAGGTGCAGGGCGACCAGGGACGAGGAGCACGCGGTGTCGACCGATGCCGTCGGCCCCTGGAGGCCGAAGGTGTAGGCGAGGCGGCCGGACAGCAGCGACGCGGACTGCGCGGTCTGCCACTCCAGGCCGGTCTCCTCCGGGGAGGACCGGTACTCGCCGCTGCCGCCGCCGACGAACACGCCGGTGTCGGTGCCGCGCAGCAGGCCCGGGTCGATGCCCGCGCGCTCCAGTGCCTCCCAGGCCGTCTCCAGCACGAGGCGCTGCTGCGGGTCCATGACGAGGGCCTCGCGCGGCGAGATGGCGAAGAAGTCCGGGTCGAAGTCGGCGACGTCGTACAGGAATCCGCCGCGCCGGGTGGCGCTCTGTCCGGCGGCCAGCGCGGCCAGGTCCCAGCCCCGGTCCGCCGGCATGTCGCCGGTGGCGTCGATGCCGTCGAGCAGCAGCCGCCACAGGTCCTCGGGGCTCGTCACGCCGCCGGGGTAGCGGCAGCCCATGCCGACGATGGCGATGGGCTCGTCGAGGGCCCTGGCCCGTGGGACGAGCACGCCCTCGGCCGGGTCCTCGGTGGTGCCGAGCACCTCGTCGAGCAGATGGGTGGCGAGTTCGCCGGGTGTCGGGTGGTCGAAGACGAGCGTCGCGGGCAGGGTGCGGCCGGTCGCGGCGCCGATCTGGTTGCGCAGGTCGAGCGCGGTGAGCGAGTCGAAGCCCAGGTCGCGGAACGGCACGTCCGGTTCGATCGCGTCGGGCCCGGAGTGGCCGAGCACCACGGCCGCGCGCTCGCGCACCAGCGTGAGGACCTCGCCGTGCCGCTCGTACTCCGGCAGCTCAAGGAGCCGCTGTGCGAGGGCGGAGTCGGGCTCGGCGGCCTCGACGCGGGCCTCGGGCAGGGCGGCGAAGACGGTGCTGGGGCCGAACGCGGGCGCGAACGTCTCCCAGCGCACATCCACCACGGCGACCGTGCTGCGCCCGGCCGCGACCGCGAGCCCGAGCGCGGACAGCGCCTGCCGGGCGGGCATGACCGGCATGCCGCTCAGCCGCAGGTGCGCGGTCATGCTCGGGTCGGTCGTGTCGGCCCACGGGCCCCACGCCACGCACAGTGCCGTACGGCCCCGGTCGCGCCGCCCGCGGGCGAACGCGTCGACCAGCGCGCCGTGCGCGGCCTGCGGCCCCTGCCCCCGCGCGCCCCAGATCCCGGCGACGGACCCGAACACCACGAAGGCGTCCAGCTCCCGGTCGCCGAGCCGTTCGTCGAGGTCGTACAGGACGTCGAGCGGGGTGTCCTCGCCGACGTAGAGGACGGCGTCGGCCCGCTCCAGGTCGTCGAGATCGTGGCTGACGACGACGTCGTCTCCCTCGTCCTCCAGCCACCGCACCACATGCCGTCCCATCGTGCCGTCGGCGCCGACGACGAGGACCGTGCCGCGCGGCGTCCAGGACGGCGCGGTGACGGTCGTACGGGCCAGCCGCCGGGCGTGGACTGCGTCGGCGCGGATCGCGACCTGGTCCTCGCCCTCGGGTATCCGGGCGAACCAGTCGGCGACGGGCTCGGCCAGGTCGACCAGGCCGCCCCAGCGCTCGGGCTGCTCCAGCGCGGCGACCTGTCCCTCGCCCCAGACCGGGGCCAGGGCGGGGCTGCGCAGCGGCTCGTCGCCGACCGCGACCGCGCCCCTGGTGACGCACCACAGCGGCGCCGTGACTCCGGCCTCCGCCAGGTCCGCCAGCAGTTGAGCCGGACCGGTGGGCAGCAGCGAGAGCACCCCGGCGTAGTCGCCGGCCCGCACCTCGTGGGCCACCTCCGCATCCCCGCCGAACGCGGCGACCGCCTCGGCCGCCCACGCGTCGCCCTCCGGCACCAGCGCGAGCCAACGCCCCTGCGGCCCGCCGGTCCCCGCCGCGACCGGGGCCCACGTCACGTCGTACAGCCAGCCGTCCACGGCGGCGCGGGCCGGCTGCGCGGACGAGATGGTGTGCGGCCAGTAGCGCTCACGCTGGAAGGCGTACGTCGGCAGTGCCACGCGGCGGGCGCCGGTGCCCTCGTAGTACCTCTCCCACTCGATGCCGGTGCCCCGCAGGAACAGGTGGCCGAGGGCGAGAGCGAACGCGTCCCGCTCGTCGCGGTCCTTGCGCAGTGCGGGCACGGCGTCCTCGACGAGCGCGGAGAGCACGCCGTCGGGGCCGATCTCCAGGAACGTCGTGGCGCCCTCGGAGCGCAGCGCGGTGACGTGGTCGTGGAAGCGGACGGTTTCGCGGACGTGGCGGACCCAGTACTCCGGGTCGGTCACATCGCCGCTGGTCACGATCGGGATCGTCGGCTCATGGAAGGTGAGCCCGGTGATGGCGGCGCGGAAGTCGTCCAGCATCGGGTCCATCAGCGGCGAGTGGAAGGCGTGGGAGACCTTCAGCCGCTTGGTCCTGCGGTCGGCGAAGTGCTCCGCGATCCGCTCGACTTCGTTCTCGTCGCCCGCGATCACCACGGAGGACGGGCCGTTGACGGCCGCGATGGATACCAACTCGGTGATCTGCGCGGCGACTTCCTCTTCCGTCGCCTCGATGGCCACCATGGCGCCCCCGGTGGGCAACGCCTGCATCAGCGTCGCCCGAGCCGTCACCAGCTTCGCGGCGTCCTCCAGGGCGAGGACACCGGCCACATGGGCCGCCGCGATCTCACCGATGGAATGACCGGCGAGGTGGTCGGGCCGTATGCCCAGCCACTCCGCCAGCCGGTACAACGCGACCTGGAGTGCGAACAGGGCGGGCTGGGTGTGCCGGGTCTGGTTCAGCGCGTCTGCGTCCTCACCCCACATCACCTCCCGCAGCCCCGGCTCCAGGTGTGCCAGTACGTCGTCCAGGGCGTCGGCGAAGACCGGGAACCGCTCGTACAACTCCCGTCCCATACCCAGCCGTTGGGACCCTTGCCCGGAGAACAGCAGTGCCGTTGCGGCGGCCTTGCGGGCGGTGCCGTTGGCGATCTCTGTGCCGTCGACGAGAAGGGCGCGGTGCGGGAAGGCGGTTCGGGTGGTGGCCAGTGAGTAGGCGATGTCGAGCGGGGCGGCGTCCAGCGTCCTGATCCGTTCGATCTGGGCGCGCAGGGCGTGCTCGGACTTCGCGGAGACCAGCCACGGGGTGCCCGGGGCTCGATCCGCGTCGGCCGGGGTCGGGGCCGTGGCGGCGGGGCCCTCCTCCAGGATGACGTGGGCGTTGGTCCCGCTGAGGCCGAACGCCGAGACACCGGACCGGCGCGGATGCCCGTTCTCCGGCCAGTCGACGGAGTCGCCGAGCAGCGACAGCGTGCCCGAGGACCAGTCGACGTGCGAGGTGGGCGCGTCGACGTGCAGCGTCCTGGGCAGCATGCCGTGTCGCATCGCGAGCACCATCTTGATGACGCCGGCGACACCGGCGGCGGCCTGCGCGTGGCCGATGTTCGACTTGACCGAGCCCAGGTAGAGCGGGGCCGGCCGGTCCGTGCCGCCGAACGTGGACAGCAGGGCCTGCGCCTCGATCGGGTCGCCCAGCGTGGTGCCGGTGCCGTGCGCCTCGACGGCGTCGATGTCGGCGGGCGAGAGGCCTGCGTCGGCGAGGGCCTGCCGGATCACGCGCTGCTGGGAGGGGCCGTTGGGCGCGGTGAGGCCGTTGGAGGCGCCGTCCTGGTTGACGGCCGAGCCGCGGACGACGGCAAGGACGTCGTGTCCGTTGGCGACCGCGTCGGACAGCCGCTCCAGGACGAGCAGACCGGCGCCCTCGGACCACGCGGTGCCGTCGGCGGCCTCGGCGAAGGCCTTGCAGCGGCCGTCGGGGGCGAGGCCGCCCTGGGTGGTGAACTCCACGAACGAGTCGGGGCTGGACATGACCGACACGCCGCCCGCGAGGGCGAGCGTGCACTCGCCGCCGCGCAGCGCCTTGGCGGCCCAGTGCAGGGCGACCAGGGAGGAGGAGCAGGCGGTGTCGACGGTGACGGCCGGGCCCTCCAGGCCGAGTACGTAGGACAGCCTGCCGGACATCACCGACGCGGTGTTGCCGGTGGCCAGGTATCCCTGGACCTCGGCGACGGTGTCCTCGGTGGCGCGGCGCAGGACGTTCTCGTAGTCCTGGCCGTTGGTGCCGATGAACACGCCGGTGCTGCTGCCGCGCAGGCGCGAGGGGTCGATGCCCGCCCGCTCCAGGGCCTCCCAGGCGGTCTCCAGGACGAGTCGCTGCTGCGGGTCCATGGACAGGGCCTCGCGCGGCGAGATGCCGAAGAAGCCGGCGTCGAAGTCGGCGACCGCGTCGAGGAATCCGGCCTCCAGGGCGGCGGAGGCGCCGGCGCCGAGGGCGTCGAGGTCCCAGCCGCGGTCGGCGGGGAACGCGCTGACGCCGTCCCGTCCCTCGGCCAGCAGCCGCCACATCTCCTCCGGCGAGCCGACGCCGCCGGGGAAGCGGCAGCCGATGCCGACGATGGCGATCGGGTCGTCGTCGACCGGGGCGGCCGTCACCGCGGGTGCCGAGGTGCCGGACTCGGTCCCTGTCCCGCCCAGTGCTTCGGCGCGCAGGAACTCGGCCAGCTCCGCCGGGGTCGGGTAGTCGTAGAGCAGGGACGCGGGCAGCGTCAGCTCCAGTGCGGCCTGGAGGCGGTTGCGCAGCTCCAGCGTGGTCAGCGAGTCGAAGCCGAGGTCCAGGAAGGCCCGGTCGACGTCGACCTCGGCGGCGTTCGCGTGGCCGAGGACGGCGGCGATCTGGCCGCGTACGAGGTCGAGTACGGCGCGGGCGCGATCCGCGGCGGGCAGGGACGCGAGCCGGCCGCGTACCTGAGGCTGCTCGGCCCCGGCAGTGTCCTCGGCGGTGCGCAGGCGCCTGACCTCGGGCAGGTCTTCGACGAGCGGCGCGGGCCGCAGGCCTGCCAGGGCCGGCAGATAGCGTTCCCAGTCGATGTCGGCGACCGTCACCGAGGCGTCGCCGTGCTCGATCGCCTGGCGCAGCGCGGCCATCGCGAGGTCCGGCGCCAGGGGCGTGAACCCGCCGCGCCGCAGCCGCTCGGACACCCCGGCCCCGTCGACGGCCATCCCGGCCTCGGCCCACGGGCCCCATGCCACGGAGGTGGCCGCGAGGCCCTGGGCGCGCCGGTGTTCGGCGAAGGCGTCGAGGAAGGCGTTGGCCGCCGCGTAGTTGCCCTGTCCGGCGGCGCCGATGACGCCCGCGGTGGAGGCGAACAGGACGAACGCGTCCAGGCCGGCGGTCAGTTCGTGCAGGTTGCGGGTGGCGGTCTCCTTGGCGCGCAGCACGCTCGCGAAGGCGTCCGGTGCCATCGTCTCGACCAGCCCGTCGTCCACGACGCCGGCCGTGTGGAACACCGAGGTGACCGGATGTTCGGCAAGCAGGGCGGCCAGTGCGTCGCGGTCGGCGACGTCGCAGGCGGCGATGACGGCCTTCTCGCCCAGTTCGGCGGCGAGTTCGGCCGCGCCGGGCGCGTCCGTGCCACGCCTGCTGACCAGGACGATCTTTTCGGCGCCGTTGGCGGCGAGCCAGCGGGCGACGTGCGCGCCGATGCCTCCGGTGCCGCCGGTGACCAGGGCCGTGCCGGGGCGGAACTCGCGGGCGGTGCCGTGGACGGCCCTGCGGCTCAGGCGGCGGCCGTAGGTGCCGGAGGGGCGCACCGCGACCTGGTCCTCATCGCGCTGGGCGAGGATGCCCGCGAGACGGCGCAGGGAGTTGCGGTCCAGTTGCTCCGGCAGGTCGACCAAACCGCCCCAGCGGGTGGGGTGTTCGAGGGCGACGACCCGGCCAAGACCCCACACAGCGGCCTGTTCGGGCCGGGTGACGGTCTCGGAACCGCCGACCGACACCGCGCCCCGGGTGGCGACCCACAGCGGGGCGTCGACGCCCGCCTCCCCGAGTGCCTGCACGACGAGGGTGGTACGGGCGAGGGCGGTCTCGGTGTCGGCGCCGAGCGCCACGAGCGAGAGCACACCGGCGTAGGGGCCGCCGTCGAGTCGGGCGGCGAGCGCGGCCCGGTCGGTGTCGGCCTCGATCACGTCGGTTCCGGCGCCGAGCGCGGCCACGATGTCCTGGACGTCGGCGGCGTCGTGGCCGTCCGCCGTCAGCACCAGCCACGGCCCGGTCGCCACGCCGGTCGCGGTGAGCGGCTTCCAGGTGACGCGGTAGCGCCAGGAGTCCACGGTGGACCGGAGCTTGCGGCTGCGCCATTCGGCGAGCGCGGCGAAGTCCTCGCGCTCGACGGCGTCCCAGAACGTGTCGTCGACACTGTCGCCGGCGGCCTGCGCCGACTGCGGCGCGACGGGCTCCGGCCAGTAGCGCTGGTGCTGGAACGGGTAGGTCGGCAGGTCGACGGTGCGCGCTCCGGCACCGTCGAAGTACGCCCGCCAGTCGACCGCGGTGCCGCGCACATGCACACCCGCCAGCGCGGTGAGCAAGGTGACGGCCTCGGGCCGCTCACCGCGCAGCGCCGGGACCAGTACGGCGTCCTCGGCCAGGCTCTCCCCCGCCATGCCGCACAGCACTCCGTCGGGTCCGAGTTCCAGGTACGTCCGCACGCCCCGGCTCTCCAACTGTCGTACGGCGTCGGCGAATCGCACCGTCTCGCGCACGTGCCGCACCCAGTGCTCCGGGTCGGTCACGTCACCGCTGGTGGCCAGCGGGATCTCGGGAGCGTTGAACGACAGCCCCGCGATGGCGGCACGGAAGTCGTCCAGCATCGGGTCCATCAACGGCGAGTGGAAGGCGTGCGACACCTTCAACCGCTTCGTACGACGGTCGGAGAACCGCTCCACGACCCGCGCCACATCGGCCTCGTCACCCGCAACCACCACGGACGACGGCCCGTTGACGGCCGCGATCGACACCGCACCATCCAGGTACGCAGCCACCTCCTCCTCGGTCGCCTCGACCGCCACCATCGACCCACCCGACGGCAACGCCTGCATCAACCGCGCCCGCGCCGACACCAGCGCACACGCGTCCTCCAGCGACAACACACCCGCCACATGCGCGGCCGCGATCTCACCGATCGAGTGCCCGGCGAGGTGGTCGGGCGTGACGCCCCACGACTCGACCAGGCGGTACAGGGCGACTTCGAGTGCGAAGATCGCGGGCTGGGCGTATCCGGTGCGGTCGAGGGTGTCCTGGTCCTCGCCCCACATCACCTCGCGCAGCGGCCGGTCCAGTTCGGCGTCGAGGTGGACGCAGACGGCGTCCAGGGCGTCGGCGAACGCGGGGTGGGTGTCGTACAACTCGCGGCCCATGCCGAGGCGTTGGGAGCCCTGGCCGGTGAACAGCAGTGCCGTACGACCTCGGGCGGCGGTGCCGCGGACGAGGGAGGCGTCCGGGAGGTCGTCGCGCAGTGCGGTCAGGCCGCGTACGAGTTCGGCGTGGTCGTGCGCCACGATGACGGCGCGCCGCTCGAAGGTGGAGCGGTGTCGGGCCAGGGATCCGGCGAGGTCGACGGGGTTGGCGTCCAGTTCCAGCAGCCGTGCGGCCTGCTGTCGCAGGGCCTCGTCGGCGCGTGCCGACAGCAGTACCGGGACCAGGGTCGGGGCGGGTTCCGGTGCCGGGTCCGCGGTGGGCGGCGCCTGTTCCAGGAGCAGGTGGGCGTTGGTGCCGCTGAGTCCGAAGGACGACACCGCGCCGCGGCGGGCGCGGCCGGTCTCGGGCCAGGGCTGCTGCTCGGTGAGCAGTTCGATGGTCCCGGTGGACCAGTCGACCTTGGTGGACGGCTGGTCGACGTGGAGGGTGCGGGGCAGGATGCCGGTCTGGAGCGCCTGGACCATCTTGATGACGGAGGCGACGCCGGAGGCCATCTGGGTGTGGCCGATGTTGGACTTCACGGAGCCGAGCAGCAGCGGCCGGTCGGCGGCGCGGTCCTGACCGTAGGTGGCGAGCAGGGCCTGCGACTCGATGGGGTCGCCGAGGTCCGTGCCGGTGCCGTGGCCCTCGATGGCGTCCACGTCGGACGGTGCGAGGCGGGCGTTGGCCAGGGCCTGGCGGATGACGCGCTGCTGGGAGGGGCCATTGGGTGCGGTGAGGCCGTTGGAGGCGCCGTCCTGGTTGATGGCGGAGCCGCGGACGACGGCGAGGACTCGATGGCCGGCCGCGATGGCGTCGGAGAGGCGTTCCATCAGGACCAGGCCGAC
The DNA here is from genome assembly GCF_052068475.1 of Streptomyces sp. SD31. Lineage (NCBI taxonomy): Bacteria > Bacillati > Actinomycetota > Actinomycetes > Kitasatosporales > Streptomycetaceae > Streptomyces > Streptomyces sp. SD31. The sequence continues at coordinate 400,550 of NZ_JBQHCX010000007.1, read as the reverse complement.
GCCCTCGGCGAGGGTCATGCCGTCGGCGGAGTCGGAGTAGGCCTTGCAGCGGCCGTCCTTGGCGAGGGCGCGCTGCCGGCTGAAGCCGACGAAGGCGCCCGGGGTGGCCATGACGCTGACGCCGCCGGCGAGGGCGAGGCTGCTCTCGCCGTCGCGCAGCGACTGGCAGGCCAGGTGCATGGCGACCAGGGAGGACGAGCAGGCGGTGTCGAGGGTGACGGCGGGGCCTTCGAGGCCGAAGAGGTACGACACCCGGCCGGACAGCACGCTGGAGAGCGTGCCGGTGATCATGTGGCCCTCGTCGCCGGGGGCCGCTCCGGAGCCTCCGGAGGAGTAGTCCTGGTAGCTGGCGCCGATGAAGGCGCCGGTGCGGCTGCCGCGCAGGGTGTGCGGGTCGATGCCGGCGCGTTCCATGGACTCCCAGGCGGTCTCCAGGAGGAGGCGCTGCTGCGGGTCCATGGCGAGGGCCTCGCGGGGCGAGATGCCGAAGAAGCCGGGGTCGAAGTCGGCGACGTCGTGCAGGAAGCCGCCCTGCACGGAGTAGGCGCCGCCGGGGGCGTCGGGGTCGGGGTTGTAGAGCGCGGAGGCGTCCCAGCCGCGGTCGGCGGGGAAGCCGGAGATGGCGTCGACGCCGTCGAGCACGACCCGCCACAGGTCCTCGGGCGAGCTGACGCCGCCGGGGTAGCGGCAGGCCATGCCGATGATGGCGATGGGCTCGTCGGTGGCCGCGGCCGCGACGACCGGCTGCTGTGCCGTCGGGTCGGAGCCGAGGATCTCGGCGAGCAGGAACTCGGCGAGGGAGAGCGGGCTCGGGTGGTCGAAGACCATCGTGGTGGGAAGGGTGAGGCCGGTCGCGGCGGCGAGCTTGTTTCGCAGGTCGACGGCGGTGATGGAGTCGAAGCCGGCCTCGCGGAAGGCCCGGTGCTCGGTGAGCGCGTCGGGGCTCGCCATGCCGAGCACGCCGGCCGCCTGGGCGCGTACGAGATCGAGCAGGGTCTGCTCCCGCTCGGCGGGCGGCAGGGCGCGCAGCTTCGCGGCGAAGCCGTCGGCCTGCTCGTTTCCGGCCGACTGTGCGGCGGCCGTGGTGAGCGCCCGCACCTCGGGGAGCTCGTCGAAGAGCGTGGTGGGCCGGACGGCCGTGAACACGGGGTGGTAGCGGTCCCAGGCGACGTTGGCGATGGCCAGCTCGGTCTCGTCGTCCTCGATCGCCCGCTCCAGCGAGGCGAGCGCGAGGCGGGCCGGCATGAACTCCAGGCCGCTGCGCCGGATCTGCTCGGTGTCGACGCGGCCGAGGCCGAGGTCGTCGGACCAGATGCCCCACGAGACGGCGGTGCAGCGCAGGCCGCGGGCCCGGCGGGCGGCGGCGAGCGAGTTGAGGTAGGCGTTGCCGGCGACGTAGGCGGCGTGGTCGCCGCTGCCCCACATGCCGGAGACGGACGAGAACAGCACGAACGCGTCGAGGTCCTCGGTGAGCAGCTCGTCGAGGTGGCGGGCGCCGTCCACCTTGGCACTGAGGATGTCGGCGAGTGCCTGGGGGGTGGCGCCGTCGATGGAGTGCAGGCCGATGACCGCGGCGGTGTGGATCACCGAGCGGATGTCGTGGCCGTTCGCGCGCAGGTCGTCGAGCAGGGTGGCGACGGCATCGCGGTCGGCGATGTCGCAGGCCACGACGGTGGTTGGCGTGCCGATCTCGGCGAGTTCGGCGGCGAGTTCGCGTGCGCCGGGCGCGTCGAGGCCTCGGCGGCTGGTGAGCACCAGGTGCTCGGCGCCCAGGTGGGCGAGCCAGCGGGCCACGTGCGGGCCGAGTGTGCCGGTGCCGCCGGTGATGATCGTCGTGCCGCGCGGCGTCCACTCCCGCCGCTTGTCGGGGCGGGCGGGGGCGCGCACGATCCGGCGGGCGAGGGTGCCCGAGGCACGGATCGCCAGCTGGTCCTCCTGACCGGCCCCCGTGAGGGCGGCGACCAGGCGCCGTCCGGCCCGGGCGTCGAGTGCGAGGGGCAGGTCGATGGAGCCGCCCCAGCGCTGCGGGTGTTCCAGCGCGGCGGTCCAGCCGATACCGAGGGCCTGGGCCTGGCCGGGGTGGGTGACGGTGTCGGAGCGGCCGGTGGACAGGGCATCGCGGGTGAGGTTCCAGACGGGCGCGGTGATACCCGCGTCGCCGAGGGCGTTGATCAGGGAGACGGTGAGGAGCAGGCCGAGTGGCAGCCCCGGCGTGGCCGGCCGCTCGGCGGCGGGCAGCAGCGAGACGACGCCGGCGAGGTCGACATCGGCGAGGTCGGAGAGCCTGGCCGCGAGGACGGCACGGTCCGCGTCGGCCTCGCCGAGCGTGATACGGCGGACCTCGGCACCCCCGGCTTCCAGGGCCGCGACCACGTCGGCGTCGTCGCTGTCGTCGGCGGCGACGACCAGCCAAGTGCCGGTGACGGCAGCGCCGTTGAGGCCGCGCAGGGGCTTCCAGGTGACCCGGTAGCGCCAGGCGTCGGTGGTGGAGCGGTCACGGCCCGCCTGACGCCAGGTGGTGAGCGCGGGCAGGACGGCGGCGAGGGTCTCCTCGTCGAGGTGCAGCGAGCGGGTGAGCGTGGCGAGGTCGGACTGCTCGACCGCCGTCCAGAACGCGGCGTCGGCCGGGTCGGCGGCACCGGCGGCCTGCGGCGGCATGGCCGGGCCGGTCCAGAACCGCTCACGCTGGAAGGCGTACGTCGGCAGGTCGACGCGGCGCGCCCCGGCGAACTGCTCCTTCCAGCGCACCGGAATCCCGCGCACCCACACCTCGGCGACCGAGGCGAGCACCCGGGCGGCGCCCCCCGCGTCACGACGCAGGGTGCCGGTGACGACGGCGCGTCGGCCGGCGTCCTGCGCGGCGTCCTGCACGCCAGGGGTGAGCACGGGATGCGAACTGACCTCGATGAACGCCTGGTGCCCGGCCGCGAGGAGCGTGTCCACGGCTTCGGCGAGGCGCACGGTGCGGCGCAGGTTGGTGTACCAGTACTCGGCGTCGGTGGTGGCGTGGTTCCACTCGCCGGTGACCGTGGAGAGGAAGGGGACCTCGGGTTCCCGCGGCCGGATCGGCGCCAGGTCGCGCAGGAGTTCCTCGCGGAGCACCTCCACCTGCGCGGAGTGCGAGGCGTAGTCGACCTCGATCCGGCGCACGCGGACGCCTTCCTCGGTGAGCGCCCCGCACAGCGCGTCCAGGGCCTCCAGGTCGCCGGAGACCGCGACCGAGCGGGGGCCGTTGGTGGCGGCGAGCGAGAGCCTCTCGCCCCATTCGGCGAGGCGCGGCTCGATCTCGGCGGCGGACAGCGCGATGGACACGATGCTGCCGGAGCCGGACATGGTGCGCCCGATGGCCTGGCTGCGCAGCGCCACCACGCGCGCGGCGTCCTCCAGCGACAGCGCGCCGGACACCGCGGCGGCGGCGATCTCGCCCTGGGAGTGGCCGATCACGGCGTCGGGGGTGACGCCGTACGCCTTCCACACCTCGGCGAGGGACACCATCACCGCCCAGGAGGCGGGCTGGACGACGTCCACGCGGTCCAGGAAGCCGCCGCCGCGGATGACGTCGATGAGCGACCAGTCGGTGAACGGGCGCAGTGCGGCGGCGCACTCGGCGAGCCGGGCGGCGAACACCGGTGATTCGTCGAGGAGTTGTGCGCCCATGCCGACCCATTGGGTGCCCTGGCCGGGGAAGACGAAGGTGACCTTGCGTTCCAGGTCGGCGACGCCGCGCGCGATCTCGACGCCGTCGAGGAGCACCGCGCGGTGGTCGAACACGGAGCGGTGGGCGAGCGAGAACCCGATGTCGTGCGGGCTTCCCGGCACCTCGCGCAGCCGCTCCACCTGGGCGAGCAGCGCGGCGTCGGACTTCGCGGAGACGACCCAGGGGGCGACGGCGGCCGCGCCGGCGAGGACCGGGACGGGCGCCTCGCTCACCTCTTCGGCGACCGGGGCGTCGTCGCCCGGCGCCTGTTCCAGGATCACGTGGGCGTTGGTGCCGCTGATGCCGAACGACGACACGGCGGCGCGCGCCGCGCGACCCGTCTCCGGCCACGGCGTGGGCTCCTTGAGCAGCGACAGCGCGCCGGAGCTCCAGTCGACGTGCGAGGACGGCGCGTTGAGGTGCAGGGTCTGCGGCAGGACCTCGTGCCGCAGCGCCATCACCATCTTGATCACCGACGCCACGCCGGCCGCGGACTGGGTGTGGCCGATGTTCGACTTCACCGAGCCGAGCAGCAGCGGCCGGTCGGCGTCCCGGTCGCGGCCGTAGGTGTTGAGCAGCGCCTGCGCCTCGATGGGGTCGCCGAGCGCCGTGCCGGTGCCGTGCGCGTCCAGGGCGTCCACCTCGGACGGCAGCACGTCGGCGTTGGCCAGGGCCTGCTGGATGACGCGCTGCTGGGAGGGGCCGTTGGGGGCCGACAGTCCGTTGGACGCGCCGTCCTGGTTGACCGCGGAGCCGCGTACGACGGCCAGCACCGGAAGCCCGCCCCGGCGCGCGTCGGACAGCTTCGCGAGGAACAGCATGCCGATGCCCTCGGACAGGATCATGCCGTCGGCGGAGTCGTCGAACGCCTTGCAGCGGCCGTCCTTCGCCAGGGCGCGCTGCCGGGAGAACGCGATGAGCGGCTTCGGGTTCGGCATCACGGTGGCGCCGCCGGCGACGGCGTACGTACTCTCCCCGGACCGCAGCGACTGGCAGGCCAGGTGCAGGGCGACCAGGGAGGAGGAGCAGGCGGTGTCGACGGTGACGGCCGGGCCCTCGAAGCCGAACACGTACGACACCCGGCCCGACAGCACCGACGGGCTGCTGCCGGTGACGGCGTAGCCCTCGCTGCCGCCGCCGTCGCCACCGCCGTACTCGATGTAGCTGGACCCGATGAACGCGCCGACGCGGTCGCCGCGCAGCGCGGCGGGGTCGAGGCCGGCCCGCTCGACCGCCTCCCAGGTGGTCTCCAGCAGCAGCCGCTGCTGCGGGTCCATGCCGGTGGCCTCGCGCGGCGAGATCCCGAAGAACGCCGGGTCGAAGTCGCCGGCGTCCGGCAGATAGCCGCCGGCGGTGGTGTACGTCGTGCCGGGCCGGTCGGGGTCGGGGTCGTACAACTGGCCCATGTCGAAGCCGCGGTCGCCGGGGAACTCGGTGATCGCATCGGTGCCCGCGAGCACCATGTCCCAGAACCGTTCCGGGGTGTCCGCGCCGCCGGGGAAGCGGCACGACATGCCGATGATGGCGATGGGTTCGTCGGAGCCGTCGCGGTGGGCGGTCCAGACGGTGTCGGCTTCGGTGGCGCCGAGCAGTTCGGCGAGCAGGTGGTCGGCGAGGACCGCGGGGGTCGGGTAGTCGAAGACCAGCGTGGCGGGCAGCTGGAGCCCGGTGGCGTCGGAGAGCTTCTTGCGCAGCTCGACGGCGGTGAGCGAGTCGAAGCCGATGTCGCGGAAGGCGCGGTGCTCGCCCACCTCGTCGGCGGAGCCGTGGCCCAGCGTCGCCGCGGCCTCGGCACGGACCAGGTCGACGATGCGGCGCCGCCGGTCGTCCTCCGGCAGATCGCGTAGCCCGCGGACGAAGTCGGAGTCGCTGCGCGCGGGTTCGGCGGGCGCGGTGAGCAGCGCCTTCGCCTCGGGCAGGTCGGCGAGCAGCGGGCTCGGCCGCACCGAGGTGAAGACCGGGAAGTAGCTCTCCCAGGCGACGTCGGCGACGGTGACGCAGGTGTCGCCGTGCACGAGGGCACGGTTGAGTTCGGTGACCGCCTGCTCGGGCGGAAGGAGGGTCAGGCCTCGCTTGGACAGGTGCTCCGACATCGCGGCGTGGGTCGCCATGCCGACCTCGGCCCAGGGGCCCCAGGCTATGGACGTGGCCGCGAGACCACGTGCCCTGCGATGCTCGGCGAGCGCGTCGCAGTACGCGTTGGCCGCACCGTAGGCGGCCTGGCCGCCGCTCCCCCACACGCCGGCGATCGAGCCGAACAGGACGAAGAAGGCGATGTCACCGACGAGTTCGTCGAGGTGTCGGGCGCCGTCGACCTTTGCGGCCAGCACGTCCGCGAAAGCGGTCAGGTCGGTGTGCTCCAGCGGCGCCTGCTGGGGGGCGCCGGCGGCGTGCACGACGCCGGTGAGGTCGTCGATGCCGTCCAGGAGGTGCTGGAGTGCTGCCCGGTCGGCGACATCGCAGGCGACGATCTCCACCCGGGGCCCCAACTCCTCCAGCTCCGCCCTGAGTTCGGCGGCGCCCGGCGCATCCGGGCCACGTCGGCTGGTCAGGACGAGGGTCTCGGCGCCGCGTCCGGCGAGCCACTTGGCGGTGGTGGCGCCCAGGCCGCCGGTACCTCCCGTGATCAGCACCGTGCCGGAGACGGGGAGGGCGGCGGGCAGCGCGTCGACCGGTCGGCGGGCGAGACGGCGGCCGAGAACGCCGGTCGAGCGCACGGCGACCTGGTCCTCGCCGTCGAGTCCGGCGACGACGGTGACCAGACGGCGCAGGGCGTTCTCGTCGAGGGTGTCCGGGAGGTCGACCAGGCCCGCCCAGCGCTGCGGGTACTCCAGCGCGGCGGCCCGGCCGAAGCCCCACACCGCCGCCTGGGCCGGCGAACGAACCTCGTCGCCGAGACCTGCGGCGACCGCGCCGGAGGTGACCGTCCACAGCGGGGCGTCGAGCCTCTTGACGAGTTCGACGGTGAGCGCGAGGCCGACGGTGAGCGCGGCGTGCGGACGCTCGTCCAGCGCGAGCAGCGACACCGCGCCGTCGCAGTCGGGGAGTTCGCCCATGGCGGCGACATCGGCGGGGTCGTCGGCCGGATCATCGAGGGTGACCACGGTGACGTCGGCGCCGTGCGCGGCGAGCGCGGCGCGGTAGGGCTCGGGGTCGGTGTCGCCGGAGGTGAACAGGGCGATGCGACCGTCCAGGACCGGGGTGGCGGCGGCCCGCAGCGGCGCCCACAGCACCCGGTAGCGCCAGGAGTCGAGGAGGGTCTTCTCCTGGTTGCCGTGCCGCCAGGACGACAGCACCGGGATCAGGGAGTCCAGGGAGGAGCGCTGGTCGGCGTCCAGCCCGAGCAGTGCGGCGAGTTCGCGGGCGTCACCGCGTTCGACGGCCGCCCACAGGGTGGCGTCGGCGGGGTCGGCCGAGGTGTCGGAGCCGGCGGCGGGCGGCTGCTGCGGCGCGCCGAGCGGCCAGTAGTACTCGTGCTGGAAGGCGTAGGTGGGCAGGACGATCTCGCGGGCGCCTGCGAAATAGGTGCGCCAGTCGACGCCCACCCCGGCCGCGAACAGCCGGCCCAGGGCGGCGACCACGGCCTCCTCCTCGCCCCGGTCCTTGCGCAGCACCGGGACGGCCTCGTCGACCAGGGCGGACAAGGCGCCCTCGGGGCCGATCTCCAGGAAGGTGGTGACACCCGAGTCGCGCAGTGCCTGGACGTGGTCCGCGAACCGAACGGCGTCGCGCACGTGCCGCACCCAGTACTCCGGGTCGGTCACGTCACCGCTGGTGACCAGCGGGATCTCGGGGGCGTTGAACGACAGCCCCGCGATGGCGGCACGGAAGTCGTCCAGCATCGGGTCCATCAACGGCGAGTGGAAGGCGTGCGACACCTTCAACCGCTTCGTACGACGGTCGGAGAACCGCTCCACGACCCGCGCCACATCGGCCTCGTCACCCGCAACCACCACGGACGACGGCCCGTTGACGGCCGCGATCGACACCGCACCATCCAGGTACGCAGCCACCTCCTCCTCGGTCGCCTCGACCGCCACCATCGACCCACCCGACGGCAACGCCTGCATCAACCGCGCCCGCGCCGACACCAGCGCACACGCGTCCTCCAGCGACAACACACCCGCCACATGCGCCGCCGCGATCTCACCGATCGAGTGCCCGGCGAGCGCGCCCGGCCTGATCCCCCACGAGCGCACGAGCCGGAACAGGGCGACCTCGACGGCGAACAGCGCGAGCTGGGCGTGGCCCGTCCGGTTCAGCTCCTCCTGGTCCTCGCCCCACATGACGTCGCGGACGTCGAGACGCTGCAGCACCTCGTCCAGGGCGTCCCTGAACACCGGGTGGCGCTCGGCGAGTTCACGCCCCATGCCGAGGCGCTGGGTGCCCTGTCCGGAGAACAGGAAGGCGACCTTGCCCGGCGCGGCCTCGCCCTCGACGAGCGCGCCGTCCGTGTGCTCGGTGGCCAGCGCGGTCAGCGCCCGCAGCAGCCCCTCGCGGTCCTCGGCGACGACGGCCGCCCGCTGCTCGAACGCGGAGCGGGTGGTCGCCAGCGAGTACGCGAGGTCGGTGAGGTCGAGCGAGGTGTCGCCGGCCACGAACGACCGCAGCCGGGCGGCCTGGCCGCGCAGCGCGCGCCGGGTGCGGGCCGACAGGACGAAGGGCCCGCGGACCTGCTGCAGCGACTCGCCTGCCTGCTGCAGGGACTCACGGGGCGGCTCCTCGGCCTCGCGGCGCAGCTGTGCGGCATCGGCGCTTTCGAGGATCAGGTGCGCATTGGTGCCGCTGATGCCGAAGGAGGAGACGCCGGCCCGGCGCGGCCGGTCGGCCTGCGGCCACTCGGTGTTCTCGGTGAGCAGCCGGACTGCGCCCTCGGTCCAGTCGACATGCGTGGACGGCTCGGTGACGTGCAGGGTTCTCGGCAGTACGCCGTGGCGCATCGCCATGACCATCTTGATGACGCCGGCGACGCCCGCCGCGGCCTGGGTGTGGCCCATGTTGGACTTCACCGAGCCGAGCAGCAGCGGCCGGTCGTCGTCGCGGTCCCGCCCGTAGGTGGCGAGCAGGGCCTGCGCCTCGATGGGGTCGCCGAGGGTGGTGCCTGTGCCGTGCGCCTCGACCGCGTCCACCGCGTCCGGGGTGAGCCCGGCGGAGGCCAGGGCCGCGCGGATGACGCGCTGCTGGGCGGGGCCGTTGGGGGCCATCAGGCCGTTGGAGGCGCCGTCCTGGTTGACGGCCGAGCCACGGACGACGGCGAGGACGCGGTGGCCGTTGCGCCGGGCGTCCGAAAGCCGTTCCAGTACGACCACACCGGCACCCTCGGCCCAGCCGACGCCGTCGGCGGAGTCGGAGAAGGCCTTGCACCGGCCGTCCGGGGACAGGCCGCGCTGCCGGGAGAACTCGATCAGCGCGGTCGGTGTCGACATGACGGTGACACCGCCGGCCACCGCGAGCGAGCACTCACCGGCACGCAGCGCCTGCATCGCCCAGTGCATGGCCACCAGCGACGAGGAGCACGCCGTGTCCACGGTGACGGCGGGCCCCTCCAGGCCCAGCGTGTAGGAGACCCGGCCGGACACGATGGACGGCGAGGTGCCGGCGCCCTGGAAGCCCTCGAAGTCGCCGCCGCCGAGCCGGGCGCCGTAGTCGTTGTACATGACGCCGGCGAAGACACCGGTCTGGCTGCCGCGCAGCGAGGTCGGGGCGATGCCCGCGTTCTCGATCGCCTCCCAGACGACCTCCAGCAGGATGCGCTGCTGCGAGTCGGTGCCAAGGGCCTCGCGGGGCGACATGCCGAAGAACCCGGCGTCGAACTCGCCGGCGTCGTGCAGGAATCCACCGGAGCGGGAGTACGTCGTGCCGGGGTGCTCGGGGTCGGGGTGGTACAGGTTCTCCAGGTCCCAGCCCCGGTTGGCGGGCAGGCCGGTGACGGCGTCGCCGCCCTCCGACACCAGCCGCCACAGGTCGTCGGGCGAGCCGATGCCGTCGGGGTAGCGGCAGCCCATCCCGACGATGACGATCGGGTCGTCGGAGACGTCGGTGACCGCGGTGGGGGCGGTGATCTCGGCCGCGCCGTCGAAGAGGTCGTCCAGCAGGTGGGCGGCGAGCGCGGTGGGGGTCGGGTAGTCGAACACCATCGTCGCGGGCAGTCTGAGCCCGGTCACGGCGGTGAGCTGGTTGCGCAGTTCGACCGCGGTGAGCGAGTCGAAGCCGAGGTCCTGGAACTGCCGCGTCGGCTCGATCTCGGCGCCCGAGGCGTGGCCGAGCACCGCGGCGACCTGCGTGCGCACCAGGTCGAGCAGGGCGTCGCCGCGCTCGTCCGCGGGCAGTTGGGCGAGGCGGCGGACGAGGGTGTCGGCGGTCTGCGAGCCGGTGGCGGCGCGGCGGACGCGGGTGCGGATCAGGCCGCGCAGCAAGGGCGGCACCTCGCCGCGCCGGCGCAGCGTCGCGAGGTCGAACCGCGCGGGTACGGCGGTGGCGTGGGAGCCCGCGACCGTGGCGTCGAACAGCCGCAGTCCCTGCTCGACGGTGAGCGGTGGCATGCCGGTGCGGGCCATGCGCTCGGCGTCGGCGTCGGCGAGCATGCCGGCCCCCGCCCAGGCGCCCCAGGCGAGCGACACGGCGGGCAGGCCCTCGGCCCGCCGGTATTCGGCGAGTGCGTCGAGGAAGTGGTTGCCCGCCGCGTAGTTGGCCTGGCCGGGGGTGCCCCAGGTGCCGGCGAGGGACGAGAACAGCACGAACGCCTTGAGGTCCAGGTCCCGGGTGAGTTCGTGCAGGTGCCAGGCCGCGTCCGCCTTGGGGCGCAGCACGGGGTGGAGCCGTTCGGGGGTGAGGGAGGAGAGCACGCCGTCGTCGAGGACGCCGGCCGCGTGCACGACCGCGCTGACGGGGTGCTCGCGCAGCAGCTCCGCCAGCGCCTCGCGGTCGGCGACGTCGCACGCGGCGACGGTCACCTCGGCGCCCAGCGCCCGCAGTTCGGAGACGTCGGCCGTGCCGCTGCGGCTGACCAGCACCAGTTCGCGGACACCGTACGCCGTCACGAGGTGCTGTGCGATCAGCTTGCCGAGACCGCCGGTGCCGCCGGTGACCAGGACCTTGTCGCCCCAGTCGGCCTGCGGCTCGGCGGCTTGGGCGCGGGTCAGGCGGGGCGCGTAGGCCTCGCCGTCACGCAGGGCGAGCTGCGGTTCGTCGGAGCCGATCGCCTGGCCCAGCGCCGTCAACGAGGCTTCGGTGCCGTCGAGTTCGAGCAGGGTGTGGCGGCCGGGGGCCTCGGACTGGGCGGAGCGGACCATGCCCCAGACGGCGGCGGAGGCGAGGTCGCGGTTGCTGGTGACGAAGACGAGCCGTTCCTCGCGCTCCTCCTGGAGCAGGCTGAGGACGCGTTCGGTGAGCGTGTGCACGGAGCCGACGACGTCCGCGTCGCCGAGCAGGGGCACGACGAGCACGTCGGCGTCGTCTTCGCCGCCGAGCCCGAACACGTCCTCGCCCAGCACGGAGTACGCGGTGGGCTCCGCGGGCACGGTGACCGACACCCAGTCGACGGTGAACAGCGCGTCGCGGTCGGTGGCGGCGGAGGGTGCGCCGACGGGCCGTACGACCAGCGAGTCCACGGTGGCGACCGGTTCGCCGGAGGCGTCGGCCGCGGCGATGGCGTAGGTGTTGTCGCCGCTGCGGGTCAGGCGCACGCGCAGTTCGCTCGCGCCGGTGGCGTGCAGGGACACGCCCTCCCAGGAGAACGGCAGTCCGGCGTCGCCCTCCCCGGCGGCGAGCGCGGCGTGCAGAGCGGCGTCCAGCAGTGCCGGGTGCAGGCCGAAGCCCGCCGCGTCGGCGTCCTCGGGCAGCCGCACCTCGGCGTAGAGGGCGCCGTCGCCGCCCTGCCAGGCCGCCTGGAGCCCCTGGAACACGGGCCCGTACTCGAAGCCCATGCCCGCGAACTGGTCGTAGCAGCCGTCGATGTCGAGGGGGCGGGCGTCGGCGGGCGGCCACACGGTGGTGCCGAAGGACGTGGCGCGGGCGGGTGAGGTGAGGACGCCGGTGGCGTGCTGCGTCCACGGCTCGTCCTCCTCGCCGTCCGGGCGGGAGTGGACGGTGACGGTGCGGCGGCCGTCGGCGTCCGGCTTGCCGATCCACAGCTGCACCTGGACGCCGCCGGTCTCGGGCAGCGCGAGCGGCGCGGTGAGGGTCAGTTCCTCGACGCGGTCGCAGCCGACCTCGTCGCCGGCGCGGACGGCGAGTTCGAGGAAGGCGGTGCCGGGCAGCAGGACCGTGCCGCGCACGGCGTGGTCGACCAGCCACGGGTGGGTGGTGCGGGTGAGGCGGCCGGTGAGCAGCACCCCGTCGGAGTCGGCGAGCGAGACCGCGGCGGTGAGCAGCGGGTGCTGCGCGGCGCCGAGGCCGGCCGAGCGCGGGTCGAAGCCGAAGCTGCCGCCCTTGGGCCAGTAGCGCCGGGTCTGGAAGGCGTACGTCGGCAGGTCGACTCGGCGGGCGCCGGTGCCGGCGAAGTACTCGGCCCACTTCACGGTGGTGCCGCGCACATGCAGGGCGGCGAGGGCGGCGGTGACGGTGTCGGTCTCGGGGCGGCCGGAGCGCAGCAGGGGCAGTGCGGTGACGTCGTCTGCGCTCTCCTGTGCCAGGGCGGACAAGACGGCGTCGGGGCCGACTTCGAGGAAGGTGGTGACGCCGTGCTCGTGCAGCCAGCGGACGCCGTCGGCGAACCGCACCGCGCGGCGGACGTGGTCCACCCAGTAGTCGGCGGAGGTGACCTGCTCGACGCGGGCCTGCTCGCCGGTGACATTGGAGATCAGGGGGATGAGCGGCGGGTTCAGGGTGAGGTCGGCGACGACGGCGCGGAAGTCGGCGAGCATCGGGTCCATCAGCGGCGAGTGGAAGGCGTGCGACACCGCGAGGCGCTTGGTCTTGCGGCCCTCGGCGGTGAAGTGCGCCTCGATCGCGGCGACGGCGTCGGCCGCTCCGGCGACGACGACCGAGCGGGGGCCGTTGACGGCGGCGACGGAGACCTGTCCGGCGGGGATCCGCCCGTCCGACTCGGCGTCGCCGAGGTGGGCCAGGACCTCGTCCTCGGTGGCGGTGACCGCCAGCATGGCGCCGCCGGCGGGCAGTGCCTGCATGAGGTCGCCGCGGGCGGTGACGAGGCGGGCGGCGTCCTCCAGCGAGAGCACTCCGGCGACGTGCGCGGCGGCGATCTCGCCGATCGAGTGCCCGGCGACGAAGTCGGGCTTCAGGCCCAGGGATTCGGCCAGGCGGTAGAGGGCGACCTCGAACGCGAACAGCGCGGGCTGAGTGTGCCGCGTCTGGTCCAGGATCTCGGCGTCGTCGCCCCAGACGATGTCGCGCAGCGCGGGGTCGAGGTGGGCCAGGGCGGCGTCGAACGCCTCCCGGAAGACGGCGAAGCGCTCGGACAGTTCGCGTCCCATGCCGAGGCGCTGGGCGCCCTGGCCGGTGAAGAGGAACGCGCACTTCGAGCGGGTCACGGTGGCCTGAAGGAGCCCGGCGGCCGGTTCGTCGGCGGCGAGGGCGGCGAGGCCGGCCCGGATGTCGCCGGTGATCGCGGCGCGGTGGTCGAAGCTCGACCGGGTGGTGGCCAGCGAGTGGGCGAGGTCGAGTGCGCGGTGCTGGTCGACGACGGTCAGCAGCCGCGCGGCCTGGGCGCGCAGCGCCTCCCGGGAGCGGCCCGAGACGAGGACCGGCACGGTGCCCGCGGGCACCGGGACCTGCTCCTGCGTGGGTGCCTCGGCGGGCGGGGCCTGCTCGATGATGGTGTGCGCGTTGGTGCCGCTGAGGCCGAACGAGGAGACGGCGGCGCGGCGGGGCTGCCCGGTCTCGGGCCAGGGCCGGTTCTCCCGCACCAGTTCTACGGCGCCGGAGTCCCAGTCGACGTGCGAGGAGGGCCGGTCGACGCCGAGGGTCTGCGGGACGACGCCGTGGCGGATCGCCATGACGGCCTTGATCACGCCGGCGACTCCGGCGGCGGCCTGGGTGTGGCTGAGGTTGGACTTCACGGAGCCGAGCAGCAGCGGCCGGTTCGCGTCGCGGTCCCGGCCGTAGGTGGCGAGCAGGGCCTGGGCCTCGACGGGGTCGCCGAGGGTGGTGGCGGTGCCGTGCGCCTCGACGACGTCGATCTGGTCGCTGGTGAGCCGCGCGTTGACGAGGGCCTGCTCGATGACGCGTCGCTGCGAGGGGCCGTTGGGCGCGGTGAGGCCGTTGGAGGCGCCGTCCTGGTTGACGGCCGAGCCGCGCAGGACCGCGAGGACCTCGTGGCCGTTGCGCTGCGCGTCCGAGAGGCGTTCCAGGACGAGCATGCCGACGCCCTCGGCCCAGCCGGTGCCGTCGGTGGAGTCGGCGAACGAGCGGCAGCGGCCGTCCGAGGACAGGCCGCCCTGGCGGGAGAACTCGATGAACGTCGCCGGGTTCGCCATGACGGTCACACCGCCGGCCAGCGCGAGCGAGCACTCGCCGGCGCGCAGCCCCTGCATGGCCAGATGCATCGCCACCAGCGACGACGAGCAGGCGGTGTCGAGGGTGACGGAGGGCCCGACGAGGCCGAGGGTGTAGGAGATGCGTCCGGAGATGACGCTGTTGGAGCTGCCGAGCAGGACCATGCCCTCGCCGCCGTCGCGGGGACCGAGCTGGTAGTCCTGGTTCATGGCGCCGGCGAACACCGCGGTCTGGCTGCCCTTGAGGGTGTGCGGGTCTATGCCGGCCCGCTCCAGCGCCTCCCAGGTGACCTCCAGCAGGACCCGCTGCTGCGGGTTCATGCCCAGCGCCTCGCGCGGCGAGATGCCGAAGAAGTCGGCGTCGAACTCTCCGGCACCGTCGAGGAAGCCGCCCTGGTCGGTGGCCGACAGGGCGAGCATGTCCGGGTCCCAGCCGCGGTCCTGGGGGAACGGGCGGATGCCGTGCTCGCCGCTGACGACCATGCGCCACAGGTCCTCGGGGCTCTTCACCCCGCCGGGGAAGCGGCAGCCGATACCGACGACGGCGATCGGCTCCTGCGCCGCCGCCTCCAGGTCCTGAAGCCGCCGCCGAGTGCGCTGAAGGTCCGTACTGGCCCGTCGAAGGTAGTCCCGGAGCTTCTGTTCGTTGTCCATCTCTCAACCCATCTCGACAGGCGACAGCGACGTGCTCGAAAGTCTTGTTCGGCGCGGGGTGGCATCCCCCTAGAAAGCGGGGCGGCATCCCCCGGAAACCGTCGAAGGCCGCGCCGGCCTTCGAAGGCCGGCGCGCGCCGGGTGACGGGGTGCACGAGGTGACGGGCGGTCACCAGGTGACGGGCAGCTCCCGCAGGCTGTAGACGATGGCGCCGTCGCGGAAGCGCAGTTCCTGCGCGGGCTTGGCGAGCTTCAGCGTCGGAATGCGGGTGATCAGCGTGAGGACGGCCACCTGGAGTTCCACGCGCGAGAGGAACTTCGCGATGCAACTGTGGATTCCGTGCCCGAAGGCCAGCGGGGTGCTGTCCTTGCGGGTGATGTCGAGCCGGTCGGCGTCGGCGTAGACGCTCTCGTCACGGTCGGCCGAGGAGAGCAGGGCGATGACGCCCTCGCCCGCCCTGATCACCTGTCCGGCGATCTCCACGTCCTCCTTGGCGACCCGGCCCACCCCGCACTGCATGACGTTCTGGTGGCGCAGCAGTTCCTCCACGGCGCCGACCACCAGGTCGGGGTTCTCACGGAGTTTCACCAGCTGGTCGGGGTGTTCGAGCAGCGCGAGCACGCTGAGCGCGATGGAGCTGGCGGTGGTGTCGTAGCCGGCCGACAGCAGCATCATGCCGATGACGACGACCTCTTCGCGTCTGATCTCACCGGTCTTGAGCTGGTTCTCCACCAGGAGCCCGAGCACGTCGTCGCTGGGCTCGCGCTCCTTGTGCATGACGAGCTTGGTGAGGTAGCCGAAGAGGGCGCCGGCGGCGGCGTTGCGGTGCGCCTGGCTGGAGGTGGTCTCGACGAGGGTGCCGATCCAGCGGCCGAAGGCCAGCCGGTCCTTGTAGGGGACGCCGAGCAGTTCGCACACGACGGTGAGCGGGATCGGCCGGGCGAAGGCCGACACCAGGTCGGCGGGCTGCGGCCCGGCGAGCAGCGCGTCGATGCGTTCGTCCACGAGCTTCTGCACCGCGGGCCGGATGCTCTCGGCCTTCTTCTTGGTGAACATGCTCATGATCATTCGCCGGTAGCGGGTGTGCTCCGGCGGGTCGACCGTGACGAACGCTCCCGGCTGCGGGTCGACCGGGAAGAGGTAGCGGGGGTAGCCGGGGTTCACCACCTCGGCGCTGAACCGCGGGTCGGCCAGCAGCGCACGTACGTCGGAGTAGCGGCTGACCAGCCAGGCGACGTCGCCGGCGGGGGTCTCGACCCTGCGGACCGGGTGGTCCTCGCGCAGGCGCCCGTACTCGGGGGGCAGGTCCAGGGGATGGTGCGGGTCGCGCGGGGACGGGAACGGGCACGCCGCCGGCACGGAAGACGTGTCGTTCATCGCAGCGGGGCTCCATCCTCGGCGCGGCGGGCGTCGGAGATCCGGTACCGGTTGATTGCGTCCAGGTGGCGGTCGCGCAGCGCGTGGTCGCGCACGCCCAGCCCCTCCGAGGGCGCCAGGCACAGCACGCCGACCTTGCCCTGGTGGGTGTTGCGGTGCACGTCGTACGCGGCCTGCCCGGTCTCCTCCAGCGGGTACACCGTGGACAGCGTCGGGTGGATCCGCCCCTGGGCGACCAGCCGGTTCGCCTCCCATGCCTCGCGGTAGGTGGCGAAGTGGGTGCCGATGACGCGCTTGAGGTGCATCCACAGATAGCGGTTGTCGTACTGGTGGAGAAAGCCGCTGGTGGAGGCACAGGTGACGATGGTGCCGCCGCGTCTGGCGACGTACACACTGGCGCCGAAGGTCTCCCGGCCGGGGTGCTCGAAGACGATGTCCGGGTCCTGGCCGCCGGTCAGTTCGCGGATCCGCGCGCCGAACCGCTTCCACTCCCTGGGGTCCTGGGTGTGCTCGTCGCTCCAGAACCGGTATCCCTCGGCGGACCGGTCGATGATCAGCTCGGCGCCGGCCCTGCGGACGACCTCCGCCTTCTGCGGCGAGGAGACCACGCACACCGGCGTCGCGCCGCCGTTGAGGGCGAGCTGGGTGGCGTAGGAGCCGAGCCCGCCGGAGGCGCCCCAGATCAGGACCGTGTCGCCCTGCTTCATGTTCGCGCCGTTGGCGGAGACGAGTTGCCGGTACGCGGTGGAGTTGACCAGGCCCGGCGCCGCCGCCTCCTCCCAGGTGAGGTGCTCCGGCTTGGGCATCAGCTGGTTTGCCTTGACCAGGGCGAGCTCGGCGAGGCCGCCGTAGTTGGTCTCGAAGCCCCAGATGCGCTGCTGCGGGTCGAGCATGGTGTCGCCGTGGCCGTCCGGGTGCTCCAGTTCGACGTCCAGGCAGTGCGCCACGACGCGGTCGCCGGGCTGCCATGCGGTGACGCCCGTGCCGACGCGGAGCACGACGCCGGCGAGGTCGGAGCCGAGCACATGGTGGGGCAGGTCGTGCTTGCCGCCGAGCCGCTTGAGGAAGGTGAAGGTGGGCAGCGGCTCGAAGATCGAGGACCACACCGTGTTGTAGTTGACGGACGATGCCATCACCGCGATCAGCGCCTCGCCCGGCCCGACCTCGGGGGTCCGCACCTCGGCCAGGCGCAGCGATCGGCGCGGGTCCTTCTCCCGGGTCCGCAGTCCCTCGAACATGCCGACGTCCTCGCGGCGGACCACGACCCCCCGGTAGCTGTCGGGCACCGGCAGGGCTTCAAAATCCCGGGGCCCCGCGTCATCCGACTCGATGGCACTCAGGATCTCGCTCATCCGGGCACTCCTCACGACGGCCTCAGGGTCTGACACCACCGTAGGAGCGGGAACACTAGGGATTCTGCGAGTCCTTGGGCCGCGGAAGTCTAGTGATCCCCCACGCTCCCCGTGCGGTCTGCTGGTCGGGCAAACCGTGTCGCCCTGGACCTCAAGGGGAGTGCCGTGTGCTGATCGGATTCCTGAAAACCCATCTGCGGCCCTACCGCCGAGGGCTTGTGGCCCTGCTGGTGCTGCAACTGATCCAGACCGTGGCCACCCTGCTGCTGCCCACCCTGAACGCCGCCGTCATCGACCACGGCATCCTCACCGGCGACGTGGAGTACATCTTCACCATCGGCGCGGTGATGCTGGCCGTCGCCGTGGTGCAGATCGTCACCGCCGCCGGCGCCGTCGTGTTCGCCGCCCGGTGCGCGGCCGGCCTCGGACGCGATCTGCGCCGCCGGGTCTTCCGGGCCGTGCTCGGCCTGTCGGCGCGCGAGGTGGGCGAGATCGGCACGCCCTCGCTCCTCACCCGCACCGTGAACGACGTCCAGCAGGTGCAGACCATCGTCCTGACGACGGCGGACGTGGCGGTGTCGGCGGTCATCATGTGCCTGGGCGGAGTCGTGCTGGCCGTCCTCCAGGACGTCGCGGTGTCCGTGGTCGTCGTCGCGCTCGTGGTGGCCGTGATCGCGAGCCTGACGGTGGTGCTGGGCCGGCTGAGCCCGTTCTACGCGCGCATGCAGAAGTCCATGGACCGCATCAACCACCTGCTGCGCGAGCGGATCAGCGGGGTGCGGGTGATCCGCGCCTTCGTCCGCGACGACCATGAGCGTGCCCGCTTCGACCGCGCGAACGACGAGCTGTTCGAGGTGTCGCTGCGGGTGGGGCGGATCATCGCGGCCATGCCGGTCGTGGTGATGATCGTGATGAACGTCCTGACCGTGGTGATCATCTGGGTCTCCGGGCGGCGGATCGACGCCGGCGACATGCAACTGGGCGCCCTCACCGCGCTGCTCAGCTACGTCACGCTGATCATCGTCTCGATCATCATGGCGGTGATGGTGTTCACCGAGGGCTCGCGGGCCGCCGTCTCGGCCGGGCGTATCCAGGAGGTGCTGGACGCCCGCACCAGCGTGCCGGCGCCCGAGCGTCCGGTGCGGGAGCTTCCCGCCCCCGGCCACCTCGAACTGCGGGGCGCCGCCTTCGGCTACCCCGGTGCGGAGAAGCCCGTCCTGCGCGACGTCGACCTCGTCGTCCGGCCCGGTCAGAAGGTCGCGATCCTCGGCAGCATCGGCAGCGGCAAGTCGACGCTCCTGAACCTGGTGCTGCGGCTGTACGACGTCACCGCCGGCCACATCCGGGTGCACGGCGTCGACGTACGCGCCCTCGACCCGGCGGTGCTGTCGCAGACCGTCGGCCATGTGCCGCAGCAGCCGCACCTGTTCAGCGGCACCGTGGCCTCGAACCTGCGCTTCGGCCGCCCCGACGCCACGGACGCCGAACTGTGGCACGCGCTGGAGGTCGCCCAGGCACGGGAGTTCGTCGAGCGGATCGGGCTGGACGCGCCGGTGGCGCAGGGCGGTTCCAATCTCTCCGGCGGCCAGCGCCAGCGTCTGGCGATCGCCCGGACGCTGCTCCGACGCCCCGGCATCTACCTGCTGGACGACTGCTTCTCCGCCCTCGACCACGGCACCGAGGCCCGGCTGCGGGCCGCGCTGGCGACCGAACTCGCCGACGCGACGGTGCTCCTGGTGACGCAGCGGGTGGGCGCGGCCGAGGACGCCGACCACGTCCTGCTGCTGGACGACGGACACGTGGTCGGCTCCGGCACGCCCGCACAGCTGTCGCGGGACAACCCCACCTATCGGGAGATCGCGCTCTCCCAGCCCGCCCACCAGGAGATCCGATGACCGCCCCGACCCGCGAGGCGCCCCCGGCGGCCGTACCCGTACCCGCCGAGAAACACGAACCCGCCACCACCGGACGGCTCCTGGGCCTGCTGCGGCCCTACCGGGCCAAGCTCGTCCCGATGGCCCTGCTCGGCACCGCCTCGATCGTGCTGAACCTGCTGGGCCCCAAACTCCTCGGCGACGCCACCGACCTCATCTTCGCCGGTCTCGTGGGCCGCTCGCTGCCCGCGAACGCGTCGGAGGAGCAGGTGCTGGAGCATCTGCGCGCCGACGGCAAGGACACCGTCGCCAACGTCATCAGCACCGTCGACGTCACCCCGGGCCAGGGCGTGGACCTGCGTGCGCTGGGCGGGGTGCTCGCGGTCATCGTCGCCCTGTACGTGGTGGGTTCGCTGTGCATGCTGGCGCAGGGGCGGCTCGCCGCCGCGGTGGTGCAGCACGCGGTGCACCGGCTGCGCGAGGACGTCGACGCCAAGCTCACCCGCCTGCCGGTGGGTTACTTCGACCGCAACCCGCGCGGAGAGGTGCTCAGCCGGGTCACCAACGACATCGACAACCTCCAGCGCACCCTGCAGCAGACCATCGGCCAGATGATCAACTCGGTCTTCTCGGTCGTCGGTGTGCTGGCCATCATGCTGGTGATCTCCGTCGAGCTGGCGCTGTTCGTGCTGCTCAGCGTGCCGGTGGCGCTGGCACTCGCGACCTGGATCAGCAAACGGGCGTGGCCGCGCGTGCAGCAGCAGTGGAAGAGCACCGGCGAGCTGAGCGCCCACGTCGAGGAGAGCTACAGCGGTCACTCCCTGGTCAAGGCGTTCGGCCGCCGGGAACTCGCCGAGGAGCGGTTCGACGAGCACAACGAGGCGCTGTACCACTCCGGTTACCGCGCCCAGGCGTTCTCCGGTCTCGTCTCTCCCACGACGCGCTTCGTGACCGACCTCAACTACGTGCTGGTGGCGGTGGTGGGCGCGCTGCGGGTGGCCTCGGGTGCGGTGACGATCGGCGACGTGCAGGCGTTCATCCAGTACTCGGGCATGTTCAGCCGCCCGATCATCGACGTGTCCAACTTCTCCGGCCAGCTCCAGTCCGGCATCGCCTCGGCCCGCCGCGTCTTCGAACTCCTCGACGAGCCCGAGCAGTCGCCCGCCCCGGCCTCCCCGAAGCGCATGGCCTCGGTGCGGGGCCGGGTCGAGTTCTCGGACGTGTCGTTCCGTTACCTGCCCGACGAGCCGCTGATCGAGAACCTGTCCCTCACGGCGGAGCCGGGCCAACTGGTGGCGATCGTCGGCCCCACCGGCGCCGGCAAGACGACCCTGGGTAACCTGCTGCTGCGCTTCTACGACCCCGACGCCGGCCGCATCCTCCTGGACGGCGTCGACACCCCCGCCCTGACCCGCGCGGACCTGCGCTCGCGCATCGGCCTGGTGTCGCAGGACACCTGGCTGTTCCACGGCACCATCGCCGAGAACATCGCCTACGGCCGCCCGGGGGCCACCCGTGCGGAGGTCGTGGACGCCGCCCGGGCCATGTGCGTGGACCGGTTCGTGCGCGCCCTGCCGGACGGCTACGACACCGTGCTGGACGACGACCACGGCGGTCTGAGCGCCGGCGAGCGGCAACTGATCACGCTGGCGCGGGCCTTCCTCGCGCAGCCGGCGATCCTGGTCCTGGACGAGGCCACCTCGTCGGTCGACACCCGCACCGAGGCGCTGATCCAGCAAGCCATGGTGTCCCTGCGGGCGGGCCGCACGAGCTTTGTGATCGCGCACCGCCTGTCCACCGTCCGGGGCGCCGACCTGATCGTCGTCATGGACCGCGGCAACGTGGTGGAGCGCGGCACGCACGCCGAACTGCTGGGCCGCGGCGGGTTCTACGCCAAGCTCCACTCCGCCTGAGCGGTAAGAGGGCAAGAACGAGCGGGGCGCGCACCGGGTGCGCGCCCCGCTCGGGGTCTGCGGTGGGTCCCGCGAGCTACCAGCCGGCGGCTGCCAGCAGTTCGCCGTACTCGTGCTCGGTGGCGACGTGCTTGAGGTCGGCGTCGACCATCATCCGGATCAGCGACGTGAAGTCGACCTCGGGCTTCCAGCCCAGTTCCTGGCGGACGCGGGTGGTGTCCGCGCAGAGGATCTCCACCTCGGCGGGACGCACCAGCGCGGGGTCGATGTACACGTGGTCCTGCCAGTTGAGCCCGACGTGCTCGAAGGCGAGGCTCATGGCCTCGCGCACCGAGTGCATCTCGCCGGTGCCGACGACGTAGTCGTCGGGCTTTTCCTGCTGCAGCATCAGGTGCATGGCCCGCACGTAGTCGCCGGCGAAGCCCCAGTCGCGCAGGGCGTCGATGTTGCCGAGGGGGAGTTTCTCCTGGAGGCCCAGTTTGATCCGGGCGACGCCCAGGGAGATCTTGCGGGTCACGAACTCCGCGCCGCGGCGCGGGGATTCGTGGTTGAAGAGGATGCCGCCGACGGCGTACATGCCGAACGACTCGCGGTAGTTGCGGGTGATGAAGTGGCCGTACGCCTTGGCCACGCCGTAGGGGCTGCGCGGGTGGAAGATGGTCGTCTCGCGCTGCGGGGTCTCCGCGGCCTTGCCGAACATCTCCGAGGACGACGCCTGGTAGAAGCGGATCTGCTTGCCGGTGGCGTGCCGCGAGGCGGACAGGCCGGAGACCTGGCGGATCGCCTCCAGCATGCGCAGCACGCCCATGGCGTTGACCTCGGTGACGAGTTCGGCCTGCTGCCACGACATCGGTACGAAGGAGATGGCGCCGAGGTTGTAGACCTCGTCCGGCTGGACGAGGTCCACCGCCGAGACCAGGGACGCCTGGTCCATCAGGTCGCCGTCGACGAAGGACAGTTCGGACATCAGCCGGGCCACCCGCGACTTGCGCGGGTTGGCCTGACCTCGCATCAGTCCCCACACCTGATAGCCCTGCTTGATCAGATGCTCTGCGAGGTACGAGCCGTCCTGCCCGGTGATGCCGGTGATGAGTGCACGCCTGGTCATCCGGTTTCCTCTCAGCACGCGGAAGGTCCGCGAGGCGACGGACCCGGAACTGGTGTCAAAGTAGAGCGCCGAGCACTAGGTGATTCGCCGGAAAGCAGGTCCATCACCGCTGTGCTGTGCTCGGCGAGGAAGAAGTGGCCGCCGGGGAACACCCGCAGCTGGAACGGGCCCGTGGTCCGCTCCTGCCAGTCGGCCGCCTCCTGGACGGTCGTCTTGGGGTCGGCGTCCCCGGTGAGCGCCGTGACCGGGCAGGTCAGCGGTGGTCCAGGCCGGTAGCGGTAGGTCTCGGCGGCGCGGTAGTCGCCGCGGATCGCGGGTAGCACCATGCGGACCAGTTCCTCGTCGTCGAAGACGCGCGAGTCCGTGCCGGCCAGCCGGCGCACCTCGGCGATCACGCCCGCGTCGTCGAGCCGGTGCACCTGCTCGTCGTGGGAGTGCTGCGGCGCCCGGCGCCCGGACACATAGAGGTGGGCCACCTCCGCCGACCTGGCCTGGAGCGCCGTCGCGACCTCGAACGCCACGGAGGCGCCCATGCTGTGCCCGAACAGCACCAGCGGGCGGTCGCGCAGCGGGGCGACCACCTCGGTGATGCGCCGGGCCAGGACGTGTACGTCGTCGATCAGGGGCTCGTTGTGACGGTCCTGGCGGCCCGGGTACTGCACCACCAGCACCTCGGCGCGCGTGGCCAGCCCGGTGGCGAGCGGCCGGTACCAGCTGGCCGCACCGCCGGCGTGCGGAAAGCACACCACACGGGGTGCGGCACCTTGCGGCGCGTCGTGGAAACGGCGCAGCCAGAGATCGGTATCCGATAGGAGGGGCATGGTTCCGGATCCAACCAGCGTCCCACCTGAGAAAAGCCCTAGTCTGCCGACAGCCCCGCGCACCTCCTGTACCTCGTATCGAAAGGTCGTCGCTTTGCTGCCTGTTGGGTCACCATGTGAGGTGCCCCAGGGGATGGCGCCTGCCGCCGGGGCACGATCTACTTGTCGCCCCCCGCGCCGGACCTCCGGGCGATCACCCCGGGCGTGGTTGGCCATGGCCCGCAGGTGGTCGGTGATGGTCTTCGCGGGGTGCTGGGCGGACGGGCCGCACGGGGCGATCGGATTGGACGCGAGAGCGACGAGCCAGAGGAGCCCAAGCAGGGCGGGAACGATCTGGCCGAACTCTGCGATGTGCGTCAACACGGTGAAGTCTTCCTCCCGTTGTCGTGATGTGGGTGCGCCGGGCGCCTCGGCACGGCTCAAGAATCACGACACGGAAAACAAGATCGAAAACAGCGTTGTAGCAGGTCGCGGAACCCCTAGGACCCCACACGCCACGCCGGTATGTGATGCACCTCACATTGCGGGTTGAGTCGGCATCAGAAAATGCGCAGGTCAGGGCACTTGCTCACCGCTTGCCACCCTGGTCGATTTGGAGATGCCGAGTAGTCTCCGGCCGGCCGTTTCGGACTCCCGGACCTGACCAGTTACTCGCGGCACAGCAGCGCTGTTCGGAGCCCGCACGGCCTCCTGGCCGGGGCATGTACGCCCAGATGGCGCGTATCGCGCTCAAGCTGCAGTGGGCGCGCTTCTACGACTTCAGCGCCGACCGAATGCCGCAGTTCCTCGCCGAACTTGCCAAGAGGGCGAGCCGACCATGCCGCCTTGGACGTGGCGCGCGGACGCGCCACACCCCTTGGGACTCCGGCTGACGGGTCTGCGAAGTCGGGTCTAGTGTTGTGACCGCGAACGTTCACCGGGTTGGTCGTGATGTGCTCGATCGCCGGACGGTTGGATAACCCAGCTCGTGCGGCGATTGAGCCCGCCTCAGGTCCTCCTTCAGCAGGTGCGCCCTCATCCGCAGGGCGGATACGGTCCGCCGTAGCGGACGAAGCGCGGCCGCTATGTCCAGGGCCAGCATGTACGTCATGACGACAGCGACCACCCCTCTCCCCGCCTCCGTACCTGCGCCTGTCTGGGCTCGCCTCGCGGCCCACGCCATCGCTCTGTGCGCCGTCCCTTCCGGCCTGTGGCGGATCGCCATGGCATCCGGTGTCTATGTGGGCTACAGCGACCAAGTGCTGCACGACGTCTTCGACATCCCGGGCTGGGGCATCGCGTACGTCGTCGGCCTCTCCGTCCTCACTGAGCTGGCCGCTCTGTTTCCGCTGCTGCTCGTCAGCGACCGGTGGAGGCCGCTGCGCCCCAGGGTTCTCGCCCCGCTGGCCTGGACCGCCTCGGGCGTCCTGTTCCTGGTGGCGCTGTGGCAACTCGTGGTCGCTTTCACCGTCGAGAGCCAGACGTACATGTCGAGCGGTACGGCGCAGACTGTCTGGGGGTTCGCTTTTGCCCCGCTTTTCGCCATCCCGGCCCTGATGACCGCGGTGACCTGGTCGTACGCAAAGCGGCACCGGGCACGGGGACAGGCATAGGCCCGTACCACGTCCTTGACATCGGCTAACCCTGTTCCACCGCTTCCCGGCCCGACAAGCGTGGCCGATGGCTGAGCCGCCCGGTGATCGTTTTCCGATCACCGGGTTGAGCGGTCAGGCTGCTGTGGTGAGGGGCGTCCGCTCCAGCGGATGCCCTTCTCCTTGCGGATGCAGGCGTCTTCCTTGCGCTGGGCGGCGAGGACGTCGGGGTGGCGGGCCTTGGCGTTGCGCCAGCGCAGGTAGCGGTCCAGGGCCCCGGGTCTGTGCGGGATGGGGACGGGCCACTGTCGCAGCGCACAGGGGTTCAGTTCGGTGCTCCCCAAGCTTGGCGTCCGGAGGTCCTGGATGGCGTCCGAACTTCCTTGTCAGACACGCGCGTTGGGCAGTGCCAGGGCCTGGAAGAAGCGCGGTGCCGATCCGTGTTGCTTCCTGTGACGGACACCATCTCTCACAGGGCCTGCGAGGAGATATTGAGCATGACCGAGATCAGTACGGGCGGCGACCTGGTCACTTACATCAATGTCTTCACTGTCGCTCCCGAGAATCAGCAACGTCTCATCGAGCTGCTCCAGTACATGGCGCGGGAGGTCATGCCGAAGCAGCCTGGCTATGTGCAGGCCAATATTCACCGGGGTCTTGAGGGAACTCGAGTGGCCAACTACAACCAGTGGCGCTCGCAAGCGGATCTGGCGGCCGCGCGCGAAGACGCCGATGTGCGGGCGTGCATGGAGCAAGTACTGGAGATCGCGACGCTCGACCTCGTACCGTACGAGGTTGTCTCCGTACACCGGCCGTAGTTAGTGGCCGGAAGGTTGGCTTTGTGCACTACGAGGATGGCCAGCTGCTCGAAATCCTCGTTCTGGCCGGCTGGTACCGCACGATCAGCTACATGACCAATGGGCTCCTCCTGGAAGAGGAACCCTGAGGCACCCGCTTCCCGGCCCGGTGACCGCACTCCGCACATGCTTGGCCGTTGACCAGCAGTGCGGGACAGCTCTTCAGACGGGCTGGAAACAGTGATCTCACAGGAGGGCATTCATGCGTGCCATGCGGTTCGGGAGGTTCGGTGGGCCGGAGGTCCTGGAGGAGGCCGATGTGCCAGATCCGCTGGCGGGGCCGGGCGAGACTCTGGTCCAGGTGGAGGGCCGCGGGTGTCAATTTCGGCGACATCAAGCAGATCGCGGGCGAGCACACCGACGGTCCCTACGCCCCCCAAGGCCCGCTGCCCCGTATTCCTGGCATGGAGGTCGTCGGCCGGACCGCAGCCGGCCGACGAGTCCTCGGCTATGTTCCGCAGGGCGGTTACGCTGCCAAGACGGTCGTCGCCGACCGCCACCTGGTCGCGTTACCGCAGGGGGTGGCTGCGGGCGAAGCGCCAATCACGGACACCCGGTTCGACATCGTCCTGGACGCCATCGGCGGCCCCGTCCTCGACGCCGGCCTGGACACACTCGGACACCTCGGCCGACTGGTGACCTACGGCGCCTCGTCCCGGCAGACAGCCTCCGCTATTGCGCCGAGCCGACTGGCGGTGGACAACATCACCGTCGCCGGCTTCTGGGTCATCCCGCTCATCGCCAGGAACGGCGCCGGCGGTGCGGAGCTGGCGGAGCTGCTCGACCTCACGGCGCGGCGTCGCCTGCGGCCCTTGGTCGGCGCGGAGTACGACCTGGCGCGGGCCCGCGACGCGCACGAGGATCTGCTTGGCCGTCATACGAAGGGGAAGCTGGTCCTCCGTCCTTGAAGCGAACGTCCGTCTTGCCACCGGACGGTCCCCACTGTCGGCCCGCGGCGACCCCACCGTATGGTTCGAGGACAGCCACCCCGTGCCCGAGCAGGAACCGCTGAGCAGCTTCTTCCTACAGTTCTCCTTGTGGGAAGCCACGCTCGCCGCTGTGTACCAAGCCAGTTGCGACGACCTCCCGATGCGCCTGCTTCCGGCGCTCGAAAGCTGCCTTCAGGGCGTCCCCCCTACGACCGTTGGGGGGCGCTGCGTGCAGTGCTGGCGATGAGCTGGACTGGGTCAGCCTGCCAGTCGGGCGAGGGCCAGGGCGTGAGCGTGGTCGAGGGAGTCAGCAGCGGCGCAAGGGATATCCGGCTGCACACCGGTGCCCTCCCAGTTCGTGTGGGAGACGGGGTTGATGGCGCGGCCGACGGGCACGGTGGCTTCAAGGTGTGGGTGCAGGGTCCAGCCCTGGCACGGGTGTGCGCCGCCGCGGGTGGGCTCGCCGACGACTACGGCGCGGCCGAGTTGTTGGAGGTCGTACGCCAGCTCCTCAGCGGCAGAGAAGGTGCTGTCGCTGGACAGCACATACAACGGCTTGCTGCCGCCGAAGCGCGCGCCGGGAACGTGCGGCAGGCTCCAGGACTGCTCGCTGTGCTCGCCGCCGTGCCAGTACATGGTGTTGAGGTGGGTGCGCTCGTCCAGCAGGTAGCTGCAGACGAAGGCGACCGTGTCCGGGTCGCCGCCCCGGTTGGCGCGAAGGTCCACGATCAGCGCCTGGGCGCGGGAGGCCAGGGTGAGCGCGGCGCTCAGCGGTTCGGCGGCCCACTCCAGCGGAAACAGCATCGGTGCCAGCTCCACCACGGCGACCCCTCCGTCGAGCAACTGCATCCGGGGCGCACCGCCCAGAGAGGAGTCGAAGTCCCGGCGCATGGCGTCCCGGGTGGCGGCCCCCTGCTTCGGGGAGGCCGGGTCGGCGTGGTGCTTCAGTCTCAGGTGCCGGTCGCCGTTGACGGACTGCAGGTCCGCGGTGACCAGGCGGGCGAGCTCCTCGGCGTCGTCGACGTCGTAGGCGCCCTCGGCGAGGCGTCGTTGCAGCAGGCCGGCCAGCTGCTCAGCTATCTCGGGGAAAACGTAG
Source organism: Streptomyces sp. SD31 (assembly GCF_052068475.1). Lineage (NCBI taxonomy): Bacteria > Bacillati > Actinomycetota > Actinomycetes > Kitasatosporales > Streptomycetaceae > Streptomyces > Streptomyces sp. SD31. The sequence continues at coordinate 372,846 of NZ_JBQHCX010000007.1, read as the reverse complement.
TGCTCGGTGAGCAGCCGGGCCGTCTCGTCGATGACAGGGGCCGGCGCAAGCTTCGTCGGAGTCGTCATGGCAGGGAGTAGAGCACTGCCCTTGCGAAAGCGTCAAAGAGTTTAGACGCTTTAGGTATGCGTGATCAGCCTCCCTATTCACCGCCTCCTGAGGACGTCCTGGAGATCGGTGCGCCTGAGCAGTTCGCGGCGCTCTCTCACCCATTGCGTCAGCGGTTGCTCTTCGCCCTGGGCCACCGGCCTGCCACTACCAGCCAGCTTGCGGCGCAGCTCGACGCGAAGAAGGGCAACGTGGCCCACCACCTCAAAGTGCTCCGCGATGCCGGGCTGGTCCACATCGCCGAGACCCGCCAGGTCCGCGGCGGCACCGAGCAGTACTACCAGCGCACGGCCCGCCAGATGGTCGTCGCCGAACCCCAAGCGGCAGGCACCGCCGCGATGCTCGCTGCGGTCGCCCAGGAGCTGGACCGCTCTCCCGTCGAGACCCACCTGACACTGCGCCACCTGCGTCTGAGCCCTGCGAAGGCAAGAGAACTCGGCGAGGCCCTCGCCCAACTGGTCGATGAGGCCGAGGAGGATGCGGACGACCAGCCCGTGCACGGTGTGTTGGTGGCGCTCTATCAGCAGGCCCTGCCGACCAGCACCACTAGTTCCGCCTAGTGCTGTGACCAGGAAGGTTCACGGGGTTGGCGGTCGGAGCGGTTGGATATGGCGTGTCGTCCGATCCGAGTGCTGGGGGTGCGGTGGCTGAACCTGTCCGTGTGCGCAGGTTGACCGACCGGGAAGGGCTGAAGCTGCAGCAGATCGTGCGCCTGGGCAGCACCAGCTCGGTGCGATACCGGCGCGCCATGATGCTGCTCGCCTCGGCCGGCGGCAACCGGGTGCCTGTGATCGCCAGGCTGGTGCAAGCCGACGAGGACACCGTCCGCGACGTGATCCATCGGTTCAACGAGATCGGCCTGGCCTGCCTGGACCCTCGGTGGGCGGGAGGCCGTCCCGCCTGCTCAGCGCTGACGACGAGGACTTCGTCGTGGAGACGGCCACTACCCGCCCGACCAAGCTCGGTCAGCCCTTCACCCGCTGGTCCATCCGCAAACTCGCCGCCTACCTGCGGAAAGTGCACGGCCGCGTGATCAGGATCGGACGAGAGGCGTTACGGTGCCTGCTCGCCCGCCGCGGCATCACGTTCCAGCGGACCAAGACGTGGAAGGAGTCGCCCGACCCGGAGCGCGACGCCAAGCTGGACCGGATCGAGGAGGTGCTGGAGCGTTTCCCGGACCGGGTGTTCGCGTCCGATGAGTTCGGGCCGCTCGGGATCCGGCCCACCGCCGGGTCGTGCTGGGCCGAGCAGGGCCGGCCCGAGCGGCATCCCGCGACCTACCACCGCACCCACGGGGTGCGCTACTTCCACGGCTGCTACTCGGTCGGCGACGACACCTTGTGGGGCGCCAACCGCAGGAACAAGGGTGCCGCGAACACCCTGGCCGCACTGAAGTCGATCCGGGCCGCCCGCCCGGACGGCCGCCCCGATCTACGTGATCCTCGACAACCTCTCCGCCCACAAAGGCGCCGGCATCCGCCGCTGGGCGAACAAGAACAAGGTCGAGTTGTGCTTCACCCCGACCTACGCGTCCTGGGCCAACCCGATCGAGGCGGACTTCGGGCCGTTGCGGCAGTTCACCGTCGCCAACTCCAACCACGGCAACCACACCGTGCAGACCCGGGCTCTGCACGCCTACCTGCGCCGGCGGAACGCCAACGCCCGCCATCCCGATGTTCTCGCGGCCCAGCGCAAGGAGCGTGCCCGCATCCGCAGCGAGAAGGGCCTCCGCTGGAGCGGCAGACCACTACCGACCGCGGCCTGACCACCCAACCAGGCGCCGCTAGGAGTTGGCAGCCTTTGCCAGGACGCGGGCGAGTTCGCGGGGGCGGGTGACCATCGGCCAGTGGCCCGAGTCGAGGTCCACGTACTCAAGGTGGGCAGCGCGGGCGAGTTCAGGACTCTCACCGGCGGCGATCCACTCCTCGGCCTGGGCGGGGGCGAACTCGGGGCAGACAACCACAACGGGGACGTCGAAGCGGCGCTCGTCGGTCAGGCGCACGACTCCCCTGGCGACCGCCTCGGGGACAGGAACGGCGGCGGACGCGAAGCGGTCCCGGGCCTGCTGGTCCAGGTCAGCGGCGTCCGCGCCCTCGAAAGGATCCCAACCCGGGAAGGGCATGGCGCCGCCCTCGATCGCGAAGTGATCGGCGTAGGCCCGTCCATCGGCGGCGGGGAAGCCGCCGATCAGGGCGACCTTGGCCACCTTCTCCGGTCGTGCGTCGGCGGCCAGCCAGGCCAGGGTCGATGCTGCGGAGTGCCCTACCACCAGAGGCTTTCCGGGCGCCGCGTCAACCGCGGCAAGCACCGCTTTCATCTGGTCGTCAAGCGTCGCGGAAGCGGCGCCGTCGCCCTGGCCTGGGAGGGTGAGCGGCACGGGATGGTGGCCGAGCGCGGTGAGTTCGGGCACGACGTCGTCCCATGCGGATCCGTCGAGCCACAAGCCAGCGATGAGCAGGATGTCCACGGGGGTTCTCCCGGAGAGGAGTCGGATCTGGTTGCCGGCACGCTACCGGGAGGCTCTGACACCGGGCTCCGGCCAGAGTGCGATCTTTGAAAGCGGCGGCTCGACCCAACCCAACCCGGCGAACCTACGCGGTCACAACACTAGCCGCCCTTTCGTGACGACTCCGCCTGGCGGAAGACACGGGATTCAGAGGGCGAGCCGACAGAGACTGTGAAGAGGCCCCCTGCCGGACGGGACGCTCAAGAAGCGTCTCTTGGCCGATCAAGTACTGCGGCAGGCGAACGCGCCTGATGTATCTGGCAGTTGAGACCTAGCAGCCGGGGCCGTCGACGGACGGGGCCTTATGCTGACTGGGCGATCAGGTCATCACTGGACGGGGGCGGCGTGGACCTCATCATCTCTCTTCCTGACGAGTCCGAAGTGGCCTCACTGGCGGCCTGGCTCCGGCACGACCACTCGCTTGCGAGGCACATCCATGTCAGTGTCAGTGCTCCGCCGCCCGATGCCGTTCACGGTTCACTGCCGCAGATCCGAGTGACCAGTGTTTCGGCCCCGGCACTCGCCTCGGTGGTCCAAGCGGTCACAGTCTGGCTGCATTCGCGGAGGAAACCCCTCGAGGTCACCATTCAGGGCTCCTCGGGTCAGAGGGTAGTCCTCACGGTCTCGAGCCCTCAGGACGCAGCCGAGCTCAGCCGCGTCTTGGCGGTACCCGGGAGCCGACAGCGGGACGAATCGACTGCCACCGCAGACGAGATCACCACACAGGATAGTCATGCCTCTTCCGAGCCCTCTCTCGGCAGCATCACAGCAGACGGTCACACCCCTCCCGGGCCTCCGCTCGACCCAGATGATGATGACTGGCTGGACCTCCGGGAGAAGTGACCGTGGGAGACATCGCGAAAGGTGTGCTCGGAGGCGGCTGGGCATTGCTGGTGGGGTGGATCCTGCCCGCAGCTCTCAACCTTGCTGTATTTACGCTCGCCGTTGCCCCAAATCTGCACCGCCCCACCTTGCTGGATTCTCTGTGGCCGGCAACCGGCGGCCCCACCGCGCTCGTGTTGTTTGTGGCCGCTGTCCTGCTCGGACTTGTTCTGAACGCCCTGCAGACTCCCCTCTACCGCGTCCTGGAGGGGTATGCCCTGTGGCCGGCTAGCGCCTACGAACGAGGTTGCCGGGTACAGCGGTCCCGGCGCCAACAGACAGTCGACCGCCTGGCTGATCCGGCTTTCACGTCGCCCATCCGACGTGCCCTGCTCCGGGAGAAACTCAGCCGTTATCCGGTGAGCGACGAACAGATCGCCCCGACCCGGCTCGGCAACGCCATACGCCGCTTCGAGGAGTACGGACACGACCGCTACCGCCTCGACACTCAGGTGCTGTGGAACGAACTAGCGAGCGCCGCCCCGGAGCCGGCCACCAAACAGGTCGTCACCGCGCGCACAAGCGTCGACTTCTTCGTGGCTCTGCTGTACGGGCACGCGGCCGTAGCCGTCACCGCCTTTGCCTCGGTTTCTGCCTCCCACGCCCACAGACCAGTGCTCGTCCTCACTGGGGTTTGCCTGATTGCCCTGACCCCACTCTGGTACCACGCCGCAGTAGCCGCCACAGACGAATGGGCCGCATCCGTACGAGCCTTGGTCAACCTGGGCCGCAAGCCTCTGGCAGAGGGGCTTGGGCTCGCCCTCCCCAAGAGCCTGGAAGACGAACGCCGCATGTGGAAGCTGGTTACACGTATGTCCACTAAGGCTTACGCTCCGGCCGCTGACGCCGCTTTCGCGCCCTACCGCGTCGATCCGTCCCAGACGGCTGGAGAGCCGCCCCAGCCCGCTTCCTGACCCGATGCCTAATGGCCTCGTCCTCTCCCGCGGCGGCCGCAGCGGCGTGGCGGACGGTGCGGGGTGCTCAGTTACTCAGGGAGAGTCGGTGTCGGCGTTCACGTGTGGACGTGAGCATGTCGTCGGCTGTTCGTCGCAGGATCCGCGTGAGCTACCCGAAGGCACCCCCGGACTACCCGGCACAACGGCCAATTGATCGGCTACACCAGGGCAAGGGACCACCGCTGTTCCGCAGTCAGCAGTACGGCCCGAATGCGTGACGGACGCGGCACTCCAGGCTCCGGCCGGGGGTCTTCGCATACCCGGGAGAACCATGGAATCGTCACCGGGGCAACCTGTAACTCGCCAGTCCCACAGTGGAGTTGGGCGCAGCTAGCTTACGAGTGTCAGAAGCATCCACCACGGAGAATCACATCGGGGGCGAGAACATGCGTTCACGTATTCGAGGAATCGGCCTGGCGGTGGCCACAGCGGCGCTGCTCGCAGGAGGGGTCGCGCTGGCTCCGACGGCCAGTGCGGAGGAGGACGGCTCGTGTGAGAGCGGGGACATCTGCCTGTACACCGGGGCCCTCCTCACCGGCAACATGCTGGATCTCTCCAAGTGCACCTACGTCGATCTGGCGGACAAGGGCTGGGCGGGCGCGATCCGCTCCTACGACAACCGCCAGTCAGTCGGAACAGTCACCACGTTCTACACGACGACCCCGCTGGGGCGGCAGGTCGTGGCCACCTCCACGGCGCCCGAGAGGATGACCGCCTTCCCGCAGGGCGCCCTCGTCGACGGCATGCAGGTCTGCTGACCGGATTCCCGCACCGGGCCCCCGACCGCACCCCGCGGTCGGGGGCTACGGCGTTAGTTGCCCGCGCGATCCTCATCGCCTTCCTCCACACCCCCAACCACGACATTTCGGCTCCCGTCGTGACCGAGCTCACCGCGCCCTACGCCTCCAACCGCGAGTTCCACGCCCTCAGCGGCGACTTACCGGACCCGGACGACGTACGGCCGGAGCAGGTGGCGGCCGCACTGACCGGCAGCACGAGCACATCTACGCCACCCACGGCCCCCGCCGCGAACCCACCGGCCCGCACCTCGCCGCCGCCCACGCCAAGGACGGCATCCTCACCTGGCGCTGATGGCCCCGCAAGGAACTCTCCGGAGCCCGGCCCCCCCCTGACCACCGGACCTCGCCCGCCTGCTCGACGACCTCGACGGAACCTGACCCCGATGGAATGGATGACCGTCGCCGACCAGGCCCGCTGCATGTGGGTGTCGGTGCGGGAGATGTTCGCGCAGGCCGGGTTGCGGCGGTTCCAGTTCGGGGTGCGTAGGGACGGCTTCGTGTCCTTGGCCAGGTCGGGATCGCACAGCGCCTTGTAGGGATCGAGGTTGCAGGTCAGCAGTGCTTGCGGGTCCTCGAAGATCTGCAGCCGGGGGTTGTTCCGCAGCGCTTTCATCTGGCCCTTGGTGGCGAATCCGCCCGCGTAGCGGGCGCTGAACTCGTCCGCGGCGGCGATGTAGCGGTCGGCGGCCGGCCCGCTGACCGCTTCTCCGGCGGATAGCCGGTCGCTGGCCTCAGCTAGCGCGTCCGCCAGGGCCAGGGTCTTCTCGAAGTCGAGGATCTCCAGCATGTCGGCCTTGGTGCGCCCGCCGTACGACTCGGCCAGGGAGCTTCCGACATGTCCGTACTACAGACCGAGGGCGATGCGCCCGCCGGGACGGCGGTAGACGAACCAGGCCACGGTGCGACGCAGACGGCGCAGCGTGATCGGTCCGTGAGGATCGGCCGGAATCAGCTCGTGCGGGCGGCCGAGCCGGGTGGCCGTCGCGTTCGCCCAGTCGATGAACGCCTTGATGCGCCCGATGAACCGGTTCGGGTTCAGCCCCTCCACGCGAATCTCGGCCGGGGCAGGCTCGAGGGTGCGGACAGTCATCGACCGAGGGAAGAGCAGGCGGTCGTCGTGGAGTTGCTCCAGGACCCTCACGGCGCGGTCGACGAGTTCGATGACCGTCCAGGGTGGCTACGGCGGCGCCAATTGGCTCCGCCAAGGCGACCCGGAGCGGCCCCACTTTGTGAAGATCACAAACGCCGAGGGTTGCTTGAAATAGCCCCACCCAGAGAGTCCTTGCTGCTCGTTGGCGGCCACTTCCGGCCCCGTCGAGGCGGCTTCACAGAACGGGGCCAGTTGGAGCCGCCTCGACTGGGCACCTGTACGCCGCCGTAGCCAGCCGCCGTCGGCTCCACTACGGTCATCGCGAACGGGATGAAGCTGCAACCGAAGTACAGGGCGTCGGAGTCCCGGCCCGGGTACACGGTGAGTTCCTGTGTGAGGTGACCCAGTGCCTCTAGGCCCGGCGCGGAGACGGTGATCGTCAGTTGTGCGCCTTCTTCGGGCAGTGGGAACGGCCGCATGCGGACACTGCCTTGGCCTTGGCCAGGCTCTCGGGTGATCTGAACGTGCAGCGGGATCTCGCGGCCGGGGGCAGCTTGTTCCGCCAGTTCGGCAATGAGGTGGTGCGGTTGGGACAGCTCATCGACCACCTCTGTGTGAGCCGGCGGCGACTGCGCCCGGAGCCGAGGCGTTGTCGTGGCTGGTCTGGCGGTCTGGTCGGGCGGCGACGCAGCAGTGTTGCTGTCGACCAACCCGCCACGCTCTAGGGGGCGACGCGGACCCGATCCCGAACCGCTTACCGCACCGGCGCCCCTGTCCTGGCCTGCTTCCCCCTGCGCGCCAACCGGCTCATTCGTGCCAGCTGCTGCTTTGCGGCCCCGCGCGATGCCCCGGCGGAGATTGGACAGCCGTCCGCGTACGTCTTCGGGCGCACGCGAGGTCTGCGGGCCAGTTTGCTGCTGATCCGTGCCCGCGATGAGGTTCGCCCGGGGCATCCGGCGTGGCAGTCCGGAGCTGGTGACACCACCCGCCGCCGGCCGCCTGGCGCGTTCTGCCTGGCGGCCGAGTTCGTCGTTGGGCGAAATACGCCAGGACGTCGATGCGGGTCGCTGTGAGGGAGCCGAGGAAGTCTGCGGCTGCTGAGCGGCCGGGCCTGAGTCGTTGGCGTCCGGCCGCTGACCCTGCTGGCCCTGCTGACCGCCATGGAACCATTTGGTCTCCAGCGCGTCGTACAACGGGGTGCGCCCGTCGCCGGGATCCGTCGCGGGCGGCGGCGCTTCGGGCTCCTGACGGGCGGGCCGCCGCGGCGGACGCGGCGGGACCGGTGGACGTGGGGCACCGAAGTCGGCGGCCCCCGCGCTGTTGGCCCCCGGGCGCTCGAACTGCCCGGTGGAGTCGGGGTCCTGGCTGCCGGACGGGACGTCCTGGCCCGTCGAGCTGTTGTCATACGGCTGCCGCCAGTCGAACTGACCCGTCTGTGGCCAGTCGTCCTGGGCGCCGGCGCCGGAGATGTCCGAGCGGTCGAACTGACCGGTGCTCTGCGGTCCGTTCGCTCCGGGACGGGCGAACCCGGAGTCCGAGCCCGGATCCGGGCGGTCGTCGATTCGCGGCATCTGAGAGGTTGGTGCGGGGTCTTCGTGCCGGCGCGGGGGGTCGAGCGAGGCGCGCGGCACCGGCGGCAGGGCGTTCTCGTCGCTCCAGCTGGGCGTTCGGGGCGGGTCGCCGCCCGGCAGCTCAGCCCGCGGGCCACCCCGGCGCGGCAGCTGCGGCCGACGGCGCCCGTCCCGCTTGGCGTCACCCCGAAACTCGTCTTCCGTCGGATTCGGGGAGACCCCCTGCTGCGGTTCGCCGGGCGGCGGTTCAGCAGCCCGGCTGTCTTCCTGGCCTGGCTCGTTGACGCCCCGATACTTCGTTCGCGGGAAGCCTTCCGCGACAACCGCCGCCAGCTCACGGTACGCCTGCCAGGTCGCGTCCCCCATGCCCTCCGGGTCTATGCCGGCGTCGACCGCAAGTCGTGGGTCGAACGGCACGATGACGACGCTGCGGCAGGCTCCATCCAGCTGTGCGGCAGCGTCACGTGCGTCGAGCATGGGGCCGTCGCCGTCGCGTACTCCGGTCAGGACGACATGGCTGCTATCGGCCAGGTAACGGTAGGTCGCCAGAGCCTCGGCGGTGGCGGCGACACTGGACTCGGACAGGCTGCTGACGAATATCTGCTGATCAGCCCCCGTCAGCGCGACGAAGGCAGCGAGACCGTCCACCCCGGTGGCGCAGTCGCTGAGGACGACCCCGTACGAGCTGAGGGCAGCAAGAAGGGCACTGTAAGAAACGGCGTCGAGCGGCTGACTCGGTGCGGTGGCGGCTGCGGAATCGGCGAGGATCTCCAGGCCAGAGGACGCACGGGAGGTGAAACCCCGGATATCGACGCCGTTTTCGGACACATGAGCGGCCAAGGCCCGTAAGGTCGCCCCGGTACTGAAGGTGGGGGCATAGCGACCCAGCGTGCCGTCGTCGGCGTCTACTGCGATGACCTGGTCGTCGCGCTCGGAAGCGAGGATGGCGCCGAGGACGGCGGTCGTCGTGTTCTTCCCGGTGTTGGCATGCGGGCTAACCACCGCGACGACATTGGGAGTCAGCACGCCACCGTCAAATCACCCCCAACTACGCTTCCCGGACAGCACCAATTTCGCCCCTCTCAAAGCCTCTCAGCCGCCGCTCCGCGAGCGGGCATGGTGGTCCGACGCATAGCCGCGCCCCGAACTATGTTGCCCCGCCACATGTGCGCCTGACCTGCGTGTTTCTACCGTGTGCCAACACGTACCCGTCCCCACCGCACACGAGGAAGTGGCGAACATGGCCTCCCCAGCAACCGCTCCCCCACCACCCGCGAACCTCCGTCGCATCGTCGCCGCCAGCCTCATAGGCACCACCATCGAGTGGTACGACTTCTTCCTCTATGGCTCCGCCGCAGCCCTCGTTTTCAACAAGCTGTTCTTCCCTGACTCCGACCCGCTCGTCGGCACTCTGCTGTCCTTCCTGACGTACGCCGTGGGATTCGCCGCCCGGCCGCTGGGTGCCCTCGTCTTCGGGCACTACGGCGACCGTCTCGGCCGTAAGAAGCTGCTGGTGCTGAGTCTGCTGTTGATGGGTGGGGCGACCTTCGCGATCGGGCTGCTGCCCACGCACGCGACCGTCGGGTCCGCCGCGCCTGTGCTGCTGACCGTGCTGCGCCTGGTGCAGGGATTCGCGCTGGGTGGTGAGTGGGGCGGAGCCGTGCTGCTGGTGTCCGAGCACGGGGACGCTCGGCGGCGCGGCTTCTGGGCATCATGGCCGCAGACCGGTGCGCCGGCAGGGCAGTTGCTGGCGACCGGCGTGCTGTCCTTGCTGACGGCCTTGCTGTCGGACAGCGCATTCAACACGTGGGGCTGGCGGATACCGTTCCTGCTCTCCGGCATCCTGGTGATCGTCGGCTTGTGGATTCGTCTGTCTGTCGATGAATCGCCCGTCTTCAAGCAGGCGTTGGCGCAGGCGGAGGCACGCAAGGTCGTGCACGAGGCCGCGGCCGAGAAGATGCCGCTGGTCTCCGTGCTGCGGCACCACTGGCGGGACGTGCTGGTGGCGATGGGCGCCCGCATGGCGGAGAACATCAGCTACTACGTCATCACCGCGTTCATCCTCGTCTACGCCACCACTTCGGCCGGCGTCTCCAAGCAGACCGCCCTCAATGCCGTGCTCATCGCATCCGCCGTGCACTTCGCCGTCATTCCGGCCTGGGGTGCGTTGTCGGACCGGATCGGCCGCCGTCCCGTCTACCTGCTGGGCGCCGTCGGCGTCGGACTGTGGATGTTCCCGTTCTTCTCACTCATCGACACCGGCGGCTTCGGCAACCTGATCCTCGCCGTGACCGTGGGTCTTGTCCTGCACGGCGCCATGTACGCGCCCCAAGCCGCCTTCTTCTCCGAGATGTTCGCGACCCGCATGCGCTACTCCGGTGCCTCCATCGGTGCCCAGTTCGCCTCGGTCGCGGCGGGCGCGCCCGCACCGCTCATCGCCACCGCGCTGCTGTCCGACTACGGCAGCTCCACTCCGATCGCCCTGTACGTCATCGCCGCGGCCGTCCTGACGGTGATCGCGGTGGGCGCCGTCAAGGAGACCCGCCACCGGGATCTCGCCGGTATCGGGTCCTCCGCCGACGCGGAGAACGCAACGGCGAGGACAGCGGACGCGCACACCGTCTGACCCTGTGGCCCCCACGGCCCAACCCCTGCAACCGGCCCCTGTACGCCCACGCGTACGGGGGTCAGTGCTGTCCCGGTGCCGACAACCGGTGCAGTCGCAGGGCCAGTTGGATCTCCAGTGTGCGGGCGGGGCTCTGCCAGTCGTCGCCGAGGAGGCGGCCGACGCGCTCCAGGCGCTGGGCGACCGTGTTCACATGGACGTGCAGTTCGTCCTTGGTGCGCGCCGGGCTCATCCCGCAGGAGAAGTACGCGTCGAGGGTGCGCAGCAGGTCGGTGCCGCGCCGTTCGTCGTACGCGACGACCTGGCCGATCGTACGGTCGACGAACCCCCCGATGTCCCGGTCCCCGGCGAGCAGCAGCCCCAGGAATCCGAAGTCCTCGGCGGCGGCGCCGTCTCCCGAGCGGCCAAGCAGCCGCAGGGCTTCGAGGCAACGCCGGCCCTCCTCGTAGGCGGCGGCCACGGCGTCCGGGTGTGCGGCCAAGTCCTCGACCGGGGCGGAGGCGCCGACGGTGACCGCCTCATGGACGGCCGCGCCGAGATGTCGGGCGGTGCGGCGGGCCAGGGCGGTGGCGGTGTCCCCCGCTTCGAGGGGCAGGAGCAGAACCGTGCCGCCGTCGCGGGCGGCGGCCAGGCCGTGCCGGGTCGCGGCGAGGTGGGACGCGGCGGACCACAGGCGTCTGCGGGCGGCGGCCTCCTGGTCGGCGTCGGCCGCGATGGCGTCGAGGCGGGCGGCGAGCACGACATGCCCGGCGTCGAGGTCGGCGTCCAGCCGCGCCGCGCGCTCGCGCAGCAGTCGCGGGTCACGGTCGCGGGCGTCGAGCAGGTCGTCCAACAGCTCGCCCCGGACGCGCTGTTCGGCTTCGGCGGCGGAGCGCCGGGCTAGGAGCAGGAGCGAGGTGACCATCGCGGCCCGCTCCAGGGTGCGCTGGTCGACGGGGTCGAGGCCGGGGTGGCCACGCAGCACCAGCGCGCCGAGCAGTTCGCCGCCTGCGACCACCGCGGCGATCCAGTCGTCGTCGTGCCGTACCGCGTGGCCTTCGGCGCGGGATGCCTCCAGCGCCCGGGCCGGAGCGGCGTCGGCTTCCGCGAACTCGACCGTGCCGTCGAGGACTTCGGAGACCGCGGCGGCCACGTCGTGCACCCCGCCGCCGCGCAGCACGAGTTCGGCGAGCCGGTCGTGCACGTCCGAGGCCCGTTCGATGACTCCGCTGCGGTCCCGGATGATCTCGTTGGCCAGCTCCAGTTCGGCGAGGGCCGAGCGGGTCTCGGTGAGCAGGTTCGCGGTGTCGATGGCGGCCGCGGCGAGGGCGGCGAAGGAGCCGAGCAGCGCGATCTGCTCCCGCTCGAAGACCCGGGCGCGCCGGTCCGCCGCGAAGAGGACGCCGATCACGTGGTGCCCCAGCATCAGGGGCACCCCGAGGATGGCCACCAGCCCCTCGTCGCGCACGCCGGCGTCGATGGTGAGGGTGTGCTGGAAGCGGTCGTCCTTGAAGTAGTCGTCGGTGACATAGGGGCGGGCGGTCTGCGCGACGAGTCCGCCGAGGCCCTCGCCCATGCCGAGCCGCAGCTGCTGGAACCGGGCGGCGACCGAGCCTTCGGTCACCCTCATATACGTGTCGCCCCTGGCCGGGTCGTTCAGGCTGAGATAGGCGACGTCAGTGCCGAGCAGCGACCGGGCGCGCTGCACGATCGCCTGCAGTACGGCGTCCAGGTCCCGCAGACCGGCCAGGTCGTGGGCGGTCTCGAAGAGGGCCGACAGCTCCGCCTCGCGCCTGCGCCGCCCTTCCAGCTCGGAGCGCACGCGCAGCGCGAGCAGCTTGGCCTGTTCGAGGGCGACGATCCACTCGGTCGGTCTGCCCTCGGCGCGGGCGAGCAGCACCGGCTGCTCGTAGGCGTCGGCGGACGTACCCCTGGCCAGCAGCTCGAGAAACGGTGTCTCGGCGCTGCTCAGGGGCGCTCCGGCAGCGGCGGAACGCGAGGTGGACTGCACGTGATCGCGGGACATGCTCACAGGATTGCTCATCGCACCGCCGCCCCGTCAGCCCTGTGGATAACTCGGAATTCCGTCGGCACCGGCACGCTCAGTGCGCGGTCCAGCCACCATCGAGTACGAGCGACGTACCGGTCACGAAGGACGCCTGCGGACTGCACAAATACGCCACGGCCTCCGCGACCTCCTCCGGTTCGATGAGCCGCTTGACCGCGCTGTCCTGCAGCAGCACCTCGGACAGCACCCGCTCCTCGGGGATACCGTGCGCCCGGGCCTGGTCGGCGATCTGCTTCTCGACCAGTGGGGTGCGCACATAGGCGGGGTTCACACAGTTCGAGGTGACGCCATGGGGTGCGCCCTCCAGGGCGGCGGTCTTGGAGAGTCCCTCCAGACCATGTTTGGCGGCCACATAGGCCGACTTGAAGGCCGATGCGCGCAGCCCATGGACCGAGGACACATTGACGATGCGGCCCCAGCCCTGTCCGTACATATGGGGCAGGGCACCACGGATGAGCCGGAACGGCGCCTCCAGCATCACGGTGAGTACCGTGTGGAAGACATCGGCCGGGAAGTCCTCGATGGGGCGCACCAATTGCAGCCCGGCATTGTTGACGAGGATGTCGGTGCCCGCGGCGGCGAGTTCGGCGGCGTCCAGGTCGGTGAGGTCGAGGACGTGCGGTTCGACGGCGCCGGCGAGGCCCCGTGCCCTCTCGGCAAGGGCCTCCAGCCCCGCGGCGTCCCGGTCGACCGCTCTCACCTTGGCCCCTGCGGCCGCGAGCCGCAGCGCACAGGCGCGGCCGATGCCACCGGCCGCGCCGGTGACGAGGGCGGTACGGCCACCGAGGTCGAGCGGCGAGGCCGGGGACGAGCCGTCAGCCGGGAGGGTACTGGGCGGGGTCATGGCACGACCCTAGGCCGCACCCTCGCCAGGCCACATATGGTCACAGCACATACTTCAGTCCGAACTCATAGGCTCGAACCATGTGGGTTCGTCGGACAGCGCCTGCTTGATCCGGAACAGCTGGCGTTCGTCCATCGCAGGCAGCGCGTCCACCTCGAACCAGCCGACCTGCAGCGACTCGTCGTCATTCACCCGTGCCTCGCCGCCCACGGCCCGGCAGCGGAAGGTGATGTCCATGAACTGGCACGTGTCGCCATTGGGATAGGTGACCTCATTCCCCGACCGGACCAGGACGACGCGCTCGGCGACACACTGGACACCCGTCTCCTCGTACACCTCCCGCACGGCAGCCGTCGCGGGCTGCTCGCCCGGGTCCGGGATGCCGTTGATCACCGTCCACTTGCGGTTGTCCGCGCGCTGCCCCAGCAGGACCCGCCCCTCGTCGTCGAAGACGACGGCGCTGACCCCGGGAAGCCACAGCAACTGGTGGCCGGCGGAGGCCCGGATCGTACGAATGAAGTCAGGAGTAGCCATGACCTCGACCCTAACGGGCCGTTGGCCGCGCCCCCGGCGAGTTCCGGCTCCTACGACAGGCGTGCGACCGGCGGACGACTACACGTCGGCGGCGCGTCGCGTGCGCATCCCGGCGCCGATCGCCCAGCCGAGGCCGCCCGCGGCGACCAGCACCAGGGCGATCTCCGGGATGATGCCGAGCTGGGTGGCGGGCGTCTCGCTGGAGCGCAGCGGCACCTTCTGGACCAGCGAGTCGGCCACGAACAGGCCCGTCTTCTGGGTGATCGTCCCGTCCGGCATGATGATCGCGCTGACGCCGCTGGTCACCGGGACGGTGACGGTCCGGCTGTGCTCGACGGCGCGGACGCGGGACATGGCGAGCTGCTGGTAGGTCATCTCGCTGCGGTCGAAGGTCGCGTTGTTGCTCGGCACGGAGATCATCTGCGCGCCGTCGGTGACCTCGGAGCGCACGGCCCAGTCGAAGGCCGCCTCGTAGCAGGTGACAAGGCCGACCTTGGCGCCGTCCATGGTGAACACGCCCGGTTCGGTGCCCCGGCTGAAGTCCTGGCGGACCATGGACGTCCAGTTGTCGTTGATCGCTCCGACGAGCGAGCGCAGCGGCAGGTACTCGCCGAACGGCTGGATCTGCCGCTTGTCGTACGTGTCGACGGGCCCCTTGGCCGGGTCCCACAGGATCTGCTCGTTGAACAGCTTGCCGTCCCGCTCGACGACGCCGCCGACGGAGATGGGCACGCCGATCGCCTTGGCGGCCGTGTCGATGACGGCGCGCGCGTCGGCGTTGGCGAAGGGGTCGATGTCGGAGGAGTTCTCGGGCCACAGCACGAAGTCGGGTTGTGCGACCTTGCCCGCCTTGACCTCGGCGGCCAGCCGCTCGGTCTCGCGCGCGTGGTAGTCCAGTACGGCGCGCCGCTGGGCGTTGAAGTCCAGCCCCGCGCGCGGCACGTTGCCCTGGATGACCGCGACGGTCGCGGTGCCGTTCTCGGCCTGGTCACTGACCAGGGGCTGTGCGGCCACGGCGCCCACCACGGGCACGGCCACGCTCAGCAGGGCGACCGCGGCAGCAGACCGCCGTACGGCCCGTGTCCGCCGGGCCTCGACAGCCAGGCGTATCACCTCGTACAGACCGAAGCCGCACAGCACGACCGCGAAGCCGAGCACCGGGGTGCCGCCCACGGCGGCGAGCGGCAGGAAGACGCCGTCGGCCTGGCCGAACGCGATCTTGCCCCAGGGGAAGCCGTTGAACGGAGCACGCGCGCGTGCCGCTTCTCCGGCGATCCACAGCGCCGCCGCCCACACCGGCGAAGCCGGCAGCTTCGACACTGCGGCGACTCCCGCGCCGACCAGCGCCACGAAGACCGCCTCGATCGCGGCCAGCGCGAGCCAGGGGCCGGGGCCGACCTCCACTCCGGTCCACACCAGCAGCGGCAGCAGGAAGCCGAGGCCGAAGAGGTAGCCGAGGCCGAGGCCCGCCTTCCAACTACGGCCGCGCAGCACCCAGCCGAAGACGGCGAAGGCCGGCAGGGCCAGCCACCACAGGGTGCGCGGCGGGAAGCTGACATAGAGCAGCACTCCGGAGAGCGCCGCGGCGAGGGCCGGAACCAGGCGCACGAGCCGTGCCGCGCGCGAGGCGGGCGCGATCTGCGGCTGCAGCTGGTCCGACTCGCCCACGGAAGTTGCGGTGACGGTCACTCCGGGAGTGTACGGCGGTTGACCTCGGCGCCGACAGCGCGGTCCGGTGGGGGCAGGTCTCCCACGTGGGCGCATGCGTCCATCGGGTCCACGGCAAGGGTCACCGCGAGCACGGCCCCCGCGGGAGACGCGGCCGTGCCGCCGCCGGCCGGCCCTCCCCAGCGTGCGGACGGCGCCGCCGGCCCCGTGGCACTCAGGTGACGCATCGTTCCTGCACGACACGTCCACAAATCGCCCATCAGCGGTTACGGTATGCCGGAGCTCAGTCGTACCGGCAGGTCAGGTCCGGTCCGGACGGCGGGGCCCGTCACAGGTCGGGGGACCGGGTTTCGGGGGGCGGGGTGGATGTCACGGGGATGACGTCTGCGGCAGGTCCGGATGAGGACGGCGACAGACGAAACGTTTCTGATGCGGCGGGCGTGGTCGTGCTGGGGGCATGCGCCGCCTGGTCGCTGATCTCGGCTGCCGTGCACGACGGCCGCCCCGAGGGTGTGCTGCTCGCGATCCTCGCCGTGGCCGCCGGCTATGCCGCGGGACGGATCGGCGGGGCGTTGCTGCCGGTCGCCGCGCCCTGCGCCGGAGCAGTGGCCGGAGTGGGTCTGACGCTGGCCGTACCCCACCTCGCCCCCGGGCCGCAGATCGTCGCCCCGCTGGGCCACGCCGGGGGCACGGCCGCCGTGCTCACCCTCTCCACCGGCGCCGCGTGCTGCGCCGCCTGGGCCGCCTCGGCACCGGCGCTGCGACTGGGCCTGCGCGCGCTGGCCGCGGGAATCGCGGTGACGGCCGGTGCCCTCGGCTCGACCTCGGGCTTGGTCACCTGCACCGCCGTCCTGCTGTGCTCGCTCGCCGCCGACCACATCCGCCATCGCGGCGTGGGTATCGCGGGACTGGCCCTGACCGCGACCTCCGTCACCAGCCTGACCTGGGCAATCGCCGGGAACGCGATGCCCGGCGGACTCACCGAATGGCTCGAGGGTCAGCTGACGCGGCACCGGATCCAGCTGTGGCACGACGCCCTGCACCTGGCAGGCCGGGACCCCGCGCTGGGCGTGGGCCCGGGACGCTTCGGGGAACTCAGTACGACGGCCACCGGAACGCTGCTGTCCGACGGCAAGCCGCACTCGGCGCCCTTGCAACAGGTGGCGGAACAGGGCGTGCTCGGCGTCGTCCTGCTGGCGGCGGCCTTCGGCTGGATGCTGTTCGCGCTGTGGCGCACCGCGCGCCCCACCCCGGTCGCACTCACCGCGGGCGCGGCCCTGAC
The DNA here is from genome assembly GCF_052068475.1 of Streptomyces sp. SD31. Taxonomy (NCBI): domain Bacteria; kingdom Bacillati; phylum Actinomycetota; class Actinomycetes; order Kitasatosporales; family Streptomycetaceae; genus Streptomyces; species Streptomyces sp. SD31. The sequence goes on along the minus strand of NZ_JBQHCX010000007.1, from coordinate 355,932 downwards.
GGCGCTGGCGGCCATCGCCGCGGTAGGCAACGCGCTCAGCTTCACCGCGGTGTCGGTGGGCGCGGGCCTGCTGGCGGGGCTGGCCACGGCACGTCCGCTCGCCCACGGATCGCAGGAGCGCGAGATCGACGTACACGCGCGTGGCGAACGGCTGACCCCATGACACCGGTGTGCGGCGAAGGGCCGGCCCACACACATGGCTCCGAAGCACCTCCCACGCGGTGACGAACGGGCCCTGGGGTCGACGAAAGGAAAGGGCCTGGATTCAGTGCGCCGTGCCCGGCGCCCGCGTCTGCAGGCGGGCCCTGATGACCCGTACGGCCGCCTCCGCGTCGTCCACGGTGACCGTGAACGTATGACCGTCCCACAACCGCAGTACCAAGCCCTCGCCGCGCCGCACGACGACCGCGGTGCCCTTTTCGGGCCGCCACCGGTAACCCCACCCACCCCAGTGGCGCGGGGTGACGTGGGCGACGAAGTCTGCGCCCGCCACCTCGGACAGCGGAATACGGCGGCGCGGCACACCGATGTGGCCGCAGCGCACCTCGAGGCACTCATGGTCGACTTTCAGGGCGACATGCACGAACGCCAGAGTGCCGAAGAGGACCAGCAGGCCGGCCGCGATGCAGCCGACGACGGCCATGACGAGGGGGGCGACGCCGTCCGTCCACGGCGAGTCGACGGCCAGCTCGATCCCGAGCGCCATGCAGGCGGCACCGACGAGCGCCAGCAGCCACTGGACCCGGTTGGTCGCCCGCCCGGTCCAGACATCGGGGTGCGGCTGCGCGCTGTGGGGGTGGTCCCTCATGCCTATGAGGTTACTCAGGTTTCGCTGCGCTGGTACCGCGCTGCGGAGGGTGACTGCGCCGACCGTGCTTCGGACGGATCGAGGCCCTCCGATTCGTGACCGTCGGTTACCGCGCGGGGCTGGTCTCCTGCAGCAGACGGCCTTCTTCGTAGGCGAGAGCGGGCACGGGCAGCGCGCCCTCACGGCCGCTCAGCAGCACCGTCAGGGTGCCGTTCGCCTCGGCGCCGGGGGCCGGCTGCTCGCCGAGGCGGCGCAGCGCCTGCGCTGCGACCGCGCCGGCGGAGCCGTGCAGGACGAGCGGCGGGAAGCCGGGGCGCTGGACGGCGGCGCGGATGCGCTCGGCGACGAGCTCGTAATGCGTGCAGCCCAGGACGACGGTCGTCACGTCCTTGGGGGTCAGTGCGGCGGCCGCGGCGACGGCCGCTTCGATCGCCGTCTCGTCGGCGTGCTCGACCGCCTCGGCCAGCCCGAAGCACGGCACCTCGGTGACGGCCACGCCGTCGGCGAAGTCCTTGATGAGACCGCGCTGGTAGGGGCTGCCCGTCGTGGCGGGCGTGGCCCAGATCGCGAACGGGCCGCCACCGGCCGTGGCCGGCTTGATCGCCGGGACCGTGCCGATGACCGGTATGGCGGGTTCCAGGCGGGCACGCAGGGTGGACAGGGCGTGCACGGTCGCGGTGTTGCAGCCGATGATCAGGGCGTCGGGCCGGTGCGCGGCGGCAGCGTCCGCGACGGCCACGGCGCGCTGTGTGAGGTCCTCCGTGGTCCTCCGGCCCCAGGGCATGCCGTCGGGGTCGAGGGAGAGCACGAGATGTGCGTCGGGTCGCAACCGCCGTACCGCAGCGGTGGCCGCGAGCAAACCGATTCCGGAGTCCATCAGCGCGATCTTCACCCGGCCACGATAGACGATGGGCCCTTGCGGGCCCCTCCGGTGGGGCAGACTGCGCGCGTGAGCGCCATCGCGTGGACTGCCGCCGGATCACTCGCCGCCTGGCTGTGGCTGCTGCTCTGCCAGGGCTTCTTCTGGCGTACGGACGTCAGACTTCCGCGGCGGACGGAACCGGACGTGTGGCCGTCGGTCTGCGTCGTCGTACCGGCGCGGGACGAGGCGGCGGTACTGCCCGCGAGCCTGCCGTCGCTGCTCGCCCAGGAGTACCCGGGGCGCGCGGAGGTCTTCCTGATCGACGACGGCAGTTCGGACGGCACGGGGGAGCTGGCGCGCGAGCTCGCGCGGCGGCACGGCGGGCTGCCGCTGACCGTGGACTCCCCCGGCGAGCCGCCCGGGGGCTGGACCGGCAAGCTGTGGGCGGTGCGGCACGGCATCGACCTGGCACGCGCGCGTGATCCCGAGTACCTGCTGCTGACGGACGCCGACATCGCGCATGCGCCCGACAGCCTGCGGGGGCTGGTCGCGGCCGCGCGCACCGGGGGCTTCGACGTCGTCTCCCAGATGGCCCGGTTGCGGGTGGAGAGCCGGTGGGAGCGGCTGGTCGTGCCGGCCTTCGTGTACTTCTTCGCGCAGCTGTATCCGTTTCGCCGGATCGGCAGGAAGGGGGCTCGGACGGCGGCCGCGGCGGGTGGCTGTGTCCTGCTGCGTGCCGAGGCCGCCGAGCGGGCGCGGATCCCGGATGCCATCCGGCACGCCGTCATCGACGACGTGGCTCTCGCGCGGGCCGTGAAGCGCGGCGGTGGCCACATCTGGCTGGGGCTGGCCGAGCGGGTGGACAGCGTGCGCCCGTATCCGCGGCTGAGCGACCTGTGGCGGATGGTCTCGCGCAGCGCGTACGCGCAGTTGCGGCACAACCCGCTGGTGCTGGCCGGGACGGTCGCCGGGCTCGCGCTGGTGTATCTGGTGCCGCCTGGGGCCCTGGTCGCGGGTCTGGCCGGCGGGGGTACGGCGGCGGCGGTCGTCGGCGGTCTCGCGTGGCTGGTGATGACGGGCACGTACGTGCCGATGCTCCGTTACTACCGTCAGCCGCTGTGGCTCGCTCCCCTGCTGCCGTTCACCGCCTTCCTCTACCTCCTCATGACGGTCGACTCGGCGGTGCAGCACTACCGCGGGCGCGGCGCGGCCTGGAAGGGCCGCACCTATACGCGTCCGGACGCGGTGCCCGACGAGGGCTGACCTGTTTTGGTGTCCGACGAGGGCTGACCCACTCGGTGCCCGACGAGGGCGGACTACTTACGGCCGGGCGTCCAGTTCATGCCCCACGCGTAGGCGTAATCGACGGTGCGCTGCGGGCTCACCCCGCGCTCGGGCACCAGGTAGCGGGCCTCACGCTGGACGACCAGGTCGCTGCCGGTGTTGGTGATCAGGGCGAGTGCGCACACCGTGGAGGGGACCGTGCACTCGTCGAGCGAGAAGTCGACCGGGGCGCCGTGCTGCGGCGTGAGGGTGACCGTGGCGTGCAGGTCGGCGAAGGAACGCGCCCCTTCGTAGATGGTCACGAAGATCAGGATGCGCCGGAAGGCCCGCTGGTGGTCGAGGTTGACGGTGAGGTTCTCGCCGCTGGACACAGCGCCGGTGCGGTCGTCGCCGTCGAGGTGGACGTACGGGGGCTGGTGCAGGGCGCCGAAGGCGTTGCCGAGGGACTGGATGACTCCCTTGCTGCCGTCGGTGAGCTCGTACAGGGCGCACAGGTCGAGGTCGAGGTCGTTGTGCAGGGCGAGCGGGCGGCCCAGCTTGCTCGCCCAGCCCGAGAACTGCTTGCGCACCTGCCAGTTGAGGTTCACGCGCAGGACGCCCGAGGTGCCGCCCTGCTTGGTCAGCGAGACGGAGGGGGACGCCTTGGTGAGCGTCACCTTGCTCAGGCTGACCGGCGGCGCCTGAGGTGCGGGCGGGGGTACCGGCGGCATGGCGGGCGGCGCCATGGTCACCGGAGGTGCCACGGGGGGCGGTGTGGCAGCCGGGGGCGGGGCGACGGGGGCCGGAGCGGGTGCCGCGTGCTGGGGTTCGTCGACCGTGATGCCGTAATCGGTGGCGAGGCCCTCGAGGCCGCTGCTGTAGCCCTGGCCGACCGCTCGGAATTTCCAGGCACCTTGGCGGCGGTAGAACTCACCGAGTACGAAAGCGGTTTCCACGGTGGCGCCCATACTGTCGAAACGGGCGATGACGGTCCCCTGGGCGGCGTCCTTGACCTCGATGCAAAGGTCCGGAACCTGACCGAAAGCGCCGCCGTCCGCGGAAGCGGCGAGGATGACCGTCTCGATCGCGGGCTCCACGCGCGCGAGGTCGACCAGCAGGCTGTCGGTCACCCGGCCGCCGGCGTCCCGCTTGCCCTCGTGCCGGACGGCGCCGGAGGAGTGCGCCGGCTGGTTGTAGAAGACGAAGTCCCCGTCGGAGCGGACTTTTCCGCCGACCAGCAACAGCGCCGAGGCGTCCGCGTCCGGCACACCGGGCCCGGAGCGCCAGCCCAATTCGACCCGCAGTGCCGTCGTCGGCACCGGAGCATTCGATCCTTTCGACATTGACATGTCCGCCCCCACTCACGGGTCACCGCGCCAGGCATGTCCCGGCAGCTCACTGGGTTCTTTACAGAGCCAACCTATTCCTCTCGACAACGAACTCCCATGAGGGCCACCTGAACACCGGAGGCCAACCCCCGGTAACCCGCCCGGAACTCGGCATTTACACGATCCGAGCGCCGATCGGCGTCCCTTTTTGACAAGTTCGCTCGCATTGGGGATCCGGCGTCACCGCAGACACCTAAAACAACCCTCTTATCGGTCTCCCCAACCAGCACATCGTGGGCTTAACTTATGTGCCATGACCTCCCCCCGCTCCACCTATGGCGGCGGCTACTACTCCGCCTCCTTCCCGGACACTCCGATCTACGACTCGCTCGTGGCCGAGCGGGGTACCCCGCAGATCGCCCCGATCCGGGTCCCCGCCGCGTACGACATGCCGAGCGGCAATCTGCCCGCGCTGCCGTCCGCGCTGCCCGCGCTCCCGGCGGCCCCGTCCCAGCCCTCCTACGGTTATCCGCAGGCGCCGCAGCCCGCTCCGCTACAGCAGGCGCCCGCGGCGTACATCCCGCAGCAGGCGGCCGCTCCGCGTGGCTATCCCGGTCCGCAGGCTCAGCAGCCTCGGCCGGTGGCGCCCGGCGGCACGGGCTACGAGGCGATGCGCCCCGCGGCTCCCCGCCCCGCCGCGGCTCCTTACCAGGAGCCGTACAACAACCAGCAGTACCGCGGCTACTGACGCGAGCCCCACGCTGTCGGTGCCACCTGGCACGATGGCCGCATGGGGCACGCACAGCTGCAGTCGATTCATGTTCATCCGGTCAAGGCGTTCCGAGGCACAGCGCCCCGGGAAGCCGCCGTGGAGCCCTGGGGGCTGGCCGGAGACCGACGCTGGATGCTGATCGACGACGGGGGAAAGGTCGTTACGCAGCGCCAGCAACCGCGCCTCGCGCTGGCCGCCGCCGAGCTGCTGCCCGGCGGCGTCCGGTTGTCCGCGCCCGGCACGGACCCGCTGACCGTTCCCGTGCCGCGGACGGTCGGCACGGTGCCGGTGGAGATCTTCCGCGACAAGGTCGAGGCGGTCCTCGCCGAGGACGATGCGGCGCATGCCTGGTGCAGCGCTTATCTCGGCGCCGACATACGCCTCGCGTACATGGACGACCCGGGCACGCGCCGGCCCGTCGATCCGGAGTACGCCCTGCAGGGCGAGATGGTCAGCTTCGCCGACGGCTACCCGCTGCTGCTCACCACGACAGCGTCCCTCGATGCTCTCAACTCCCTCATTGCGCAGGGTGATCACGCGCAGGAGGGCCCGCTGCCCATGAACCGCTTCCGGCCGAACGTGGTCGTGTCGGGCACCGCCCCCTGGGCCGAGGACGACTGGTCGCGCCTCGCCATCGGCGAGGTGACCTTCCGTGCTCCCAAGAAGTGCGCGCGGTGCGTGGTGACCACCACCGACCAGGCCACCGCCGAGCGCGGCAGGGAGCCCCTGCACACCCTCGGCCGACACCGCCGCCTGGGCGGCAAGCTGATGTTCGGCCAGAACCTGGTGCCCCTCTCCCGCGGCACGATCCGGGTCGGTGATCCGGTCACGATCCTCGACTGAGAAAGATCTCGCGGAGCGGCGATGCGCGGGAACCGGGGCCGGGTGCCCGCGCGTTTGGCTTTTCGTGAGAAGTTCATGAGAGGCCCCGAACTCAGGTGTTTCACTCTCTCTTCGGCGGGGCCCGCGCGTGAACGGCTCGGTGAGGGGTTATCACGGAGCGGGAAGGGGGTGTGCGGACCATGCGGGCGATCAGCGGACTCTGGCGCTGGCGGCACAATCCGCTGCGCCGTGCGACCGATCTGGCCGAGGCCTGGGTCGCCCTCGCGGCCCTGCTGCTGATCCTGGCCGTCACGCCGTTGGCCGGCTCCCTGGTCGGCGGCCTCGCTCAGGACGCCCTGCAGGAGTCCGTCCACGAACAGCGCGCGTCCCGGCATTTGGTGACGGCGACCGTGGTCCGCGAGGTGGAAGGCTCTTCGCTGGACGCGGACCCCGAGACCGCCACCGGTCGGGACCTGCGCACCAAAGTCGTGGCCGACTGGACCGCCCCGGACGGCAGCCCGCACCACGGTTCGGTCATGGCGAGCCTCGACTCCCCACACCCCGGTGACCGCTTCACGATATGGACGGACCGGCAGGGCCGCACCGTCGCCCGCCCGCTGGACTCCGCGACAGCGTCGACGCACGCCGCACTCGCCGGGCTCGGAGCGGCCCTGCTGGCCGCGGGCCTTGTCGAGGGCAGCAGACGGCTCGTCGTCTGGCATATGGTCCGTCGCCGGTACGCGTGTTGGGACCAGGCGTGGGACAAGGCGGGCCCGGACTGGGGCCGGACCGGCACCGGCAGCTGACGGCCTTCCGGCTCTGGTCAACCCACCGCCCGCGCGCACGCTACGGTGGACCGGCCGAACTCTTCGGCAGCGAAACCCGCGTACTTCGAGGTGGGGGCACATCAACGCCATGGCACAGGGCACGGTCCAGGTGACGCACACCGGCACATCGCGGTGGCGGCGCCGCACGGGTGAGTACGCATCGCTCGCGGCCGCCCTGGAGGCCGCGGCCGACGGTGACGTCCTCACCGTCGCGCCCGGCACCTACCGGGAGAACCTCGTCGTCCAGCGGGCGGTGACCCTGCGCGGCCCCGAGGGCTCCCCCGGCTCGGTGCGTATCGCGCCCGTGGACGGTGTGCCGTTGACGGTGCGCGCCTCGGCGGTGGTCCAGGACCTGCATGTGGAGGGCCAGGACGCTGCGGCGCCCGCACTGCTCGTCGAGGAGGGCGCCCCGGAGCTGTCGGACGTCCGGGTCGTGACACGGTCCGCGGCCGGGATCGAGGTGCGCGGCGGCGCGCGCCCGACCGTGCGGCGCTGCACCGTCGACAATCCCGCGGGCATCGGCATCGCCGTACTCGACGGCGGGGGCGGGGTGTTCGAGGAGTGCGAGGTCGTCGCAGCGGGCCAGGCGGGCATCGCCGTGCGCGGCGGGGCGCACCCCCGTCTGGAGCGCTGCCGGGTCCACCACGCCTCGGGCTCGGGGCTGACGGCCACGGGGGAGAACTCCGCGCTGGAAGCGGTGGGTTGCGAGATCTATGAGGTCCGGGGCTCCGGCGTCCAGATCACCGGCCGGGCCACCGCCCATCTCACCGACTGCGATGTGCACCGCACCACCGCCGACGGCGTCACCCTCGACACGGACGCCGTGCTGACCCTGGCCGACTGCCGTATCCACGACATCCCGGAGAACGCGGTCGACCTGCGCTCCCGCTCGGTGCTCACCCTGACCCGCACGACGGTGCGGCAGTTCGGGCGCAACGGCCTGTCGGTGTGGGATCCGGGCACGCGCGTGGACGCCAACCAGTGCGAGATCTTCGACAGCACGGGCGACTATCCGGCGGTGTGGGTCAGCGACGGCGCCACCGCGGTTCTGGAGTCCTGCCGGGTGCACGACGTGCCGGACGCCTTGTTCGTCCTCGACCGGGGCTCGCGCGCGGATGTCGTCGACAGCGACCTGTCCCAGGTGCGCAACACGGCCGTGTCGGTGAGCGACGGCGCCACCGCCCAGCTCGACGACTGCCGGATCCGAGACGCGGCGACGGGCGCCTGGTTCCGGGACCACGGCAGCGGCGGCACCCTCAACAACTGCACCCTGGACGGCACCCAGACGGGCGTGATCGTCACCAAGGGCGCCGACCCCACCATCGAGCGCTGCACCGTCGACTCCCCCGCCGAGGCCGGGTTCTACGTCTCGGCGGGCGGCCGCGGCACCTTCCTGAACTGCCGGGTGCGGGGCAGCGCCGGCTACGGCTTCCATGTGATCGACGGCTGCCGTACGACGCTGAAGAAGTGCCGTACGGAGCGGTGCGCGCGGGGCGGGTACGAGTTCGCGGACGGCGGCCCGGACGCGGCCTCCGGGGTGGGCCCCGACGTGGAGGACTGCACCAGCGACGAGAGCGCCGGTCTCAGGCAGCCTCACCCCGCGCCGGAGCCCGCCGTGCAGACGGTGTGCCAGTCCCCTGGCCTGCTGGGCGCGATTCCCGGCCAGCGCACGACCGAGCAGGAGCCGCTCGTCGCCGCCTCGCAGCCCGACACGCCGACGCGGACCTCCAAGGCCGTACTCGGTGAACTGGACGCGTTGGTGGGCCTGGAGAGCGTCAAGCGCGAGGTGCGCGCTCTCACCGACATGATCGAGGTGGGCCGGCGCCGCCAGCAGGCGGGCCTGAAGGCCGCCTCGGTCAAGCGGCACCTGGTCTTCACCGGCTCCCCCGGCACCGGCAAGACGACGGTGGCCCGCCTTTACGGCGAGATCCTCGCCTCCCTCGGCGTCCTCGAGAAGGGCCATCTGGTCGAGGTGTCCCGAGTCGACCTGGTCGGCGAGCACATCGGCTCCACGGCGATCCGCACGCAGGAGGCCTTCGACAAGGCTCGCGGCGGTGTGCTGTTCATCGACGAGGCGTACGCGCTGTCGCCGGAGGACTCGGGCCGGGACTTCGGCAAGGAGGCCATCGACACCCTGGTGAAGCTGATGGAGGACCACCGCGACGCGGTCGTGGTGATCGTGGCCGGCTACACGGCCGAGATGGAGCGCTTCCTGTCGGTCAACCCCGGTGTGGCGTCCCGCTTCTCACGCACCATCACCTTCAGCGACTACGGCCCCGACGAGCTGCTGCGGATCGTGGAGCAGCAGGCCGAGGAGCACGAGTACCGGCTCGGCCCGGGCCTCGCCGAGGCCCTGCTGAAGTACTTCACGGCGATCCCCAAGGGCCCGGCGTTCGGCAACGGCCGTACGGCACGCCAGACCTTCGAGGCAATGGTGGAGCGGCACGCGGGCCGGGTCGCCCAGCTCGACGAGCCGAGCACGGACGACCTGACCCTGCTGTACGCGGAGGACCTGCCGGAGCTGTCCTGAGGCCGACCGGATCGTGCGGGGGCCGGAACCGGCCGAGTGGCCCCCTCCCCAGTCGGCCGGGTCAGCTCTCGGCCGCGGCCTGCGGCCGTTGCGCCGGTACCTCCGGCGTCAATCGCGCCAGTAGCCGCTCCCTTTCCTCGGCGAACGCCGGGTCCGCCTGGTAGTCGCCGTGGCCGAGGATGGGGGCGGGCAGGGGGTGTTCGGGGGTACGGCCGTACGCCAGGGGGTCCTTGAGGGCCTCGCGGTCCACTGTGGGGGTGCAGCTGCCGGGCAGGCGGACCGGGCCGCCGATGGGGTCGGTGGGCCGGTACAGGTTGCGCCAGCAGTCGACCTCGGCGTGCAGGGAGGTGAGCGCGGCCGGGCCGAAGTGGGCCGGGAACCAGCGGCCGTAGAGGCGTTCCAGCGGGGAGCCGTAGGTCAGCAGCGCGACCCGCTTGCGGTCGGCGGGGGTCAGCTGCCAGGCCGCCGCGGCCGCGAGCACGCTGCCCTGGGAGTGCCCCGAGATGACGAGGCGGCGGCCGTCCTCGGCGCGCGTCCAGGTCGCCATCCGCCAGGTCAGGTCGGGCACCGCACGCTCGGCGTAGCAGGGCGGCGCGAAGGGGTGGGCGGCGCGCGGCCAGAAGGTGCCGACGTCCCACAGGATGCCGATGGTGCGCCGCGCGGAGGCGTCCTTGTAGGCGCGCCTGCCCCAGGTGACGAAGAGTATGAAGCCCACGCCGATCAGCCAGGAGCCCAGCGCCTGCGCCGTCTCGGCGGCGCCGTGGACGAAGGCGTGCGTGTCGTCTGCGGCCGCACTCGGGGTCGCGTCGGTCGTCAGTGCGCCCACCAGGGCTCCGGCGCCCAGGAGCAGGGTCGCGGCTGCGGTGACGGCGACGACGAGGGGGGCGCGGTCGGTGAGCGTGGCCATCGCGCGCGTGCTCGCGATACGGCGGGTGCGTGCCGTGTCCTGGGGTTCTCCGGCGTAGTCGAGCTCCACCGTGCCCAGTTCGGTGCGGCGCAGTTGCCAGGCCCGCCACGCCAGCCAGCCGCAGAGCAGCAGCAGGACGACCAGCAGGGGTGGGATGACGGACGCCTGCCAGGTCAGCAGGACCGGCGGCCCGGCGATGGACGTGCCTGTGCCGTCCAGCCAGTCGGCCACCCGCTGGGACACTCCGCCGGACATCACGCCGCCGAGGGCGCAGGCCAGCATCGCCACGGCCGGTCCGCCGAGGCCGCGCATCGCGGCGCGCGGGTCGGGACTGGTGCGGTGCAGGACGTGGGCGACGACGGCGAGGACGATGACGAGCAGGCCCTGGAGGAAGGCGATGGCGCCGAAGGTGGGGTCGCCCGGGAGGCGGCCCGCTGACTGCCAGCCCGGCCGCTCCCACCCGGCGTACCCCAGGGCGAGCGCCAGCAGGACGAGGGCGGCGAGTGGCAGGCGTCGTACGAGATGCTCGTCGAGGTCCTGGTCGAGGCGGTTCTCGCTGCGGCCCCGGCGGCAGACCACCCACACCACGACGGCCGCTCCGGCGACGATCGCCGCTTCCAGGAGCCACCCCAGTGTGTCGAGGAGCGCGGGTCCGCCGGGCCTGCGGTCGAAGCGTGCCGCCGCCGAACCGACCGCCGCGGCGACCGTGAGCAGGCCCGCGGCGGTGTGCGCGGCGCGCAGCCGGGCGACCAGGCGACGGCCGTACCAGAAGCCGGGGCGGCCCAGGCCGGTGCCACCGGACTCCTCGTGTGCCTCCGGCTCGCGGGACATCGGCTGCTGGGACTCGTACGCGCTCCAGGTGCGGCGGGAGAGGTACCACAGCAGGCCGGTCAGCGCGGCCGGCACCACGGCTGCGAGGGCGAGCCTGCGGCCCGGGCGGCTCCACCAGCCGCCCTCCGAGACCACGGGCGACAGGAAGCCCAGCCAGCTGTGCCGCTCGGCGCACGCGCGCGTGCCCGCGCACTGCCAGGCCGCGAGGTCCAGGGCGACCTCGCACGCTGCCGCGACCAGCAGCACCGTCAGCGTCAGTCCCGCGAGCCGCACGAGGAGGCCGTAGAAGCGCACCGTACGCTCGCGGTCCCGTGCGGTGGGGCGCATCCAGTGGGCGAGGTTGACCACCATGAACGGCAGTAACAGCAGCCACAGGGCGCGTGCGCTGTTTCCCGAGGTGAGGTTGCACCAGACGTAGGCCTCGGGGACCGGTTTGCCCCGGTAGTCGTCCGGTCTTTGCTCGGCGTCGACGTCCTCGGCCCGCCGGAAGACGGCCGCCGTGTCGTCGCCGGTGATCCGCACGGTTCGCGGATCGTCGAGCATGTCCTGCGGTGTGGTGCCGCCGACACCGTGGACCAGGAGTTCCAGGGCGGTCCCGGCGCGTTCGTGTCTCTGCGCACGTTCCACTGTTCGCACTTCCCCCGTGACGAGCCGTCGGCTTCTGTCCGTGCGGGCACAAGGATCTCCCCGGAGCGGGTCCCTTACACCTCTCCTCACGGAATCTCCCCCGATCTGTGAGGAGGACTGGGGAGCGCGAGATGCGGAAGTGACATGAGCGCGTCGGGACAGCCAGTGGCGCCACCGGTACCGACCCGTGCGAGGATGGGACGTCCCGCGCGCCGGGAGGGGTGAGAATGTCCTCATCAGAGCGGGTGCGCAGGGTGTGTCGGACAGCTTGAGGCGAAAGGACCGGAGCGTACGTGAGCGAGAATCAGAACCTCCTCGCGGAGCAGCGGCGCGCCCTGATCCTGGACGAGGTCCGGCGCCGGGGCGGGGTCCGCGTCAACGAGCTGACGCGCAAGCTCGGCGTGTCGGACATGACGGTGCGGCGAGATCTCGACGCGCTGGCCCGGCAAGGCGTGCTGGAGAAGGTGCACGGCGGTGCGGTCCCGGTGGTCGAGGCGAGCACGCACGAGCCGGGCTTCGAGGCCAAGTCGGGTCTGGAGCTGACGGCCAAGGAGGACATCGCGCGGGCGGCGGCCGAGCTGGTCGCACCAGGCAGCGCGATCGCACTGTCGGGCGGTACGACGACGTACGCGCTGGCCCACCAGCTGGTCGACGTTCCCGACCTCACGGTGGTCACGAACTCGGTGCGGGTGGCCGACGTCTTCCACGCCGCGCAGCGCACGTCGGGCCCCCGGCAGGGCGCGGCCACGGTCGTGCTGACCGGCGGGGTGCGCACGCCGTCCGACTCGCTGGTGGGCCCGGTGGCCGACCAGGCGATCGCGGCGCTCCACTTCGACGTGCTGTTCCTCGGTGTGCACGGCATATCGGTCGAGGCCGGCCTGTCCACGCCGAACCTCGCGGAGGCCGAGACCAACCGGCGTCTGGTGCAGTCGGCGCGCCGGGTCGTGGTGGTCGCCGACCACACCAAGTGGGGTGTGGTGGGGCTGAGTTCGTTCGCGGCGCTGGAGCAGGTCGACACGCTGGTGACGGACGCCGGTCTCGAGACCGAGGCGCGCTCGGAGATCGCGGAGCATCTGCGGCGGCTGGTGGTTGCGGGCGAGCCCGATGAGGGCGCGGATCTCTGACAGGACAGACATGTGCCGTGCAGACATGTGCCGTGCAGACATGTGCGGGACAGACATGTGCGGGACAGACATGTGCGGGACAGACATGTGCCGTGCAGACATCTGACGGGGCGCCAGCTATGGTGACGCTGCCCGGTGCGGCGTCGGCATAGGGGGTTCCGTCCATGGCTCACCTGCTGCGTGAGGTGGGGCTCGACTTCGTCGAGGCCGCGCCCGTACGGCATGTCTTCGCGCGGGAGATCACCGCTCCCCCGGAGCGGGTCTACCGCGCGCTGGCCGAGGACGTGCCGGGCTGGACGGAATGGTTCTCGGCGGTGACGCTGGCCCGGCCGCTCGACGGCGGAGGCCGGCGCGAGGTCCGGCTCCGGGGCGGTACGCGTTTCGAGGAGACGATCCTCGTGGCGACGAGCCCCGAGGTGTACGCCTACCGCGTCGACGTCACCAACGCGCCGGGCGCACGGGCCGTCGTCGAGGAGTGGCGGCTCGCCCCGGCCGGGGCGGGCACGCGGGTGCAGTGGACGTTCGCGGTGGACGGCACGGCGCCCTTCCGGTTCACCGTCGGCCTCGCCCGGGCCGGACTGGGCCGGGCGTTCCGGGACGCGGTGACCTCACTGGACCGACGGCTGGCGTCGGAGGCGCGCTGAGGCTCGCGGGTCACTCGGGCCAGACGCCCGTGGCCAGCAGCTGCTCGATGGCCCTCGAGTACGGTGCGATGTCCAGGCCCTGCTCGGCCAGCCACACGTCCGAGTAGTACTTGTCGAGGTACCGGTCCCCCGGGTCGCACAGCAGCGTCACCACGCTCCCGTGCCGTCCCTCGGCCACCATCTCGGCGACGATCTTCAGCGCGCTCCACAGCCCGGTGCCCGTCGAGCCGCCCGCCTTGCGTCCGATGGCCCGCTCCAGGGCCCGTACGGCGGCCACGCTCGCCGCGTCCGGCACCTTCATCATCCGGTCGACGGCGCCGGGCACGAAGCTGGGTTCCATACGGGGTCGGCCGATGCCCTCGATGCGGGAGCCGCAGTCGCAGGTGACGTCCGGATCGCCGGTGGTCCAGCCCTCGAAGAAGCACGAGTTCTCCGGATCGGCGACACAGATGCGGGTGTCGTGCTGCATGTAGTGGACGTACCGGGCGATGGTCGCGGAGGTGCCGCCGGTGCCGGCCGTGGCGACGATCCACGCGGGCTCCGGGAACCGCTCCAACTCCAGCTGGCGGAAGATGGATTCGGCGATGTTGTTGTTGCCGCGCCAGTCCGTGGCCCGTTCGGCGTAGGTGAACTGGTCCATGTAGTGGCCGCCGGTCTCCACCGCGAGGCGGGCGGACTCCTCGTACATCCTGCGCGAGTCGTCCACGAAGTGGCACTGCCCGCCGTGGAACTCGATCAGGCGGCACTTCTCGGCGCTGGTCGTGCGCGGCATGACCGCGATGAAGGGCACGCCGATCAGCTTCGCGAAGTACGCCTCGGAGACGGCCGTGGAGCCGCTGGACGCCTCGATCACGGGGCGGCCCGGCCGGATCCAGCCATTGCACAGGCCGTAGAGGAAGAGCGAACGGGCGAGGCGGTGCTTGAGGCTGCCCGTCGGGTGGGTCGACTCGTCCTTCAGGTACAGGTCGATGCCCCACTGCTCCGGCAGCGGGAAGCGCAGCAGGTGCGTGTCGGCGGAGCGGTTGGCGTCGGCCTGGACCTTGCGTACGGCTTCTTTCAGCCAGACGCGGTAGGCGGCGTCGCTGTGGTCGACGTCGAGGGTCACGCCGGACGGGATCTGCTGGACGGTGCTCACGGCGGTGCTCCTCGTGCTGTTCGGCCACGGCGACTCGCGCGGCCGTCACTTCGAGCATAAACATCTTGCGCACGCTTCTCACCTGCATAAACACACCTTTGAGAGCCTCAAAGGCATCCCTGGACCGCTGGCCTCACCGGGTCTGCGGGGGCGCATTCGGGCGAGTGCTCCGAGCGCCCCCGGTCAGGCGTGACGTGCGTACTGGTGCTCGACGCGGGACGGGGGCAGACTGCACCGGACGGGACGGCGATCCCGCACGGGGGGGCACACTGGATCACGACCAGGGCCGGCGACACCAGACAGGACGAGCCGGCACACCGACGCGCACTAAGGGGGCGGGGCATGGCGGAGCCGGAGTTCAGGGCCACGGGCGTGCGGATCGGGAAGCGGCTGCGCTCGCTGACCCGGGCCGGGCAGGTGCGGATCAGCGACGGCAGGCTGCAGTTGCTCACCAGCTACGGCAGCGAGATCGACAGCGCGCCGGTGCAGGCCGTGCGGGCGTCCAAGCCCTGGTTCGCCCCGGACGACCGGGCGCTGGCGGACCTCAACGGCAACCGCTACTCACTGACCCTGGGCGATCACGACCCCGCCCCGGGGGAGCCGGGCCCCCCTGCGGCGCGCCGGTTCATAGAGGCCGTGCGGAAGGCTGCCGGGCGTAAGGGCTGAGTCACAGCGAGTTGCGCTACCGCACCCCGTGCGTCACTCTGGTCTCACGTCACTCTGGGTTTACCGGCGATAACGCTGCGAACCAGCCCGCCGGACACGACAGCAGGCGGCCGTTTCCTTCAAGCACCCTGCTGGATCCGTACTCCGTGTTCTTCCGGACCACTTCAGTCGGGGAGTCGCAGCCGTGATCAAGTACCCAAGCAGGCACTGCACGGTGGAGCTCCAAGCCCTGCCGTCGCGGATCGGCCAGGTCCGCAGAATCGTATCGGCGCAGTTGCGCTACTGGCATCTGGACGCCTTGATAGACCGCGCCGCGCTCGGTGTGACCGAACTGTTGACCAACGTCCACCAGCACGCCCAGCCGGACAAGACGTGCACCGTCGAGATCGAGCTGCTGCTCGACCGGCTGACGGTCTCGGTACGCGACCACGATCCGCGTCTGCCGGTCGTGGCGGACGTCGAGGGCATCGACGGCGTCGACACGCTCGCCACCTGCGGGCGTGGCCTCGCGATGGTGGCCGCGGTCAGCGAGAGCTGGGGCGTGCGGCCGGACGGGGACGCGGGCAAGGTCGTCTGGTTCACGCTTCCGACGCCCGGCGCCGCGGCACGGGCCGGGCTCTCGCGGTCGCCGCAGCGGGCGGCCGTGGAGAAGCCTGCGCGGCGGTTCGCGGAGGTCGGGGCGCGTGTTGACCTGCGCAGGCCCGAACGTGCTCCTGCCTGAATTGTTCGGTCGCCTACGGGCGCTCTCAGCCGGTGTCGAGGCGGCGATCGTGCTCAGCGCTCCGCGCCTCCGCGCGTTCGCCCCCTCGACACCGGCGCGCCCTTCGGCTCCCTCATGGCCGGTGTCCTTGGTCCAGTGAGGTTGGTGGGCCCTTGCCGTTGGCTGGGTTGGCCATCGAGTGGCCCTGGGTCGGCAAGAGCTGCCCTGCCGCCCTGCCATCCGGCCACCCCGGCGAGGTTCACTCGGTGGCGATCGCCCGTAGTACGTCCAGGCGTGCCGCCCGGCGCGCCGGGCGCAGGCCCGCCAGGGCTCCGGCCGTGAGGCCGACCAGTGCCACCACCGCGAGTTGCAAGGGCGGCAGCGCGAACGCGAAGGCGCTGTCGCTCGCGCCGTCGGAGGCCTTGACCAGGACCCAGCCGAGGAAGGCGCCGAGGGCGAGGCCGCCGACCGTGCCGAAGGCTGCCACCAGGATCGACTCCCAGCGGACCATCGCGCGCAGTTGGGAGCGGGTCTGGCCCACGGCTCGCAGCAGGCCCAGTTCGCGGGTGCGCTCGTGGATCGCCAGGGTGAGGGTGTTGGCGATGCCGAGGAGGGCGATGAGCACCGCGAGGGCGAGGAGTGCGTAGACGAGGGTGAGCATCATGTCGATGCCGCCCGCCGAGGACTGTGCGTACTCGTCGCGGGTCTGCACCTCGGGGTTGCCGTACTTGACCGCGACCTTCTCCACCGCCGCCTTGCCCTCGTCCGCGCCGACGCCGTCCTTGAAGGAGACGGCGAGGAGGGTGTCGGCGTCCTGGGTGCGGTGCGGGGCCCAGGCGTCGCGGGTGATGACGTAGTCGCCGGCGAGTTCGGACCGGCCGTAGACCGCGCGGACCGTGAAGGTCTGCTGCTGACCGTCGGTGAAGGTGAGATGTGTCTTGTCGCCGGTCGTCAGGTTCTGCTTGTCGGCCTCCTGCTCGGTGAGGGCGATGCCGTCCGTGCCGAGGTCGCGCAGGGAGCCCCGGACGTCGCCGAGGTCGAAGGTGCGCTGCAGGGCGACCGGGTCGGTGACCGTCAGCGCGCGTCCCTTGCCGTCCACTTCGGCGACCCCTCGGCCGAGGCCGACGGCGGTGTCCACCTCGGGCAGCCGCTGGACCGCGGCGGCGAGGCGAGGGCTCAGGCCGCTGCCGCCCGCGCCGAACGACGGGGTGCTGACGGCCACGTCACCCGCGAAGGACCTGGACACGGTCTGGTCCATGGTCGCCTTCAGCGAGGCGCCGAACACCGTGAAGAGGGAGACCACGGCCACGCCGATCATCAGGGCGCTCGCGGTGGCGGCCGTCCGCTTCGGGCTGCGCAGGGCGTTGCGGCGGGCGAGCGAGCCGGTGACGCCGCGCAGCCGGTCGAGGGGGCCGCCGAGGATCCGTACGGCCGTCGTGGAGGCGACCGGGCCGAGGACCACGAAGGCGGCCAGGGCCAGGACGGCGCCGGTTCCCGCCAGCCAGATGGACGGGGACACCAGGACACCGCCGAGCGTCGTGCCGACCGCGAGGGCCAGCAGGCCCAGGCCGGTGACGGCGCGGGGGCGGGAGGCGCCGGAGGTGTCGACGGCCGTCTCGTGCAGGGCGGCCAGCGGTGCGGTGCGGCCGGCGCGTGCGGCGGGCAGCAGTGCGGAGCCGAGGCAGACCATGATGCCTACCGCGAGCGGCAGGGCCATGGACAGTGCGCTGATGACCAAGTCGCCCTCGGGGAAGGGGAATCCGATCGCCGGGAACAGCGCCTGGAGGCCTGCCGCGATACCGATGCCGCCCGCGAGGCCGGCCACCGACGCGGTGACGGCAACGGCGGTCGCCTCGACGAGGGTCGACGCGGTGACCTGACGGCGTGAGGCGCCGAGGGCGCGCAACAGGGCGTTCTCGCGAGTGCGTTGGGCCACGACGATCGCGAACGTGTTGTGGATGGAGAAGGTCGCGACCAGCAGGGCCACGCCGGAGAACACCAGGAGGAAGGTGGTGAAGATCGTCAGGAACTGGCTGGAGATCATGTCGGTGTTCTCCTCGGCCGACTCCTGGCCGGTGATGGCCTCAATTCCCTTGGGTAGTACGGGAGTCAGCTCGTCGACCAGCTCCTGCTGGCTGACGCCCGGTCCGGCGCGCACCTGGATGCTCGCCGCCTCGCCGGGCCCGGCCGTGAGGTACTTCTCGGCGTCGGCCCGGGTCAGGCCGGTGAAGGTCACCTGGGCCATGCCGTCCTCGCCGCCGAAGGTCGCGAGGCCGACGATGGTCACCTTGATCGGGTCAGGCGTGCGCAGGGTCGTCGTGTCGCCGATGTGCAGGTCGCCGCGCTCGGCGGTGCCACGGTCGATGACGACCTCGCCGGACTTCTGCGGTGCGCGGCCCTCGGCGAGCTGGTACGCGTTGAGCTCGGGGTCGGCGATCCAGTTGCCGGCGAGGGTGGGTGGGCCCTGGCCGCCGATCGGGTCGCCGTTTCTGCCGACGAGCTGGCCGGCGCCCTGGATGTTGGGCGCGACGGCCGCTACGCCGGGGACCTTCTCGATCGTGCTCTCCAGGTCCGTGTCGACCGGTTCGCGTACGCCCTCGCTCTCGCCGGGCGTGGTGATGGCGTCGGCGCTGCGGACGACGGCGTCCGTACCGCTGGTGGCGTTGCCGAACATCGTGTCGAAGCCGGCGCGCAGCGTGTCGCCCATGACGAGGGTTCCGGCGAGGAAGGCCACGCCGAGGAACACCGCGAGGAACGTACCGGCGAAGCGGCGCCGGTGGGCGCGCAGGGAGGACACGCTCAGGCGGACGGAGGCGTTCATGGCGGTCATGACGACGACACCTCGAAGGCTTTCATGCGGTCCAGGACCTTGTCGGCGGTCGGGGATTCCATACGGTCGACCAGGCGCCCGTCGGCGAGGAAGACGACCTCGTCGGCGTGGGCGGCGGCCACCGGGTCGTGGGTGACCATGACAACCGTGCGGGCCGTCTGACGCACCGCGCAGCCGAGCAGACCGAGAACCTCCTCGCCGGAGCGGGAGTCGAGGTTGCCGGTGGGCTCGTCGGCGAAGACGACGTCCGGCTGCCCCGCGAACGCCCTTGCCACGGCGACGCGTTGCTGCTGCCCGCCGGAGAGCTCGGCGGGCCGGTGGTGGAGCCGGTCGCGCAAGCCGACGACATCGATCAGCGCGTCGATCCACTCCGCGTCGCCCTTGCCGCCCGCCAGGTCCAGCGGCAGCGTGATGTTCTCGGCGACGGTCAGTGTCGGCACCAGGTTGAAGGCCTGGAAGACGAAGCCGACGCGGTCGCGGCGCAGCAGGGTGAGGCGGCGGTCGTCGAGGCTGCTCAGGTCGGTGTCGCCGATGTGGGCCGTGCCCGAGGTGAGCGTGTCGAGGCCGGCCGCGCAGTGCATCAGGGTGGACTTTCCGGAGCCCGAGGGCCCCATGATCGCGGTGAAGCGGCCGACCGGGAAGCCGACACTCACCCCGTCCAGGGCCCTCACGCTGGTGCCGCCGGTGCCGTACACCTTCACGGCGTCGACGACCCGGGCGGCGGTCCGGGTGACGGTGGTGGTCGTCATCCCGCACCACCCTTGCCGGTACGGCCGAACTGCTCGTCCAGGACGGACAGTCGGCGCCAGTACTCGTCCTCGTCGATCTCGCCGGAGGCGAAGCGGTGACCGAGTACGGTGATGGGTGAGTTGTCATCGGCGGCGGGCCGCCAAGAGGCGCGGCGCCCACGCCATACCGTGCGGCGCAGCAGCGTGATGCCGCCGATCACGATGGCCGCCCAGATCAGCTGGAAGAGCAGGATCCAGGGGCCGGGGCCGCCGTCTGTGAAGTGAGCCAAGGTCTGCATCTCAAGTCATCTCCCGAGTCGGTTCGGACGGTTCGTTCGGTGATGCTTCGAGGCTCGCGCCGCAGGGGGCCCGGGTCGTCGTACGGCCAGCGGCAGTGGGCGTACCTCGCGGGGAGTACGAGGGGCAGGGCTGCGCTGCTCCGGAAGGGCTCGTCCAGGACTTGACCAGGGCTCGGCCAGGGCTCGATCAGGGCTCGACTTCTGTAACTACTAGTATGTACAGTGAGGGCATGAGCACCTCGGACACCTCGGACCGACTGATCGAGTCCACCCGTGAGCTGCTGTGGGAGCGCGGCTATGTGGGCACCAGCCCCAAAGCCATCCTGGAGCGCGCGGGCGCCGGGCAGGGCAGCATGTACCACCACTTCAAGGGGAAGCCGGATCTCGCGCTGGCCGCGATCCGGCGTACCGCCGAGGAGATGCGGGCTACCGCCGCGGGAGTACTCGACGATCCGGGGACGCCGTACGAGCGCATCGAGGCGTATCTGCGACGGGAGCGCGATGTGCTGCGTGGCTGTCCGGTCGGGCGGCTGACCATGGATCCGGACGTGATCGCCAGTGACGAGCTGCGGGCGCCCGTCGACGAGACGCTCGACTGGCTGCGTGAACGGCTCGCCGGGATCGTCGAGGAGGGCAAGGAACTGGGCCAGTTCGCGCCCGGGCTCGACGGCGAGTCGATCGCGGCGACGATCGTCGCGACCGTCCAGGGCGGCTATGTCCTCGCCCGCGCGTCCGGTTCACCCGCCGCCTTCGACGTGGGCGTCCGGGGACTGCTCTCCCTGCTCGCACCGCACCAGGAACACTAGGAGGGCGTCCCGATGCACGCGATGCAGTACGAGCTCACCCTGCCCGCCGACTACGACATGGAGATCATCCGTCGCCGCGTCGCGAGCAAGGGGCACCTGCTGGACGAATGGGACGGCCTGGGCTTCAAGACGTATCTGATGCGCGAGCACGGCGTCCACGGGTCGCCGGTCAACCAGTACGCGCCGTTCTATCTCTGGAACACCGTGGCAGGCATGAACTCCTTCCTCTGGGGCGGCCCGTTCCAAGGGATCGTCAACGACTTCGGGCGGCCGTCGGTCCGGCAGTGGTCCGGGCTGGCGTACGAGGAGGGCGGCGCCACCGACTCCCCCGCTCGGGTCGCGGTGCTGCGGCGCCAACAGGTGCCGGACGGTGTGCGGTTGACCGATGCCATGGCGGACGCGGCGCGAGAGACCGGGCGGCTGGCAGGCGAGGGCGGCGTGGTGCTCTCGGCGGCTGCCGTGGACACGAGCCGCTGGGAGGTCGTCCACTTCTCACTCTGGGAGCACGACACGCCCAAGGCCGACGGTGACGTGTACGAGGTCCTGCACATGTCCGAACCGGGGCGGGCCCGGCTGCCACAAACGGTGTAAGACCCCACCCTCTGAAAGGAGTCCCCCGACATGCCCTTCGTCCGTATCGACGCCCTGGGATCCGACCCCGAGCGGCTGGACGCCCTCGGCCGTGCCGTGCACGACGCCCTGGTGGAGGCCGTCGGAATCCCGGCCGACGACCGGTTCCAGGTGCTGGTCGGGCACGACGGCACCCGAAGCACGCTGCGCTACGACAGCGACTATCTCGGCATCCACCGGGACGACGGCCTCGTGTACGTCACGATCACCCTGCGCTCCGGCCGGACCCCCGCGCAGAAGCAGGCGCTGTACCGGCGGATCGCCGAACTCGCCCACGCCTACGCGGGGACCGAGCCGCGGAACGTTTTCGTCAACCTCATCGAGAACGAGCCGATCAACTGGTCGTTCGGCGAGGGAGTGGCCCAGTACGCCGACTCCCCCGCCCCCGTCGACTCGCCCGCCCCCGTCGACACTCCCGCCCTCTCCGGACCGTCGTCCTAGGCCACGGCGATGTCCACCGTCGGCCGGAGCTTCGCGGCCGCGGCCAGGGCCTCGTGCACCGGGTGGGTGTCGAAGGCCTCCAACAGGGCAGCGTCCGCCGGGTGTTCGGCGGCCGGGTAGGCGATCTGCTCGTAGGCGGCCTGGAAGCGCGGGCCCCAGCGGCGAGCGCCGAGGCGGGCCGTGCGGGAGCAGTTGTCGACCATGTGGGCCACGTCCCGGGCGTGCATGTAGGGCAGCAGTGAGTCAACGGCCTCGATGACGGACTCGTTGACGATCTCCGACCAGGGGTGGCCGCGCTCGGCGAACTCGTCGATCTGGGCGGTCATCGTGGCCACGAACACCCCGGCGGTGAACGGGTCGACGGAGAGTTCGCGTTCGGCCCGCCGGGCGTGCACCCCGTCGCCGGCGGCCCACATCGGTGAGCCGCCGATCCTGCTCATCGGGCGTACGCCGAGCCGCCGTTCGGCCAGGATCACACTGCGCAGTTCGGTGCCGTCGGCGACCTCGTCGTAGATCTCGGCGACGATCTCGCGGGCGGGCCCGTACGTCGCCGTGTACGCCCGGTCGAAGACAGACCGACCGTCGGAGTTCAGGCCCTCGCGCACCGCCCGCAGACCGGCTCGGGAGATGGTGCGGGCGATCGGGCCGGTGACGTTCTCGCAGGAGCGCTCGTACGCGGTCACCTCGTCGTCCCCGGCGAGGCGGTAACGGCCGTACAGGCTCTCGACGATGCCATGGACGGCGCCGAGCAGGATGGCGCGCTCGCCGACGATGTCGGAGAGGTACTCACTGTCGAGCGTGGTGCGGAAGGTGTACGGCGAGCCCAGCGCGACCGACCAGCCGAGCGCGAGGTCGCCGGCACAGCCGTCCGGGTCGGCGTGCACGGCGAAGCTGCTGTTGATCCCGGCGCCGTTGATCTGCGCGCCCTGCTCGTAGAGCCTGCGCACGGAGTCGCCCATCCCCTTGGGGCACACGGCGATCACCCCGTGCCCCGGCGGGAACTCCCCGCCCGTTTCCCGCAGATGGCCGAGCAGGAAGCCGTGGGAGAGGCCGATGACGGTGCCGGGCTTCAGGGCCGCGAAGATCTCCCGATGGTGGGCGGCGAGCGCGGCGTCGGCGATCAGCAGGATCACCAGGTCGCTGTCGGCGGTGACGGCGAGCCAGTCGCCGAGTGTGCCGTCCTCCTCGGTGAAGCCGTGGGCGCGGGCGTCGGCGGCCGAGCCGGAGCCGGGGCGCAGTCCGACGGCCACCTGGATGTCGGTGCCGGCGAGGGAGTCACGCAGGTTGCGGGCCTGGGCGCGGCCCTGCGGGCCCCAGCCGATCACGCCGATGCGCCGGACGCCGGCGAAGGCCTGCGGCAGGAGGGGGAAGAGTTGCCGGCCGCCGCGCAGGATCGTCTCCGTGCCGCCGGGGACGTCCATCGATTCGAGGGGGAAGACGCGGGAGGTGTAGGTGGTGGAGGTCATGGTCGAGTTGTAGGCTCCACGCGAGTGTTGCAGCAAGCGCAACTTGTGCAGCGCAGTGTTGCAGGATATGAAACAGTGAGGTCGGAAGCTGTGCGCGACGATCATCGGGACCTACGTCTCTTCCTGCATCTGGCGCAGACGCTGAATTTCGGGCGGACCAGCCTCGACTGCCATGTCAGCCCGGCGACGCTGACGCGGACCGTGCAGCGGCTGGAGGCCGATCTCGGGCACCGGCTGTTCGACCGTGGCCCGCGGGGGGTGTCGCTCACGGCCGAGGGGCACCGCTTCCGGGAATACGCCGATCAGGCGCTGGAGTTGTGGCGCGCCTACCGCGAGGAGCACCCCGACCCGGCCGAACTCACCGGCCGACTGGCCGTGTTCGCCACGGTCACCGCCTGTCAGGCGCTGCTGCCCGACCTGTTGGCGCCGTTCCGCACCGCCCACCCCCAGGTACGGCTCGATCTGCGCACCGGTGACGCGGCGGCGGCGCTGGCCCGGCTGGACGAGGGCGAGGTGGACGTGGCCGTCGCGGGGATCCCGGCGCGGCTGCCCGAGCCGCTGGTCGGCCGGACGGTCGCCGTGACCGAGCTGGTCCTGGTCACCGCGCGGAACCGCCCCGACCCCGGCCTCGACGGGCCGTTCGTCCTGCCCCACCGCGGGCTGGTCCGCGAGGCCGCCGACCGCTGGTTCCGCACCCGCGGAGCGACACCCGAGGTGGTCTGCGAACCCGACGGCCACGAAGGACTGTTGACGCTGGTCGCCCTGGGGTGTGGCACGGGTGTGGTGCCGCGTCTCGTACTGGAGCACAGTGCGGTGCGCGACCGGCTGTCGGTCGTCCCCGCCGATCCGCCGCCGGAGCCGTTCCCGATCGGGCTGTGCGTCCGGCGGGCCGATTTGCGCCGACCGCTGGTGGCCGCCTTGTGGAGCCTCACGGCTCCCTGAGGTCCATGCGGCCGACGCGGGCCACGTTCTCCCGGTCCGCGGCGTCCGCGCTGGCCTCGGCCGCGAACCAGGCGTCGAGTATCTCCTTGAGCAACGGCTCGGACGTCAGACGCAGGCTGAGCGCGAGTACGTTGGCGTCGTTCCAGCGGCGGGCGCCGTCCGCCGTGTACGCGTCCGTGCACAGGGCGGCCCGTACACCCGGCACCTTGTTCGCGGCGATCGACGCGCCCGTGCCGGTCCAGCAGCACACGACCGCCTGGTCGGCCGTCCCGGCGGCGACCTCGCGGGCGGCCGCCTCGGAGCAGGCGGCCCACTGGGGGTCGTCGCCGGGGCTCAGCGCGCCGTGGGTGACGACGTCGTGGCCGCGGCCGCGCAACTCGTCGACGAGGAGGCGGGCCACAGGTTCGTCCATGTCCGAGGAGACGGAGATCCGCATGTCTTGAGCCTACCGCCGGGCATGCGTCCGCTCGGCTCGCGGCCGAGCATGGAGGTGACCGGCGGAAACGGCCGAGGAGGAGCCATGCCGACCCTGCACATCGAGCACCCGATCAAGGACTTCGCCACCTGGAAGTCGGCCTTCGACCGCTTCGCCCCGCAGCGCGCCGAGGCGGGCGTACGGCACCACCGCGTCCAGCGGCCGGTCGACGACCCCGCCTACGTCGTCGTGGACCTGGATTTCGACGAGGTGGCCGACGCCGAACGGTTCCTGGGGTTCCTCAGGACGAGGGTGTGGTCCTCCTCGGAGAACGCGCCGGCGCTGGCCGGTGCGCCCCGGACGCGGATCCTGGAGACGGCGGAGGAGGCCTGAGACCCAGGGTCCGCGACTCCGGGACGATCCGGGGGGACCTAGGGCCTGTCTGACAATTCCCGTCGTCCGCCCGGAGGGCGGGCGCCGCGAGGCGGGCGGGAATTGTCAGTCAGGCCCTAGGTCAGTGCCCCCAGCGGATCGTCCAGCACCGGCTGCCAGGCCAACTCGGCGGCGCCGACCAGGCTGTTGTGGTCGAGGGTGCAGGCGAGGATCGGGACGCCGCCGCTCTGGCCCCACAGGCTGCGGTCGGCGACGACCGCGCGCAGGCGGTCGGGGTCGGCGTCCAGGAGGGTGCGGTGGAGACCGCCGAGGATGATGCGGTCCGGGTTGAGGATGTTGACCAGGCCGGCCAGGCCCAGGCCGAGGCGGTCGATGAGGGCCTCGGTGGCCGTGCGGACCGCGGGGTTTTCGTACTGGGTGCGGATCAGCTCCTTGGCCTGCTGAAGCAGGTTGACCTCGGGGCCCGGCTCGCGGCCGGCCGCCGTGAGGAGGGCCAGCGGGTCGGCCTCGACGTCGAGGCAGCCGCGGCTGCCGCAGTGGCAGGGTCTGCCCTCGGGGTTCACGGTGAGGTGGCCGACCTCCAGGGCGAGGCCCGAACTGCCGGTGTGCAGACGGCCGTCCAGCACGAGGGCGCCACCGACGCCCCGGTGCCCGGTGGCCACGCACAGCAGGTGGCGGGCGCCGCGACCCGCGCCGTGCCGGTGCTCGGCGAGGGCGGCGAGGTTGACGTCATTGCCGGCGAACGCCGGTCCGGTGATCCCGGCCTCCCGCACGCGCTCCGCGAAGATCCGGCGCACCGGCGCGCCCACGGGCCAGGCCAGGTGCAGCGGGTTGAGCGCCAGGCCGTCCGGTTCCGCGACGGCGGACGGTACGGCGAGCCCGGCGCCCACGCAGCGCAGTCCGGTCGCGCGCAGCAGGTCGGCGCCCGCCTCCACGACCGAGCCGAGGACCTTGGCGGGATCGGCGTCCACCGTCTCACAGCCGGGTGCGGTGGCGACGATACGGCCGCCGAGGCCGACCAGCGCCGCCCGGAAGCCGTCGGCGTGCACCTGTGCGGCGAGGACGACCGGCCCGTCCTCGGCGACCGCCAGCCGGTGCGAGGGCCGCCCCTGCGAACCGGCCGCCGCGCCGGGCCGGGCATCGACCCGGATCAGCCCGAGCGCCTCCAGCTCGGCGGCGACCGCGCCGGCCGTGGCCCGGGTCACGCCGAGCTCGGCGGTGAGGACGGCACGCGTGGGGGCGCGTCCGGTGTGGACGAGCTCCAACGCGGGTCCGAGCGCACCGCGCCCCCGGTCCAGCCGCGTCCTCGAGGTGGTTCCTTCCCCCGCCGGCCGGGGGTCCGCCTTGCCGCTCATGAGGGCGAGTCTCCCATGATCCGCAGATGCGGCGGCCTACAGCCCGCTCACCCTGAGCGTGATGTTCAACCGCCCTGTCAGCCCCAACTCCGGCGGTGCGGTGCCCGGGTACACCCTCGGCACGCCGTGGTACGCGAGCCGCGACGGACCGCCGAACACGAACAGATCACCGCTGCGCAGCTCGACATCCGTGTAGGGCCGGGCCCGGTTCTCGGTGTTGCCGAAGCGGAAGACGCAGGTGTCGCCGAGGCTCAGGGACACCACCGGGGCGTCCGACTGCTCGTCGCTGTCGCGGTGCATGCCCATGCGGGCGTCGGCGTCGTAGAAGTTGATCAGGGCGATGTCGTACGGCGTCTCCGAGTACGCCGCCTCCGACTCGCCCAGCGTGTCCCGCACCGCCTGCCGGCCCAGCTCGCCCAGCCAGTCGGGGAACGGTTTGACCGGGGTGCCGTCGCCGTCGACGGCCGTGCGGGCGTAGGCGTACGGGTACCAGTGCCACCCCAGGCAGACCTGTCGGGCGGTCATGGTGCCGCCGCCGGGCGTGTGGACCGTGCGCAGCCCGGCCGGTGGTCGGGCCCACTCGCGGCAGGCGTCCAGCAGCTCGCGCCGGCGGTCCGGATCGAGCCAGCCGGGCACGTGCACCGCGCCCGGCGCGACCTGCGTACGTTCCCGGGGGAACAGCTCGGCGTCCATGCCTTCCATCCTCCCCCACCGGCCCCACCCGCCGTGAGCTGCGGCTCAGCTAGCCTTGACGCACGATGAACGACCGTATGACGACGCCCTGGGGCGAGCTCGCGCTGACCCGTTTCCCCGAGGACCCGCGTGACAGGCTGCGTGCCTGGGACGCCTCCGACGAATACCTCCTCAGGCACCTGGCGGAGCGGGAGACGCCGCTGTCCGGCACGGTCGTGGTGGTCGGTGACCGCTGGGGCGCCCTGGTCACGGCGCTCGCGGCGCACCAGCCCGTACAGATCACGGACTCCTACCTGACCCAGGAGGCGGCCCGGGCCAACCTCGCCCGCGCCGGCGTCGAGACGGGCTCCGTCCGGCTGCTCACCACGCAGGACCCGCCGCCGGAGCGCATCGACGTCCTGCTCGTGCGGGTGCCGAAGAGCCTGGCGCTGCTGGAGGACCAGTTGCTGCGGCTGGCGCCCTCGGTGCACGAGGGCACGGTGGTGGTCGGCACCGGGATGGTGAAGGAGATCCACACCTCGACGCTCCAGCTGTTCGAGCGGATCCTCGGCCCGACCCGTACCTCGCTCGCCGAGAAGAAGGCCCGGTTGATCTTCTGCACGCCCGAGCCGTCGCGGGAGCGGCCCGCCAACCCGTGGCCGTACACCTACACGCTGCCCGACGGCATCGGCCCGGTCTCGGGGCGCACGGTCGTCAATCACGCGGGTGTCTTCTGTGCCGACCGGCTCGACATCGGTACGCGGTTCTTCCTGGGGCACCTGCCGGACGGGAAGGGCGCCCGGCGGGTGGTGGACCTCGGGTGCGGCAACGGCGTCGTCGGTACGGCGGTGGCGCTGGCGAACCCGGAGGCCGAGGTGCTGTTCGTGGACGAGTCGTTCCAGGCCGTGGCCTCGGCGGAGGCGACGTACCGGGCGAACGGCGTGCAGGGGCACGCCGAGTTCCGGGTCGGGGACGGGCTGGCGGGCGTGCCGGCCGGGAGTGTCGACCTCGTGCTCAACAATCCGCCGTTCCACTCCCACCAGGCGACGACCGACGCGACGGCCTGGCGGATGTTCACGGGGGCGCGGCGCGCGCTCGGGCCGGGCGGTGAGCTGTGGGTGATCGGCAACCGGCATCTCGGCTATCACGTGAAGCTGCGGCGGCTGTTCGGCAACAGTCAACTGGTCGCGAGCGACCGGAAGTTCGTGGTGCTGAAGGCCGTCAAGAAGTAGTCGCCAGGCGATGGCCGCCAAGCGGTAGCCGTCACGGCGTGGCGGTGGCCGGGTCGGCGACGGTCCGGAGGATCTCCGCCACTGTCCGCACCATCGCCTCCCGCCCGACGCTCAGGTATTTACGGGAGTCCACGGCCTCGGGGTGGGCGGCGAGGAACTCCCTGATCGCGCCGGTCATGGCCTGGTTGAGGGCGGTGCCGACGTTGACCTTGGCGATGCCGCCCGCGATCGCGGTGGTCAGTTCGTCGTCCGGTACGCCGGAGGAGCCGTGCAGGACCAGGGGGACGTCGAGCGTGGCGGTGAGGCGTTTGAGGAGGTCGTGGTCGAGGGCGGCGGTGCGCGTGGTCATCGCGTGGACGCTGCCGATGGCGACGGCCAGCGCGTCCACGCCGGAGTCGGTGACGAAGGCGCGGGCCTCGGCGGGGTCGGTACGCGCGCCGGGCGCATGGGCGTCCAGCGGCTGCTTGCCGTCCTTGCCGGCGACCTCCCCCAACTCCGCCTCGATCCAGAGGCCTTGAGCGTGCGCCCAGTCGGCGGCCGCCTTCGTCGCGGCGAGGTTCTCGGCGTACGGCAGACGGGACGCGTCGTACATCACGGAGCTGAACCCGGCCTCCGGCGCCTGGCGCAGCAGGCTGTCGCTCTGGATGTGGTCGAGGTGCAGCGCGACGGGGACGGTGGCGCGTTCGGCGGCGGTGACGGCGGCGCGGGCCAGCGGGAGGAGCCGTCCGTAGCGGAACTTGACGGCGTTCTCGCTGACTTGGAGGACGACGGGCGCCCCCATCGACTCGGCACCGGCGATGACGGCCTCGACGTGCTCCAGGGTGATGATGTTGAACGCGGCGACTGCGGAGCGGGCTGTGGCGGCCCGGGTGACGAGCTCGCCGGTGGTGACGAGGGGCACGGCCTGTCCTTTCCAGGAGTCCCGGGGCTTCAGGGCGCGAGGATCACCGAGCGGGTGAGGTGGCGCGGCTGGTCCGGATCCAGGCCGCGGGCCGCTGCGACGGCGACCGCGAGCCGCTGGGCGCGGACCAGTTCGGCGAGCGGGTCGAGACGGCCCTCGATCCACAACCCGCCCGTGGAGCGCACCTGTTCGGCCAGCCCCTCGGGCGCCTCGCCGAACATCCAGGTCGCGGTGCCGCTCGTGGTGATGCTGATGGGACCGTGCCGGTACTCCATGGCCGGGTAGGCCTCGGTCCAGGACAGCGACGCCTCGCGCATCTTCAGCCCGGCCTCGTTGGCCAGCCCCACGGTCCAGCCACGCCCGAGGAAGGTGAACTGCCCGCACTCCACGAGCCCTTCGGGCAGTTCGCCGGCGAGTGCGGTGCGGCCGTCGGCCACGACCTCGTCGGTGTGCAGGCCGAGGTGGGCGCGGAGCAGGGTGACGGCGGTGGTCGCGAACCGGGTCTGTACGACGGACCGTTCGTCCGCGTAGTCGAGGACGACGACCTCGTCGGCGGCCGTCATGACGGGTGTGTTCGGGTCGGCGGTGAGCGCCGTCGTACGCGTGTGTCCCTCCAGCCGTCGCAGCAGGTCCAGCACTTCGGTCGTCGTACCGGAGCGGGTGAGGGCGACGACGCGGTCGTACGCCCGCCCGGGCGGGAACTCCGACGCGGCGAAGGCGTCCGTCTCCCCCTGGCCCGATCCCTCGCGCAGCACGGCGAAGGCCTGCGCCATGAAGTACGACGTGCCGCAGCCGACGACCGCGACCCGCTCCCCCGGCGCCGGAAGCACCCCGCCGAGGCCGGCCGCCTCCGCCGCGGCGCGCGTCCAGCACTCGGGCTGGCTGTTGAGCTCGTCCTCGACATGCGTCATGCCGCCGCCCTCCGCACTTCCAGCCCGTGGATGATTGTTCTTGCAAGATAGCCGCACACTTCGAGCAGAATCAAGCATTCCGCCGCGAGAGGCGTGCGCTAGGGTCGCCGGGAGATCGAGGAATGGAGGGCGGATGTCGCGCGACGCCCGCTGGAAGGCGCTGCTGGAGCTGCTCGTCGAGCGGGGCCGGCTGGACGTCGAGGAGGCGGCCGCCGAGCTGGAGGTGTCGGCCGCCACGATCCGCCGCGACTTCGACCAGCTCGCCGAGCAGCAGATGCTGGTGCGTACGCGGGGCGGAGCGGTCGTGCACGGGGTGTCGTACGAACTTCCGCTGCGCTACAAGACGGCCCGCCACGCCTCCGAGAAGCAGCGCATCGCCAAGGCGGTGGCCGACCTCGTCGCGCCCGGCGAGGCGGTGGGGCTGACGGGGGGCACGACGACCACCGAGGTGGCGCGGGCCCTGGCCGTGCGCAGCGATCTGGCGTCCGGCTCACCCGCGCTCACCGTCGTCACCAACGCGCTCAACATCGCCAATGAGCTGGCCGTGCGACCCCAGTTCAAGATCGTGCTCACCGGCGGGGTGGCGCGCCCCCAGTCGTACGAGCTCATCGGTCCGCTCGCGGACGCGGTGCTGGCCCAGATCACGATCGACGTGGCGGTGCTCGGCGTCGTCGCCCTCGACGTGACGCACGGCGCCGCCGCGCACGACGAGGCGGAGGCGGCGATCAACCGGCTGCTGTGCGAGCGGGCCGAGCGGGTGGTCGTGGCCGCGGACTCCAGCAAGCTGGGCCGGCGGGCGTTCGCCCGGATCTGCGCGGCCGACGCGGTGGACACGCTGGTCACGGACACGGCGGCCGCACCCGACACCGTACGGCGCTTCGAAGAGGCGGGGCTGACGGTCATCGCGGTCTGAGAGTCCTCTCCCCGGTCCCGGCCCCCGCCCCGCCGATTCCACCTACGCTGGGATCGAGGCGCATGGCGGGCCAGGGAGGCTGCGATGAGCACGACACCGATCGACGGGGACGTACGGGCGACTTCGCGCTATATGCCGATCGCCGAGCACGGGCTGATCGGCGATCTGCGCAGTGTGGCCCTGGTGGGGACGGACGGCACGATCGACTGGTACTGCTGCCCGGCCTTCGACGCCCCGAGCGTCTTCGCGGCGATCCTGGACGCGGAGCGGGGTGGCTGCTTCGAGCTGGCGGCGACGGTGCCGGCCCGGACCGAGCAGTTCTACTTCCCGGACACGAACGTCCTGATCACCCGGTTCTTCACCCAGAACGGCGTCGGTGAGGTGCAGGACTTCATGCCGGTGGACGGCGGCCTGGTGGAGACCGAACGGCACCGCCTGATCCGGCGTGTGGTGTGCGTCCGCGGGTCGATCCCCTTCCGTACGCGGGTCGCGCCGCGCTTCGACTACGGCACCCGGCCGCACACCGTCCGCAGGGTGGGCGACGTCGCGGTCTTCGAGTCCGAGAAGCTGTCGCTCGGACTGACCGCGACCATGCCGCTGGAGGTCGACGGGCCCGACGTGTGCGCCGAGTTCAAGCTCTCCGAGGGCGAGTCGGCGGTGTTCGCGCTGGACCAGGTCGGCGGCGAGGTGAACCCACGGCGGTGCGCGCGGACCGAGGCCGAGGAGCAGTTCAACAGCACGGTGGCGTACTGGCGGCACTGGCTGTCCGCCTCCAAGTACCGGGGCCGCTGGCGGGAGATGGTGCACCGCTCCGCGCTCACCCTGAAGCTGCTCACCTACGCGCCCACCGGCGCGATCGTGGCCGCGCCGACGACGAGCCTGCCCGAGCAGCCGGGCGGCGAACGCAACTGGGACTACCGGTATGTGTGGGTGCGTGACGCCGCCTTCTGTGTGTACGCGCTGCTGCGGCTGGGCTTCACGGGTGAGGCCGAGGCCTTCATGAAGTTCCTGACCCAGTACGTCAGCCGGAGCGACGGCGGTCACGCCGGTCCGTTGCAGGTCATGTACGGCATCGACGGCCGCACTGATCTGACCGAGCGCGAACTCGACCACTTGGAGGGGCACCTCGGTTCCGCCCCGGTGCGCGTCGGCAACGCCGCCGCCGACCAGCTCCAGCTCGACATCTACGGCGCGCTGATCGACTCGATCTACCTCTATGACAAATGGGCGGAGCCGATCTCCAGCGACCAGTGGGACGACATGTGCGGGCTGGTGGACTGGGTGTGCGACAACTGGGACCAGCCCGACGAGGGCATCTGGGAGACCCGCGGCGGACGCAAGAACTTCCTGTACTCGCGGCTGATGTGCTGGGTGGCGATCGAGCGGGCCATCCGCATGGCCAACCGGCGCGGGCTGCCCGCCGATCTGCCGCGCTGGCAGCAGTGCCGGGACACGATCTACCGGCGGATCATGCGCCGGGGCTGGTCCGAGACGCGCCAGGCCTTCGTCCAGCACGAGGACGGCGACGTGCTCGACGCGGCCGTGCTGATGATGCCGCTGACGAAGTTCATCTCGCCGACCGACCCCAAGTGGCTGTCCACCCTGGACGCCCTCACCCAGGACCTGGTGTCCGACTCGCTGGTCTACCGCTACGACCCGGCGGCGAGCCCCGACGGACTGCAGGGCGACGAGGGCACGTTCTCGATCTGCTCGTTCTGGTACGTCGAAGCCATGGTCCGTGCCGGCCGCGTGGACGAGGCGCGGCTGGCCTTCGAGAAGATGCTGACGTACGCCAACCATCTGGGCCTGTACGCCGAGGAGATCAGCCACACGGGCGAGCAACAGGGCAACTTCCCCCAGGCGTTCACCCATCTCGCCCTGATCAGTGCGGCCTTCAACCTGGATCGCGTCCTGGGGTGACCGGAGTTCACCGGTTCCCAGCTCTGACGTCAGTGGCCGTGGCCCGGCTCGGCCTCCGGCGAGGACGGCTGCGACGGTGCGGGCGACGCCGCTCCGGCCCGGACCGTGAACGCCGCGGTGCGCACCTGGCCCTCGTGCTTGAAGTCGAGGAACAGGCGGTACGTGCCGCTGCTCGGCGCCGTGGCCATGAACGAGATCTCCGGACCGGGCTTCGTCCTGCCGTCGCCGGGCGCGCCGCCCGGGTGGATGTGGAGGTAGGCGAGGTCGCCGGAGCGCAGGGCGACCAGGTGGCCGTAGGCGCCGAGGTAGGGCTGGAGGTTGGTCACGGGGCGGCCGTTTCGTGAGACCTTCAGCTTCAGCTCGCTCTCCTTGCCCGGGAGCAGGCCGCCGTCCAGACGGACCTCATAGCCGTCGATCTTCGCGGTGGAACCCGGCGCGGGCAGCTTCTGCGGCTCGTAGGAGCCCGAGGCCGCCAGGTCCGCGCCGAGCGTGAGGCTCTCGGCGCCCTCCTTCGCCGGGGTGAAGTCGGCCAGGACTCGGTAGCCGCCCGCGCGGGGCAGCTCTACGGGGATGCTCCAGGTGCCGTCGGCGGCGCGGGTGGGGTGCAGATGGCGGTACGTCACCATGTCGCGTGAGGCCACGATGAGGTGCAGTTCCTTCTCCTGCTCGGGCTCGTAGGCGGTGACGGCCCGGCCGTCGCTGTCACGTATGACGAAGCGCAGGTCGGAGCGGGTTCCGGCGGTGACGCTCGGAGTCCTCAGGTCGAGGGTGTAGCCGCCCTGGGAGACCTGGAGCCCGCCGGGCAGCTCCGTCTCGGGCCCGCCGCCTCCGCTCGGTGTCAATGGCGCCTCTCCGTGGCTCTCGTGGGAGGCGGGCGCGGAGCCGTCGACGACGGGGGCGACGCCCGTGCCTACGGCGTAGGCGGTGCCGAAGGTCGCGGCCAGTGCGGCGGCGAACGCGCTGATCTTCAGTCCGGCATGCATGGCGGTCTCCTGGGGTTCGGATCCTTGGAATGAGCCTTCGATGCACTTCACCATACCCCTAGGGGGTATGAAGTCAACTTGGTCTCGGGCTTGATTTGACTACCCCCTGGGGGTATACATGGCATCGGCGAGGATACCCCCGCCCCGTATCCTGGTCGACCGCGACCACGCACTTCAGGAGGAACCGATGTCCACCACCACCTACGCCGTCTCCGGCATGAGCTGCGCCCACTGCAAGGCCACCCTCACCAAGGCCATCGGCGAGCTGGACGGCGTCACCGGCGTCGATGTCGATATCGCGGCCGGTCACGTCACCGTCGCCAGCGCCACCGAACCCGATGACGCCCTGATCGCCGAGGTCGTCGACGACGCGGGCTACGAGCTGACCGGCCGCGCGGCCTGACCCGCACCCCCGAACAGTCGGAGCCCGGCCGCACCGGACTCCGCCCGCCCCCGCACCAGGAGCAGCGATGACCACCACCGCGTCCGACGCCGCGACCGAGATAGAACTCGCCATCGGCGGCATGACCTGCGCCTCGTGCGCGGCGCGCATCGAGAAGAAGCTGAACCGCATGGACGGGGTGACCGCCACCGTCAACTACGCGACCGAGAAGGCTAAGGTCAGCTACGGCGGCGACGTCTCCGTCCAGGACCTGATCGCCACCGTGGAGGCGACCGGGTACACCGCGCGGGAGCCCGCGCCGCCCGTCCAGGAGCAGCCCGAGCACACGGACGAGCACGACGAGCTACGGCCGCTGCGCGAGCGGTTGATCACGGCCGTGACGCTCGCCGTCCCCGTCATCGCGATGGCCATGGTCCCCGCCCTCCAGTTCGAGTACTGGCAGTGGCTGTCGCTGACCCTGGCGGCGCCCGTCGTGACGTATGCCGCATGGCCCTTCCACAAGGCGACGATCACCAATCTGCGGCACGGCGCAGCCACCATGGACACGCTGATCTCGGTCGGCACGTCGGCCGCGTTCCTGTGGTCGCTGTGGGCGCTGTTCCTCGGCACCGCGGGCGAACCGGGCATGACGCACCCCTTCGAGCTGACGATCTCCCGCAGTGACGGCTCCGGGAACATCTATCTGGAGGCGGCCGCCGGAGTCACCGCCTTCATCCTGGCCGGGCGCTACTTCGAGGCGCGTTCCAAGCGCAAGGCCGGCGCGGCCCTGAAGGCCCTGTTGGAGCTGGGCGCCAAGGACGTCACCGTCCTGCGCGCCGACGGCACCGAACGGACCGTCGCTGTCGCGGAGTTGAAGGTCGGCGACCGCTTCCTGGTCCGTCCCGGCGAGAAGATCGCCACCGACGGCACGGTCGTCGAGGGCTCCTCCGCGGTGGACGCCTCGATGCTCACCGGCGAGTCCGTGCCGGTCGAGGTGGCCCAGGGCGACCCGGTCACCGGCGCCACGCTCAACGCGGGCGGCCGCCTCGTCGTCGAGGCCACCCGTGTGGGCGCCGACACCCAACTCGCGCGGATGGCCCAGCTGGTGGAGGACGCGCAGAACGGGAAGGCCTCGGCCCAGCGGCTCGCGGACCGGATCTCCGCCGTGTTCGTGCCGGTCGTGATCGCCCTGGCGCTGGGCACCCTGGGCTTCTGGCTCGGCAACGGCGCCGGGCCGGCCGCCGCCTTCACCGCCGCGGTCGCCGTACTGATCATCGCCTGCCCGTGCGCCCTGGGCCTGGCCACGCCGACGGCGCTGATGGTGGGCACCGGGCGGGGCGCGCAGCTCGGGATCCTGATCAAGGGCCCGGAGGTGCTGGAGTCCACGCGCGAGGTCGACACGATCGTCCTCGACAAGACGGGCACGGTGACCACCGGCCGGATGACCCTGCTGGCCGTGCACACCGCCGACAGCACCGACGAGACCGAAGTCCTGCGGCTGGCGGGCGCATTGGAGCACGCCTCCGAGCACCCGATCGCCCGTGCGGTGGCCGACGGGGCGCTTCAGAAGCTGGGTTCGCTGCCCGCGCCCGAGGACTTCGCGAACGTGCCCGGTCTCGGGGTGCAGGGCTTGGTCGAGGGCCATGCCGTGCTCGTGGGCCGGGAGCGGCTCCTCGAAGAGTGGGCGATGGAACTGCCGGAGCCGCTGGCGCACGCCAAGTCCGAGGCCGAGGCCTCCGGTCGGACCGCCATCGCGGTCGCCTGGGACGGTGAGGCGCGCGCGGTCCTGGAGGTCGCCGACGCCGTGAAGGAGACCAGCCCCGAGGCGATCCGTCGGCTGCGCGCCCTCGGCCTCACCCCGATCCTGCTGACCGGCGACAACAAGGCCGTCGCCGACGCCGTCGCCCGCGAGGTCGGTATCGCGCCCGAGGACGTCATCGCCGAGGTGCTGCCGCAGGACAAGGCCGATGTCGTCAAGCGGCTGCAGGGAGAGGGCCGTTCGGTCGCGATGGTCGGCGACGGGGTCAACGACGCCGCCGCCCTGGCCCAGGCCGACCTCGGTCTGGCGATGGGCACCGGCACGGACGCCGCGATCGAGGCCGGCGACCTCACCCTGGTCCGCGGCGACCTGCGCGCCGCCGCCGACGCGATCCGGCTGGCCCGCAGGACGCTCGGCACCATCCGGTCGAACCTGTTCTGGGCCTTCGCCTACAACGTCGCCGCGCTGCCGCTCGCCGCGGCCGGACTGCTCAACCCGATGATCGCCGGTGCGGCGATGGCGTTCTCCTCGGTCTTCGTCGTCGCCAACTCCCTGCGGCTGCGCTCGTTCCGGGCCGCGAGCTGAGCCGCCGCGCCGCCCGCCCCGAAGGGGGCGCACGGAGGGGCCCTCCCGTCAGGCCGACGCGCCCTTGACGACCTGAGACCGGTACGGCCCCTCCATCGCCTTGAGCCGCTGCATGCCGGTCAGCCGGACGGCGAAGTGGACGGCGGCAGCGGCGGCGAGGATGTGCACCAGGTCGGCGGCCATGTACTGCGTCACCGCGTCCCTGATCTCCGTCGGCGTCTCGGCGTTCTTGTATGTCGTCCCGGCGTACCGGTTGAACAGGAGGCTGAAGGCGAACAGACCCCACCACAGGTTCACCGGCCAGGTCCGCGCCCGGTACCGCTCGCCGTCGGCCGGCAGCAAAGTGGCGGCGCCCCACATGTCGAGGGCGATGCGGTACGGCATCCAGAGGTTCACCAGCGGGATGAGCCAGCCTCCGACGGCCCACCCGGGGCCGTTGCGGAACCGGTCCGGCGCCAGCAGTCCGGTGTTGCGGCGCATCCGGAAGAACCAGACGACGAACACGATCGCGCAGGGCAGGTACACCATGACCTGGTATCTGCCGGCCGTCTCGTACAGCGACGCAGCGGCCGCGAACTCCTGCTGCGGGGCCGTGACGAAGCCGCCGTCCGCGTCGGTCACCGCCCGGAGCCGGAATCCGGCGAACAGACTGAACAGGTCGCAGAGGGCGACCAGAGCGAGCCCTCCGACGGCTGCGGCCATGAGGCCGACGGACGACGCGGGCGCACCTGCGGGCAGCAGGGGACGCGGACGTAGCTCATTGGATGCGGACATGGTGATGAGGCCCCCCACGGGCGGAAAGGAAAAAGTCCGCGGGAAGAAGGCGCGGCCGACGCACGATACGCCGACCGCATACCTCCCGTCCATGACAATCCAGCAGGGGGCGGGTCTCTGGGATCAGTCCAGGTCAACTGGGCTGCCGGTCAGCGCAGACCCTGCGTCGTACGTCGATGGCGGTGAGGGCCAGTGCCAGGGGTCCGGGCGCCAGGAAAGCGAGCGGCAGAAGCATCCAGGCGCACGCGGCGGCGGTGGCCACCGCCAGCAGGACCAGGCCGTTGCCGCCCACGTCCCGCGCAGCATCCCGGGCGGCCCCGCGCACCGCGGCTGTCCAGTCGGTGAGCGCCTCCGGGCGGGCGCAGGCCCTGAGGCCCACCACCGTGGCGCCTGCCCCGATCGCGGCGGCCGTCACCGCGAACAGCGGCGCCCCGGGCAGGCCCGCCCCGGCCAGCGCCAGATCCGCGGCGAACAGCAGGACGCCCACGAGCGCGACGGCGCCCGCCCCGAGGTCCCCGGCCCGCAGTCGGCGTCGTAGGAGGGCGAAGTACTGCCCCGCGGTGGCCGGCCGCTCCTCCCCCGCTCCGCGCAGCACCGCGCACGCCGTGGACAGCGCGGCGGGCGCCGTCACCAGGGGCAGACACGCCACCGCCGTGGCGAGGCCGACGCTCAGCACGTCGGCGAACAGGGTCATCCGCGGCCCGAAGACCTCGCCCGGCTCACGCGTTCCCATGCCGCTCACCCCTTGAGTCCGGAGCTGGCCATGCCCTCCACGAGCAGGCGCTGGAAGGCGAGGAAGAACAGCACGATCGGCAGCAGCGCGATCACGGACATCGCGAACATCGGGCCGAACGCCGAGGTGCTGGAGGCGTCCACGAACGACCGCAGGGCGAGCGTGAGCGTGAACTTGTCCGGGTCGAAGAGGTAGATGAGCTGGGTGAAGAAGTCGTTCCAGGTCCAGATGAAGGTGAAGATGGCGGTCGTGATCAGCGCGGGGCGGGTGAGCGGGAGCACGACCTTGAAGAAGCTGCGGAACGGACCGCAGCCGTCGATACGGGCCGCCTCCTCCAGCTCGCGCGGCAGCCCCCGCATGAACTGCACGATGAGGAAGACGAAGAAGGCCTCCGTCGCGAGGAACTTCGGCAGGATCAGCGGCCAGTAGGTGTTCACCAGGCCGAGCTGGTTGAAGATGATGTACTGCGGGATCAGCACCGCGTGGTGCGGCAGCATGATCGTCGCGATCATGAAGGCGAACAGCGGTCCCCGGAAGCGGAATCGCAGGCGTGCGAAGGCGTAGGCGGCGAGCGAGCAGCTGATCACGTTGCCGAGGACCGCACCGCCCGCGATCAGCAGCGAGTTGCTCAGCAGCCGCCAGATGGACACGTCGTTGACGCCGTCCAGGGCCGTGGAGTAGTTGGACCACTCCAGATGGCTCGGCAGCAGGTCGAGGCTCGCGATGACCTCGTCGGCGGGCTTGAGCGAGGTGGCCAGCAGCCAGGCCAGCGGGTACAGCATGACCAGCAGCGCGGCCAGGCAGCCGACGTGCAGGGCGATCCGGCCCCAGGCAACGGGCTTGCGGGCAGCGGGAGTTGTGGTGATGGTCATCGGTCCCCCTCGGAGGCGTAGAAGACCCAGGAGCGCGAGGTGCGGAACAGCACCGCCGTGACGGCGCCGATCACGAGCAGCAGCACCCAGGCCATGGCGGAGGCGTAGCCCATGTGGGAGGCGACGAAGCCGCGGTCGTAGAGGTAGAGGGTGTAGACGAGGGTCGAGTCGGCGGGGCCGCCCTTGCCCGCGCTGAGGGCGAAGGCGGGGGTGAAGACCTGGAAGGCCTGGATGGTCTGGAGGACGAGGTTGAAGAACAGGACCGGGGACAGCATCGGCACCGTGACGGACAGGAACTGCCGCCATTTCCCGGCCCCGTCGACGGCCGCCGCCTCGTACAGCTCGGCTGGGATCTGCTGGAGGCCGGCCAGGAAGATGACCATCGGCGCGCCGAACTGCCACACCGTCAGCAGGGCCACGGCGAGCAGCGCCCAGCCGGGTTTGTTGACCCAGCCGCCGGTGCCGAGCAGGTTGTCCACGGTGCCGCCGTCGTTGAAGACCGCGCGCCAGACGAGGGCGATGGACATCGACGCACCCAGCAGCGAGGGGGCGTAGAAGGCCGATCGGTAGAAGCCCTTGCCGCGTTTCATGCCTTTGAGGGCGAGCGCGACGACGAGGGCGAGGGCGAGTTGCAGGGGCACCGCGATGACGACGTACGTCAGTGTGGTCAGCACCGACCGCCAGTAGCGCGGGTCCTCGGTGAACATCTGGACGTAGTTGCGCAGGCCCACCCAGCGCGGCGGGTTGAACAGGTCGTAGTCGGTGAAGGACAGGTACAGCGACACGGCCATCGGCAGCAGCGTCAGGACGATCGCGCCGAGCACCCACGGGGACAGGAACACCCAGGCGGGGCCCTGGCTTTCGCGCTTGGGGCGACGCTTCGGGGCGGTGGTCGCCCCCGGTTTCCTGGCGGCGGGCGCGGGGATGTCGGTGGTGGTCATGACCTCAGCTCCGCCTTCGCCTCGGTGACGTAGTTCTCGGCCGCCTCGCGGGGCGACATGCGCGCGTAGGACACCTGGTCGTAGTCGCGCTGGAAGGTGGCCTGGAGGGCGTTGTCGCCGGAGGGCGGAGCCTGTGGCGGGTCCTTGAGCGTGCCTTCCACGGAGGACTGGTAGTCGGCGATCGTCTTGTCGAAGTCCTTGAGCTGTGGCTCGGTCTCCTCGCGGATCGACTCGTTGACGGGGATCCCGCGAGTGGCCCCGAGGATTTTCGCTGCCTGCTCGTCGTTGATGAGGAAGTCGACGAGCTGCGTCGCCTCCTTCGGGTGACCGGTGTTGGCCCCGACGCCCAGGAACATCGACGGCTTGAAGTACTGGCCGGGGGTACCGTCCTCGCCGGAAGGCATCGGCGCGAGGGCGACGCCGGTCGGTATGAGGGCGAGGAAACCGCTGGCCGGGGCGTCCCAGTTGGCGTCGGCGATGGCCTGGCCGCGCCCCAGAGGGGTGTTCTCGACGGAGCCGTCGAGCTGTGTGGTCTGCTCGGCGGGCGAGACGGCGCCCTCGCGCCGGAGCTTGTCGGTGAAGGTCCACCAACGGGTCAGGTCGTCGGCGGTGAAGCCGAGCCCGCCGTGCTTCGTGTAGAGGGCCTTGCCCTGGCCGCGCAGCCAGACCTCGAAGGCGTCCTCGCTCTGGCCGGGGTCGGTGGCGCCGGGCTTGCCGGTCTTCTTCGCCAACGCGCGCATGGCGTCGGCCCATTCGCTCCAGGTCCAGCTCCGGCCCGGGAGCGGCACGCCGGACGCCTTCCACGCCTTGACGTCGTAGGCGACGGTCTCGGTGCCACGGCCCTGGGGGATGGCGTACTGCGTGCCGTCGAGCCGTCCGGTGGCGAGCAGACCCGGGTCGATCTCACCGGTGCGCAGTACGGCCTTCTGCTCGGCCAGGTCGAGCAGGACGCCGCCGGAGGCGTACTGGTCGATCTGCCGGTAGTCGAGCTGCATCACGTCGGGGGCGTCGCCGCCGGCGGCCTGCGTGGCGAGCTTCTGCTTGTAGGCCTCGTAGGCCGAGAACGACGTCTGCACCTGGATGTCGGGGTGCTGTTTCTCGAACAGGGCGACGGCCTGCTCGGTGCGCTCGGCGCGGTCGGGGTTGCCCCACCACGTGTAGCGCAGCACGACCTTGCCGCCGCCGACCGACTCCCCGGATCCTGTGCAGCCCGCCAGCATCGCGCAGAGCACGAGTGCGGCGGCCGACGCGCAGAACCCCTTTGTCCTGTGTCCGGGCATGCCGAGGTCACCTCTTCTCTCCTCGGGCTTTCTGTTGGCCCCCCTTCGGCCCCCCTCTGCCCGCTACTCGCCGCCGTACGGCAGCGTCGTCCCGGGCAGGTTGTACTCGTCCCGGCGACCGCACATGCCGAAGCCGCCGAGCCTGGTGGGCGCGGTCTCGTACGAGGTCGCGTCGGCGAGATACGCCGGCTCGCCGGCCTCCAGCGCATCGAGCTGGGCGCCCGTGCGCTCGGCCGTGGCCAGCGCACCCGCCCGCCACAGCCCTCGCCAGTTCGGCACCTTGGCGCGCACGAGGCGGGCGGCGGCGCGCTGGAACTCCAGGTACGGGCCGCTGTCGCCGGCGACGAGCGCCTCGCGCAGGGCGAGGTAGCCCTCGACGGCGAGGTCCCGGCGGCGGCGCGCGGCAGCCGCCGTGTCCGCACCCGTGCCGGGCGGGATCGTCGCGGCCGCCGCGTACTTCTCGGGGTCGGCGAGCACCTCGGCCGGGAAGGTGAAGACGGCGTCCCCGGCCTCGGGCAGTCCGCTGTTCTGCATCAGCACGGTGATGCGCAGATCGCCGCCCTGGACCATCCGGTGCACGGTCCCGGGCGTGAACCACGCGACGGAGCCCGGCTCCAGGGGGATGTCCCGGTAGCCGTCGGGGCTCAGCGTCTGCACGGCGCCCCGGCCGCCGGTGACGACGTACGCCTCCGTGCAGACCAGGTGCAGATGCGGGCTGCCGCCGCACACGCCGTCGGCGGCCTCCCAGTCGTAGGCGCTGAGGTGGGACAGGCCGACGGCGCCGGGCAGCGGGTGCGGAAGGTGGGGCTTCACCATGGCATTCCCTCCAGGTGGGAGGCCACCCGCTCCCGGTCCCAGGCCCCGTCGGCGAACACGACGCGATACCGGTACGCGAAGGACTCGCCCGGCGGCAGCTCGAACTCCTCGAAGAACGCCCAGGAGAACGCCACCGTCGGGATCGGTTCGGAGCGCACGAACCAGTGGGACTCGTGGATCGCGGCGTTCTCGTCGAGGTTCTCGGGGGCGTGTGCGAAGACGAGCGTGGAGTGGCCGTCGACGTCGTCGTGTTCGGCGGTGAAGGCCAGCCACGGGCCCTGCGTGCCCATCAGCTTGCCCGCGTCCGCGCCCGCTCCCCCGTCGAGGTCGGCGCCGAAGGCGGTGCCGCCGGTGAAGTCCCGGGGCCCGCGCCACTGGAGTCCGGTGTAGCCGGCCATCTCACGGCCGGCGGTGGTGGGCGAGCCGAAGGCCAGCGGTACGGCACGGAGGTTGGTCAGCCGGATCGACCAGTCCAGGGCCCAGGCGCCGGCCTCCTCGTCCACCGAGTGGACGGTCAGCCCGCGCACCTCGCGCGCCCACTCCTCGCCGCCGTTCTCGACCCAGGTGAGCTCCTCGGTGAAGGCGAGCCGGTCGTCCTCGGCCGTGAAGTCGGCGAAGCCGTCGTGCCGCATGGAGCCGACCCGCTCGGGCAGGGCGAGGTAACCCTCGCCGTGGACATAGCAGTTGCCACCCCAGAAGTTCTGCCCGGACAGATGGCTCGCCGTCATCTGCAGGCCCTTGTGCCAGCGGTGGTCGCTCGGCCGGTAGCCGGTCACGGTGTGCCCGGCGAGAGTGCGCACCGGGTGGGCGTAGGGCTTGCGGGACTCGAAGGCCTCCGGGTCGGGGCGGTAGACGTAGCGGAGGATCTCCGTGCCGTTGGCCGCCTCGACGGCGATGTGGTCGCCGTGGACGTGGCTGACGCGGATGCTCATGCGCGCTCCTTGGGGGCCCAGTGGGGGTGGTCGCCGTGCATGGCCGGGTAGAAGGGGTCGCCGGGCCGGATCTCGCCCGCGAGCACCGGACTCCCCGTGAAAGCGGCCTTGTAGAGGGCGGCGGCGAAGTCGAGGGTGGCCCGGGCGTCCAGGCCGCTGCCGGGCGGCCGGACACCGTTGTCGTAGGCGTCCAGGAGGGCGCCGAGCTGGGCCGTGTGCGAGCTGGGCAGGTCCGCCGCGGGGGTGCGCCAGGCGGTGGCGCGCTCGGAGGGGACGTGCGGGGCCGGGGTGTAGACCCAGTCGTCGTTGCGGTGGCCGTACAGGTGGGTGAGTTCGACCGTCGCGTCGGCGCAGTCGATGCGGATGCGGCTCACCTCGTGCGGGGACAGCACGCTGTTGACGACGGTGGCGAGGGCGCCGTTCTCGAAGCGTACGAGGGCGGTCGAGACGTCCTCGCTCTCGGTGTCGTGGACCAGGCGCGCGGCCATGGCCCGGATCTCCGCCCATGGCCCGAGCAGGTGCAGCAGCAGGTCGAACTGGTGGATGCCGTGCCCCATGGTGGGCCCGCCGCCTTCGCTGGCCCACTTCCCGCGCCACGGCACCGCGTAGTAGGCCGCGTCACGGTGCCAGGTCGTCTGGCAGTGCGCGACGAGCGGGGCACCCAGCTCACCTCTCGCGATCAGCTCACGGGCGTGCACGGCGCCGGATCCGTAGCGGTGCTGGAAGACGACCGAGGCGTACGCACCCGACGCCTCCTCGGCCGCCGCGATGTCGTCGTACTCGGCGAGCGACAGACACAGCGGCTTCTCGCACAGCACCCAGGCGCCGGCCTTGAGCGCGGCGACCGTCTGCTCCCGGTGCAGCGACGGCGGCGTGCCGATCAGGACCAGGTCGGGGCGTACGGCGTCCAGCATGTCGCCCGTCGAGGTGTACCCGGCGACGTCCTCGCCCGCGAGCTCCCGGAAGGCGTCCAGTCGGGCCTGGTCCACGTCGACCGCGGCGACCAGCTCCACCCGGTCCGCGTGGTGTCTCAGCGCGGGGAGATGGCTGCCGCTGACGATGGCGCCGGTGCCGATCACGGCGACGCGGCGGCGGGCGGGGCTTGGGGACATGCAGTTCTCCTCGGACGGCCGGCGGACAGCCCGCTCAGAAAGCGCTTGCACTTCGAGGCGACCCTAGGCAGGGACCTAATGTCAGGACAACCCCTCTGCGGCGACATGAGCAAAGCCTTGACCGTTCGGCTCGGCTCACCACCCGCACGCTCCCCTTCCGGGCGGGCACCCAAACGGGATGAAGATCACTGAGCGCTCAGGAGCGGTGGCGCGGCGCAACTCGGCACGGCTGACGGGCCGTTGGGCGGGCGCGTCAGCCGATCGGCTGGGCGGTCTGGGCGCTCGACTGCGACCGGGTCCGGGCCTGGCTGACCAGGCCGAGCCGGGCGAGGAACTGCTCCAGGGTGAAGGCGGCCATGCCCAGGCACACGGCGTTGCCGGGGACGTCGGACACCTCGACGGTGAGGCCGGGCAGGGAACCCGGCAGCACGTGATGGGGCAGTTCGTCCCGTACGGCGGGGACGAGCCATGGGGCCAGCACCTTGGGCAGCCAGCCGGTGAGAGTCACCTTCGGGACGTTGAGCAGGTTGACGAGGTCGCCGAGGGCGGCGGCGAGATAGCGGCCCGTGCGCCGGACGAGCTCCCGCAGCACCGGGTCCCCCGCGGCCAGGCCGTCGGCGACGGTCTCGACGAGGTCCCGCTGCCCGGGCTGCCCCAGCGCCGGATGGGACGGGTCGATCTCGGCCAGCGTCGCCTCCAGGCCGGGGGCGCCGACGTACGCCTCCACGCACCCGTGTCGGCCGCAGCGGCACGGGCGACCGTCCAGCATCAGTAGGGTGTGTCCCCATTCGCCGGCGTTGTTGGTGATGCCGCGGACCAGGGTGCCCTCGATGGCGATGCCGGCTCCGGCCCCGGTGCCGATGTTGACCACGGCCATGCTGTCGACGACGCGTCCGACGCCGAACCACATCTCGGACAGGATCGCCGCCTTGAGCGGATTGTCGACGTACACCGGCAACCGCAGCCGTGCGGCCAGCAGTTCCTCGATGTGGACGTCGTGCCAGTCCCAGTTCGGCGCGAAGACGGAGACGCCGGCGTCGTGGTGTACGTGGCCCGGCATGCTGACCCCGAC
This sequence comes from Streptomyces sp. SD31, assembly GCF_052068475.1. Taxonomy (NCBI): domain Bacteria; kingdom Bacillati; phylum Actinomycetota; class Actinomycetes; order Kitasatosporales; family Streptomycetaceae; genus Streptomyces; species Streptomyces sp. SD31. The sequence continues at coordinate 310,991 of NZ_JBQHCX010000007.1, read as the reverse complement.
TCCCACGATCCGGTCGCGCTCGGTACCGGCCGCGTCCAGGGCCGCCTCGATCACGCCGACGATGCCCTCGACGACGTACGCCTGGTCGTTCTGGTCCTCGTCGAGGGCAGTCTCGTGCCGGCCCAGGACGCCGAGAGCGAGGTCGTACACCGTGGCGTCGACGTAGGTCTCGGCGACGTCGACACCGACGATGCGGCCCCGGTCCGGGTTGATCGTGAGCCGTTCGTACGGCCGTCCCACGGCGTTGCGCTCCACGGCGGCGATGTGCAGCACGCCCTCCGCCAGGAACTGGCCGGCCAGTGTCGTCACGGTGGCCTGGCTGAGGCCCGTGTGCCGGGCGAGTTCCTGGCGGGAGGACGGCCCGAGGTCGAACAGGGCGTGCAGCACCTCGAAACGGTTCTCGCTGCGAACGTCACGGGCCGTGTGCCGGGCCACCGGTACTCCCCCTCAGTCGGTCGGTCCCCCCAGCCACAGCGTACGGATCTCCGGCGTGTCACGCCCCTCGATACCCTGGGCGAGCAGGGTCAGGCCCGGCCAGTTCGGTGGTACCCAGAGTGCGTCGGGGTCACCTCCCGAGAAGTCGGGCCGGTCTCCGACCCAGACGCGCCCCACGCACTCTCCGCCGGCCCATCCGGTCACCCGGACCTGCGTGGCGTCCAGCCGGATCAGATATCCGGCCGGCGACGCCGGCAGGTCGACGTCGAGCCATGCCTCCTCCCCCGGTTTCAGCACCAGCGGGAGCCGTACCTCCTCCGTACGGCCGGAGCCGGCGGCGAACGCGGTCAGCAGCTCGTCGTCCTGCACCGCGCACGACCAGTCGCGTACGGCGTCGAGCGCGAGCAGGTCGGCGCGCAGGCCGGGACCGCTCGGGTGGTGCGGCAGCGTGACCGAGACGTGGTGGGTGCCGGCGGACAGCAGCACCCAGGGGTTCTCGGCGTGGACGGTCTCCGGCTCCCCGTCGTCCACGCTCACCCGCAGCGGTTCGACGACTCCGCGCAGATGCAGCGCCGACGGGGTGGGCGCGTGGACCGTACGGGTGTAGGTGAGCGGCGCCGCGACGCGGGTGCTGCTCCAGCCCCCGAGCACCCGGGTGGGCGCGGGAGCCCCCGCCCAGTGGCCGTGCACCGTCCACAGGGCCGACACGTCCGTGGTCCCGCGGACCTTCCAGAGGGTGCCGAGGCCACGCAGCGCGCCGAGGCGGAGCGCGGGCAGGCGGGCGTCGTCGAAGTTGGCGTGGCCCCAGATCTCCACGACGGCCTCGATCGCGACACTGCCCGTGACGTCGCGGACGTCGATACGCCGGGTGGCGCCGAACCCGGCGACCGTCGGGAGCGTGCGGCCCGCGACCGACAGGTCGACGATGTCCGCCGCGCCGGTGAGCAGCAACTCGTCGACGTCCGTCAGGTCGGTGGCGGTGCGGTAGGCGCCACGCCCCCGGTACACCCCGAGCGACTCCAGGGTGGGGGGCAGTTCGTGCAGACCGGCCGGCTGCTCGGGGGCCGCCTCGGAGCGCCGCCGCAGCTCCTGCACGGCGGTCGGCTTCGCATCGCCGGGTCGCTCCGGTGCGTCGGTCAGGTGGACTGTGCCGTCCGGGTCGACCGACCGCAGCCGTGCCGCGTCGGCCGACGGCAGCGCGACGAGGATGACCTGGGCCACGGTCCGCCGCCCGGACACCGGGATCTCGGTCCGTGTTCCGTCCAGTACGACGGTGACGGGCACGTCGGAGGAGAACACCAGCACCCGGTCCGTCCGCGCCACGAGGTCCGCCGAGGCGAGTGCCAGGGTGGCCCCGGCGAGCGGTACGTCCACCGCCATGAGGGGGCACGATCCCGGGGCCACCGCGACCGGCACTCCCTGGACGACCGCCGTGCCCGGCTCGGTCCCGAGATGCGGTACGGCCACCAGCCGGCCGCCCTCGGGAAGGTCCAGCGCCGCCGAGACCGAGCCCGTCGGGAAGTCGCAGCTCAGCTCCTCGTGCAACGACGGTGTGGCGAGGGCCAGTTGGGGACCCCAGGTCTCGACGACCCGTGCGAGTACCTGCGCCTCGGCGTACTCCGGCCGTGCCACGCCGGTGGACGTGACGTATCCGCCGAAGTCGTAGCCGTGGCTCATGAAGTTGCCGGGGCGCCCCCAGTTGCCGCTCGACGGGGTGTACCCGAAGTTCCAGCCTGACGACTGGAGATACGGTGCGATCAGTTTGGCGCCGCTCGCCAGCAGCCGCCGCAGCGTGCGGTGGCGCCGGTTCGTCTCGGTGACCAGCAGCGGCACCCCGCGCTCCGCGACCAGAGCGGCATAGCGGCGCACCTCGGCCTCGATGTCCGGGGAGTCGTCGTCCGGGTAGAAGTTGCAGGCCGGTACGACGTCGTCCACGTCCCCCGTGGCGCCCGCGAGGTCGCCCTGTCCGGAGCAGGCGATCAGCGGCACCGTGATGCCGTGCCGAAGTGCCGTGTCCCGTAGGGCGGTCATGTACCCGGGGCGGTCCGTGCAGTCGAAGAAGTCCAGCTCGTTCTCCAACTGCACCATGATCACTGAGCCGCCCGCCGTGTACTGCCGCTCCGCCAGCAGTGGCAGCACCTGGTCGAACCAAGCGGTGACCTGCTCCAGATAGCGGGGCTCGTTCTGACGGACCCTCAACTCGGCGTTCAGGCCCAGCCATGCGGGCAGCGCGCCGCCGTCCCACTCGGAGCAGATGTACGGGCCCGGCCGCGCGATGACGTACAGGCCCGCCTCCTGCGCGAGGTCCAGGAAGGCGGCGACGTCCCGGCGGCCCTCGAAGGACCAGCGGCCGGGCGCCAACTCGTGGAAGTTCCAGGGCAGATAGACGTCGACGCAGGTGTACCCCGACGCCCGTACCTGTTCCAGCCGCTCACGCCACTGCTCCCGCGGGAGGCGGAAGTAGAACAGGGACGCGCACAGCAGGGTGCGGGGACGGCCGTCGATCCACACGCCCTGACCGTCTACGTGGATGGTGGTCACTTCACTCCCGCGCTTCCGCCGCTGATGTCCATTTCGTACAGGTACTTCTGGCCGAGGTAGTAGACGATGATCATGGGCAGGGCGAGCAGGATCGAGCCGACCATCACCAGGTTCCACGACGGTGACTGGCCCGCCGCCGAGGTGCTGGTGATGTACTGGATGCCCAGCGACAGCGGCATCTTGGACTCGTCGTTCAGATAGATCAGCGGGCCCATGAAGTCGCCCCACGTGTGGGTCAGGGTGAAGATGCCGATCGCGATGAGCACCGGCCACAGCATCGGCAGCATGATCCGCCGGTAGATGCCGAAGAAGCCGAGGCCGTCGACCATGGCCGCCTCGTCGAGCTGGCTGGGCAGCCGGGAGACGAACTGCCGTACCAGGAAGACGTTGAAGGCGTTGGAGAAGAAGTTCGGCACGATCAGCGGCAGATAGGTGTTCACCCAGCCCAGCTCCCGGAAGAGGATGAACTGCGGGATCATCGTGATCTGCGTCGGGATCATCATGGTGGCGATGACGATCAGGAACAGGGCGTTCTTGCCGGGGGCCCGCAGGCGGGCGAAGGCGTAGCCGACCAGGCCGCTGGAGAGCATCTGCCCGGCGACCGAACAGAGCGAGATGATCACGGAGTTGATCAGGAAGCGGCCCATCGGCAGCTCGGAGCCGAAGACCCGGGTGAAGTTCTCCCAGTGGAACTCGGTCGGGAAGAGGGTGAAGGAGTTCGTGTTCACCGTCGCGTCGCTGGAGAGCGCGATGGAGCCGACGAACACCAGCGGCGTGGTGAGGATCGCCGCCACGACGATCAGCGTCGCGTACGTGAACGGGGTGGCCCGGAACGCCCGTAGCCTGCCGGGGCCTTGTCCCATACGGGCCTTGCGCGACGGGGCGCTGTGCTGCGTCGGCTGCGGCGCCGGGGTGGTAAGGAGGCCGGCCATCACTTCACCTCGGTTTCGTAGAACACCCAGCGCCGGGCGGTGCGGAATGCGATCAGCGTGAAGACGAGGACCACGAGGAAGAGCAGCCAGGAGATCGCCGACGCGTAGCCCATGTGGTAGTTGCCGAAGGCCTCGTCGAAGAGGTACGGCACCATCGTCTCGGCCCCGGCGTAGGCCGCGGGCAGCTTGCCCTTGGGCACCAGGATGTACACCTGGGCGAAGACCTGGAAGGCGCCGATCATCCCCATGATCAGGTTGAAGAAGATGATCGGGGTCAGGTGCGGCAGCGTGATGCTCCAGAACTGCCGCACCGCGCCCGCGCCGTCGACCTCGGCCGCCTCGTACAGCTCCTTCGGGATGCCCTTCATCGCGGCGAGCAGCAGCACCGTCGCGGCGCCCGCACTCCATGCCGACATCACGATCAGCGCGGGGGTCGCCCAGTCCCCGTCGAGCAGCCAGGACGGGCCCGAGATGCCGAACAGGCCGAGGGCGTCATTGAACGGGCCGTTCGGGGCGAGCACCTGCCGGAAGATCATCGCCGTGGCGACCAGCGGCACCAGGGTCGGCAGATAGATCAGCGTGCGCAGCAGTTTCCGGGCGCGTACCTGCTTGTTGAGCAGATTCGCCAGCCACAGGCCGAGCACCAGGCCGAGCGGCACCGAGACCGCCGCGTAGTAGAAGGTGTGCCACAACGCCCTCCAGAACCTGGGGTCGTCGGTGATCAGCGTGACGTAGTTCTGGAACCCGACCCAGACGGGATCGGTGAACGAGTCCCAGTCGGTCATCGAGTAGTAGAGCGACGCGATCATCGGCCCGAACAGGAAGACGAGGAACCCGATCATCCACGGTGAGACGAACAGATAGAACCAGAGCGCCTCACGGCGCCGCCGCTTCGAGGACGTCCCGGTCTTCGGGACGTCCGTCGAGGCCGTCTTGGAGATGGTCGCCATCACCGGTCATCCCGCGGACTTGATGATGGACTCGAGGTCCTTCTGCAGGGCGGTCAGCGCCTTCTTGGCGCTCTCCTTGCCGAGCCAGAAGTCGGCGAGGCCTGCGTCGATGGCCGCCGTCATCTCGTTCCACTCGGGGATGAACGGCGCGCGGAAGATGAAGTCGCTGGACTCGGCGAACGCCCCCATGTTGACGTCGGTCTTCATCCACGAGGGCTTGAGGAACGCCTCGCTCTGCTGCACCGCGAGGCTGGCCGGCACGTCCTCGCCGTCGTCGATGATCTGCTGCTGCGCCGCGTCCGAGGTGAGGAAGTCGATCGCCTTGAAGGCGTTGTCGCGCTGCTTGCAGGTGCGGGAGATGGCCAGTCCGCTGCCGAACGCCGAAACGGCCTGCTTCTTGCCGCGCCAGATCGGCGCGATGTCCCACGCGAACGTCGCATCCGTCAGACCGGCGGTGACCCAGAAGCCGTTGGCGTGCGTGGCGCACTTCTGCATCGGGAAGGCCTGGTCGCCGCCGACCTCGGAGCCCATGTCGGCGTAATCCGCCTTGCTCGGCGCCACCTTGTGCTTGTAGACGAGGTCGCCCGCCCACTGGAGCGCCTCGACGACCTCGTCGCTGTCGACGGCGGGGCGGCCGTCGGCGTCGATGATGGTGCCGCCGTTCTGGTACGCGAGGCTCCACCACTGCGGGTACCACTCGGCGCCGGTGTAACCCCACTGCTTGCCGGGGACGGTGAGCTCCTTGAAGGCGTCGAGCGCGTCGTCCCAGGTCCACTCGGCGGTGGGCGCCTTGATGCCCTTCTTCTCGTACAGGTCCTTGTTGTAGTACACGGTGATCGCGCCGGAGCGGTCCGGGATCGCGTACAGCTTGTCCTCGTACGTGTAGATGGAGCCGACCGGGCCGAACCGCTTCTCGGTGTCGAGGCCGGCCTTCTTGGCGAGGTCGTCGAGGGGCAGGAGCTGGTTCTTGCTGGAGTAGGTGTTGACGCTCTCGGCGACCTGCATGATGTCCGGGCCGCTGCCGCCCGCGATCATCGTCTGCACCTTCTGGGCGTACGAGTCGCTGGGTATCAGCTGGAGCTTGACCTTCAGCTCCGGGTACTTCTTCACCAGCAGGTCGATGCGCTTCTGGTACGTCTTGCGGTCGGCGTCGCCGCCCCAGACGGTCATGACGAGCGGGCCGCTCGAACTTCCGCTGCCCGAACCGCACGCGGTGAGCGTCACGACTCCGGCCGCGACTCCGAGGCCGAGGAATCCCCGGCGCGACATCTGGACCTTGTCAACTGGCATGGCACTACTCCTCGGTGAAAAGGGCGAACGCGCAGGAAACAGCCCTCGGGAGCCCCGGACCCGGCTTCGAGTGACGGTTAAACTAACCCTCGTTAAATCTCGCTACAAGCCCTTGTTTCCCACGAGTTTCAAACTGCACGACTCGCACACGAGTGAGAGCCGACCGCGCTCGGCGCCCTCGGGGCCCCTTCGCCAGAGGTCAGCCCTTGTCCAGGAAGCGCCGCAGTCGGGTCAGCGGCCAGGTGTTGATCACGTCGTCCTTGGTCAGCCAGCCGCGCTGTGCCGTGCCCACGCCGTAGCGCAGGTTGGCGAGGTGGATCACGGCGTGGGCATCGCTGTCGACGGCGAACTTCACGCCGTGCCGCCTGGCCCGCAGGATGTCCTCGTCGCGCAGGTCGAGCCGGTCCGGATGGGAGTTGATCTCCAGGGCCGTGCCGGTGCGGGCGCAGGCGGCGAACACCGCGTCCAAGTCCGCGTCGATGCCGGGGCGCTTGCCAATGATGCGGGTGGTGGGGTGGCCGATGATGTTCACGTGCGGGTTCTCGCAGGCCCGCACGAACCGCCGGGTCAGCGCCTCGCGCCCCTGGTTGAAGTGCGAGTGCACCGAGGCCACGCACAGGTCGAAGCCGGCGAGGAACTCCGGCGGCCAGTCCACGTCGCCGTCGGGGCCGATGTTCAGCTCCGCGCCGTGCAGCACCCGCATGCCGGCCCGCTTTCCGCGCTTGCCGACCTGTCCGTCGAGTTCGCGGACGCGTTCGCGCTGGGCCAGGATCCGTTCGTCGGTCATCCGCTGCATGGCCATGTCGGGGCCGTGGTCGGTGACCGCGTAGTAGGCGTAACCGCGCTCGGCGGCCGCGGCGACCATCTCCTCCAGCGGGGCGAGACCGTCGGTGAGGTCGGTGTGGGTGTGCAGATCGCCCCGGATGTCCTGCTCCTGGACCAGTTCGGGCAGCTCGCCGCGCAGCCCGGCCGCGATCTCGCCCCGGTCCTCGCGCAGGGTGGGCGGGATCCACGGCAGGCCGAGCCGGGCGTACACGTCCTCCTCGGTCTCGGAGACGATCTTCTTGCCGGTCTCGGTGTCGAAGAGCCCGTACTCGGAGAGCTTGAGCTTCTTGTGGACGGCGAGCTCGCGGGTGCGGATGTTGTGCGCCTTCGAGCCGGTGAAGTACTGCATCGCCGCGCCCCAGGAGTCCGGCGGCACGACCCGCAGGTCGACCTGGAGGCCCTTGCTGGTGCGGATCGACGTCTTCTTCTCGCCGTGCGCGATGACCTCCGAGACGTACGGCAGCTCGGTGAAGGCCCGCATCACGGGCTCGGGCTTCTTCGCCGCGACGAGGACGTCGATGTCGCCGATGGTCTCGCGCACGCGGCGCAGCGATCCGGCGTAGGAGCAGCGCTTGCAGCCGGTGACCTGCGACATCTCGGCGACGATGTCCTCGGCGAGGCTCATGGCGACGTCGATCAGGACGCGGTCGCCGGAGGACTGCAGCAGGCCGATGCCGTGCAGGATGTTCTCCTCCGTCTTCGGCCCGAAGCCCTTCAGGTCGCGCAGGCGTTCCTCGTGGATGGCGTCGGCGAGTTCCTCGGTGGTGGAGATGCCCAGCTCCTGGTAGATGACCAGGGCCTTCTTCGGGCCGAGCGTGGGAATGGCGGTGAGCTGCCGGACGCCGGCGGGGATCTTCGCCCGTAGCTCCTCGATGGCGGACACGCTGCCGCTGGAGAAGTACTCGACGACCTTCTCGGCGATCGACTTGCCGACGTTGGGGATCTCTTTCAGACCTTTGACGTCGAGTGTGGACACGTCGGCATGGTGGCCGCCGATCGCCCGGGCGGCCTTCTCGTAGACGCGCGCCTTGAACGCGTCTCCTCCGGTGATCGAGATCAGGTCCGCGTACTCCTGGAGCAGCGCGGCGACCTCGTCGTTGGGACGGGCCACACCTCCAGGGTAGGCAAGGTGGGGCAGGGCGGCTCGGTGCCGGAACCCGATCGGGCGAGCCGCCCGTTCCGCTAGGCGTCGCCGGGCAGGCGGGAATTTGACGACAGGGCCTAGTGGCCCAGGGGCGTGGGTGGCGTGGCCGTGGTGTCGTACACGGGGGTGGTCGGGAGCGGAGGGTGTGCGGTGGCCGCCCGCTCCTTGGTCAGGGCGTGCGTGATCCTGAGGGCCAGGAGGGGGTCGGCGGGCAGGGTGTGCGCGGCGAACCAGCGGGCGGCCGAGGGGTCGGGGGACGGTTCGACGAACTCGGCGCCCGCGTAGTCGTCGAGCGGCGGGTCGTAGACGTATCCGGCGACCACGCCGTGGTTCACCAGGCGTTCGAGCAGGGCGTCGCGGTGGTGGACGAGGAGCGGGACCCGGAAGAGGGGCGGCGGGCCGTCACCCGCCCGGTCGCGCAGGGCCGGGGTGGCCCAGGTGGTGCCCGACAGCAGTGCGACACCGGCCCTGCGGCGGGCGAGGTCGCCGTCGAGCAGGGCCATCCGCAGCTCCAACTGCCCCCGGACCAGGGCCCCGTGACGGGTGCGGAAGCCGTGCAGGTCGACCCGTACCCAGGGCTCGTACGCGGCCAGGCTCGGCGCGTGGCGTGCGCTGCCGGCGAGGCGGGGCGCGTGCAGGGCCATGCGGAAGTCGTCCCGCTCCAGCAGCCGCAGGCGCTGCATCGTGCGCCACACGGGACGCACCAGGTGGAGCGAGCGAACGGCGGACCGGGCCAGCGGGCGCAGTGCGGTGGCCAGGTCGGCGCGCAGGCGGCGCGGGGTCAGCAGATCGTCGCGCAGCAGCTCCAGCTCCCGCCGGGTGCGCGCGTCGTCGACGGCCAGGAAACCGCCGGCCATTCCCGCCACGTGCTTGGACAGGCTGAACGCCGCCGCCTTGCCGAAGGTGCCGATCGGCTGCCCGTCGACATGGGTGCCGATGGCGTGCGCCGCGTCCTCGATCAGCGGGATCCCCAACTCGTCGCAGTGGCGGCGCAGTTCGACGACCCGGTCCGGCATGCCGTACAGGTTCGTGGTCAGGACGGCGTCCACGTTGCGCCAGGTGGACTCCGGTACGGCGGCCGGGTCGATGTTGCCGTCCCACTGGGACACGGGGGCTTGCACGGGGCGCAGTCCGGCGGCGAGGACGACGAAGAGGATCACGTCGTCGTTCACCGGGGACATCAGCACCCGTGCGCCCGGCCGGCACCAGCGCCGCAGCGCCAGGTACAGGGCGAGTCGGGCCGAGGGCGTGTAGACGCATTCGCGTCCGATGCGCCGTGTCATCATCGCGGCGAGCCGCGATCCGTACGGCATGGTCACCTCTTCTGTGGAAGGGCACGAGAAAGGGTCGCCCGAGGCAGGCGGGCGGGCGCGCTCGCGGGCGTCGATCGAGGCCGCCGAGCGGAAGGTCGAAGACCGCGAGGGCCGTGGATGCGGCGCCGACGCGTGACGAGTGGCGAAAGCGGACCCCGCTCAGCGGGCCCGAGCTCCTCCCACGCCCGGCAGATGGGTCGGGCTCGAGGTACGCAAGGTGCCGACGGTCTTCAGCAGCCGGTCGGCGGGCTCGCGCAGCCTGGGGTGGGCCAGCACCGTGTTCCGCAGGCCGCGCACGGGTCTGCGCCACATCCGGTGGGCCGCCGCCACCGGGTGCGCGCGCGTCGCGAACCCTTCGGCCACCCGCAGCTCACGGGTCTTGAGCCAGTCCTTGTACTCCTTCTCGCCGCGCCCCATGTCCATGAGCGTCACGCCGTCCCGGCCCGCGGCGTCGGCCATCCGCAGATGCATCATCAGGCCGGGCGAGTAATAGCCGAACTCGGGGTCGTACGCGGTGAACCAGGCCGCGAACACCGTGCGCGACCTCGGCCCGAAGTGCGCGGCGACCGGCCGGTCACCGGCGTACACCACGGACAGGATGCCGGTGAAGTGTTCCTCGCGGACCTGGAAGAGGTGCTCGACGAGGTCGACGATCCACGACCTGGAGAACCGGTCCATCCGCCCCGTCCTGCGGTACTGGGCGGACTTCCACCGCATGAGGGTGCGCAGCACCCGCGGGTCGCGCTCGTCGTGGACGAACCGCACCTCCCCCACGTTCCGGCCCAGGCGGCGCTCCTTCTTCAGCGTCGTCTTGGCGAGTCCGGGGTACGCGGCGCGCAACCACTGCGCATAGTCGCCCTCGCCGGGCTTCAGGTCGAGCACGGGAGAGGCGAACGTGCCCGTGACGCACGGGCCGAACGGCTTCTGCTCCGCGACGAGGTGATCGAACTCGAAGACGGACAGTGCGCAGGCCCGCAGCAGCTCCCGGGTGTCCCAGGTGACGCCCGGACGGTGCACGAGGGCCTGGCAGTCGGAGAGGCCGAGACCGATGGCCCGCCCCACTCCGAAGGCGGTGCGCTCGTACGGGAGGAAGCCGACGGCCTCCCCGCCCTCGTGCAGCACCGCCACCCGCGCCCCGCCCCGGTACCTGCCGACTCCGATCGCGAACTCCGGCGCCAGGAAAGGGTTGGCGTACTCGGGCGACTCGTCCATCGCCCGGTGCCACGACCGGCGCAGCGACTCGCCCAGCTCCTCGGGTCTGTGAATCGTGATGGCGCTCTTGGACCGCACAGCGACCACTCCCCCCAAAAGTCCCCCCAGGACGCATTTTTAGCGCCTCGCCGCAATGTCCCCCATGTCGAACTTTGCGGCGAACTTTACGGCGAGGCTCAAACGTCGCGAAACAGTACGCACGCTGTCAAGGCGCCTGCGGGAACCTTTAGCTGTGCTTGGTGCGCACCCGGCCAACCGACAACGCATGCTCAGCGGATCGCCACGACGACGTGGCTGGCGCCGTACTGCCAGACGACTCCGGTGTGCCCGAACCCCGCCTGCCGCAGCAGCCGTTGATGCGCGGACACCGACAGGCGCGCCGCGCTGTCCGCCGTACCGCTCTGCGGCTGTCGGCGGCCGCGTTCGGCGAGGAGGTCGGTCAGCTCGGGATCCTTCGCGACGGCCGTCCACCAGGAGGCCCAGTCCTCGTGGGCGAAGGCCTGCCCGCGTTCGGCGTGGCGGCGGCCGACGCATCCGGTGAGTTCGGCGAGCCGGGCGTCGTCGTGCGGGAAGTGGTCACCGTTGACGAGGACGCCGCCGGGCCGCAGCAGCGCCGCCAGCTGCCGGTAGACGCGGTACAGGGCGTCCACGCCCAGATAGTGCAGGGCCGTCGTCGACACGGCCGCGTCGAGCGGGCGGTCCAGCCGCAGGGCCGTCGTCCAGCCCTCCGCACCGATCACCACGTCCACGTAGCGGGCCGCGTCCGCGTGGTGGGTGCGGGCCAGTTCCAGCAGCAGCGGATCCATGTCCACGCCCACGATGTCCGCGTGCGGCAGCCGCCGGGCCAGCCGGGCCGCCAGCGATCCGGGACCGCAGCCGAGGTCGACGACCAGCGGCCTGGCCGGGCCGCCCGCCACGGTCTGCTCGACCACGTCGCCGATCACCGTGAAACGCTCCTCGCGGTCCACGGCGTACCGCTGCTGCTGGCGTTCCCAGCGCTCCACCCATCGCTCCGCCGTCGCCAGGCTCAGCCCCATCCGGTCGTGCCACCTCGCCGTCTCGCACCTACTCGTACCGTCGGCGCCCGACACTACAAGATGGAAACGGTTCCCATTACCCCTCATGGCGGTACGTCACCCGAGGGTGGCAAGGACGGCCAGCAGCCGGTCGACCTCCTCGGCGGTGTTGTAGACGTGCAGGCTCACCCGCACCGACCCGGTCCGCTCTCCCGCGCTGCCCTGGCAGTGCTGGTCGGAGCGGACCATGAAGCCGTGACTGAAGAGGATGAAGCCCAGGTCACCGGAGTCGACGGCACGGTGGCGGAAGGTGACGATGCCCTGGCGCTGCTGAACGGACGAGTCAGCGGCCAGGCTGGTCCGGCAGCCAAGGATCTCGTAGGCGTCGAGGTGACGCAGTCCGTCGGTGAGCCGGGCCGCCAGGGCGACCGTCCACTGCTCGATCCGGTCGGTACCGGCGGCGTCCAGCCAGTCCAGGGCGGTGGCGAGGGAGACGATGCCGACCGTGTTGGGGGTTCCGGACCAGCCGCCCGGCGTGAACTGCGGGCCGCGCGCCTGGCGGGCCCAGACGGCTCCCGTGCCGGGCAGCGCCAGGGCCTTGTGCCCGGAGAAGACGACGAAGTCGACGTCCAGGTCGGCCACGGACACGGGCAGATGGCCGATGCTCTGGGCGGCGTCCAGGCAGATGACCGCGTCCGGGCCGACCGCCCGGCGGATGCGGTGGATGTTCATGTTGCCGCCGTACACGTGGTGGACGTGACTGGCGGCGACGAACCGGGTGCGCGGACCGGCCAGTTCCGTGAGCGCGGTGTGGTCGTAGTCGCCGGACGCCTGCTGGTACGGCATCGGCCGGACGCGGATGTGGACGCCCTGCCGCGCCAGCTGCCGTTGGGTCTCCAGCCAGGGCGCGATATTGGCCTCGTGGTCGGCGACCGGGACGACGATCTCGTCGCCGTCGGTGAGGAGTTGGGGCAGCCAGTCGCGGGCGATGCCGCGCAGCCCTTCGGTGGCACCGCTGGTGAAGTGCACGGCCGAGCGCGTCGGGGCGGGGTCGCCCAGGAACCGCCGGACCCGGTCGCGGGTCTGCTCGACCAGGGACGTGGTCCGGTTGGCCCAGGTGTAGGTGCCGCGTCCCGCGTTGGCGTTGGTCGTGGTGAGGTAGGTGTGGACGGTGTCGAGTACGGCCTGCGGTTTCTGGGCGGTGGCGGCGCTGTCCAGGTAGGCCAGCTCCGGGTGTGCGGTGATGATCGGGAACTGGGCGCGCAGAGCGCGCTGCCAGTCCGCCAACTCCTCGATGCCGACGGGGCCTTGGGTGATGTGGGTCCTGGATACGGTCATGGGATCAGTCCCGTACGAGCGGTGCGCCCGCGTCACGCCAGGCGATGACGCCGCCGGTGAGACTGCGGACGTCCGGGTGCCCCATCCGGGTCAGCAGGGCGGCGTAGCGGGCGGACTTCTCGCCGACCGGGCAGGCCAGAAGGACCGGGCGGTTGCGGCTGAACGGCAGCCCGCCGTGCAGGAGTTCCTCGAAGAGCTCGTCGACGATGTTGACCGAGCCGTCTATGTGCAGGGCGGCGTAGGCGTAGGGGCTGCGCAGGTCGACGACGAGCGGTTCTCCGGTGGCGATCCACGCCTGGGCGTCGGCGACACCGATGGCCGGCGCCGTGCGTATCTCGGCCTCCGACAGGTCCGCCGGGGAGTTCCTGCGGCGGGGGCGGCCGAAGAGGTCGGGGCGCCGCTGACGGACGTAGCCGAGGTAGCTCTCGACGCGGTCGCAGACTATGAAGACCGCCGACTGCCGCTCGGCAGGTTCTTCTTCGGCCAACTCCTGTTCGGCGGCGCGTAGTTGGCGTACGGCTCCGAAGTAGGCGGCCCCTCCGGTGGGGCCGGCCAGGATGCCGCAGCGGCGGTTGAGGGTCAGCATTCCCTCGATCGCCTCGTCAGCGCTGACGGTCTCGATGGTGTCGTAGGTACCGGGGTCGAACAGCCCCACCTCGTGCGCCTCGTCGATGGTGCGGATGCCGGGGATGAAGTCGGACTTGGCCGCGACGAGGCCGGCGACCCGTACGGCGGGGTCGTGTTCGCGCAGGGCGCGGGCGACGCCGGTGGAGGAGCCGGCGGTGCCCACGCAGGCGATGAACCAGTCCGGGGCCCGGCCGTCGAGGTCCTTGACGATCTCCGGTCCGGTGCCGGTGAAGTGGGCCTCGGTGTTGCGCGGGTTGAAGTACTGGTCGGTGTGCAGATAGGTGCCGTCGGGCTCGGAGAGGGTGCGGTGGAACAGGGTGAGCGGGTCGTCGGTGGCGGTCGGGTCCAGGCACTCGCTCTGGCCGGGGAGTTCCTCGATCTCCGCGCCGAGCAGCAGGAGCAGGTCCTTGATCTCCGGGATGCGCATCCGGTTGGTGACGCTCTTGAAGGTCAAGCCGTGCATGCCGGCGAGGACGGCGAGGGCCTTGGCGGTGTTGCCGCTGGACAGCTCGACGACCTGGCCGCCCTCCTCGGCCGCTCCGGACAGGTGTGGTCGCGCCATGTTCCAGGCGGCCCGGTCCTTGACCGATCCGAAGGGGTTGAGCAGCTCCAGCTTGGCGTACAGGTCGATGTGCCTGAGGCCGTGCACGGCCGGGTCGATGCGCACCAGCGGTGTGTTGCCGATGGCCTCGGTGATGCTGTCGTACCTCACTGCGCTCCCCCCACGGGTGTGGTCGGCCAATACTGGTCGTCCAGGCACCAGCGCCATGTGTCGCCCTCCTGCCAGGCGGCGACCTTGCGCGCGGAGGGCTGGTGCTGGGCACGGGTGGCGTGGAAGTCCATGCAGTAGCCGGCCGTGTTGGCGAACGCCAGCAGGTCGCCCGGTTCGGGGCGGCGCGGCAGGAAGACGGTGCGGCGGGTGATCAGGTCGGACTCCAGGCAGAGGCTGCCGAAGAGATGCACGGCGACCGGTTCGGTGCCGGCGTCAGGGCCGGCCCCTGTGCCTGGTCCTGCTGCTGCTCCTGCTGCTGCCGGGTACCGTGGGACGACGACGGGGTCCATGAGCACCCCGTGCTCCTCCAGCGCCACGTCGTCGGCCTTGGCCGCCAGCCGTACGAGAAGGGGTCCGTCGGCCTCCCTCTCGCGCACCTCCAGCACCTTCGTCAGGGTCAGTCCGCACTGGTCGAGGAGTGCTCGGCCGGGTTCGGTGTGCAGGTCGTACAGGTGCTCCAGGAGCAGGGCGGCCAGTGGGCGGCCGCCCAGGGACGCGGCCGGGCGGGAGAGCAGTTCGTCGAGGTAGCGGGCTCCGGCGACGGGGCGGTGGGCGGGGTACAGGCCGAGGGTGCCGCGCAGGGTGCCGGCCTCGTTGCGCAGTCCGTAGCCGTGGCCGCCGTACGTCAGAGGTGGGCGGGTGCCCAGCACGGCTTGGGTGAGTTCGGTCGTGTACCGCTCCCACTGTCCGCCGTGCGCAAGGTAGTCGACGCCGAACCCGCCGCCGATGTCCACGGCCCTGGGCCTGAGCCCGCGGCTGCGGCACTCCTCCAGCACCCGTAGACAGCCCTCCAGAGCCGTGGCCTTCTCGGTGAGGCTCGTCGTGTCCAGGTGGTAGGCCACGCCGACCAGGTCGACCACGTCGGCGTGCCGCTCCACGGCCTCCAGGAGAGAGTCCAACTCCCCTACCCGGGTGCCGAATCGGCTTCGCCGGCTCAGCACCCGTACGCCGGACGCCTCGAAGCCCGACAGCCGGAGCAGGATGCGGGCGCGGGGCAGCGCGTGTTTGCGTACCAGCGTGGCGAGTTGCTCCAGCTCGCCTCGCGTGTCGAGGCTGACGGTGACCGACGTACGGGCCGCCAGCCACAGGAATTCCGGGTTCTTCGGGCCGGTGGCGGTGATCCGGTCGGGGGTGAGGCCGGCGCCGAGGGCGTGCTGCAGCTCCTCCAGCGAGGCGACGTCCACACCGGCGTCCGTGGCGGCGAGCCGCCGCAGCAGGGCGCTGGACCGGTTGGCCTTGTGGGCGAAGTAGATCTGGCCGGACAGGTGGTGGGTGCCGTACACCGAGCGGAACTGCTGGATGTTGTCCGCGAGTTGGTCGGGGATCACCACGTTCAAGGGTGACCCGAGCGCGTCGGTCAGCGTGTGCAGCAGCTGCGTGGAGTGCAGCAACGAGCGCAATCGCGACTCCAGCCGCGGTTCGAGATACAGGGGCTGCCCGCCCATGCCTGGCCCTCCCCAGCACTCGGGCCCGACATCCCGGGCACTGCCGATCACTCCCCGCGGTTCGCCGTATAGCTCCTTTCCCTTCCTTCGAGTGGTTTACGCCCCGTACTTGCCGCAGTGGGCGGTACGTCAAGGGATGGCGGGAACCCATGGGGTGCATCACCCACCCTTTTGCTCAACTTCCTTCTCTCGTACCGTCATTGCGGAATTGAAATGACCATGACGATGGAAGAGGCTGCATGGGCAGAGGTCTGCTGTCACTGGTTCTCGCCGCGGTCACCGGAGCGGCGCTGCTCGCGGCGCCCGCGGCCGCCGCGCCGGCCCCGCCGTCCGGGTTGTCCGCGCCGCCCGGTCCGTCCGATGTCTACCGCCCGGTCCGTGGGCCGGCCGCCCCCGCGGAGTACCGCTACCTCCAGAAGACCCTGCCGGGCGAGTCGATGCCGCGCCACGCCCATGACCTCGCCGCGGCGCAGGCCCGCGCACTGCCGACCGTCGGCGGACGCTGGAAGGGCATCGGCCCCACCAACATCGGCGGACGGATCGTGTCCCTCGCGCTCGACCCCAAGCGCGCCGACACCCTGTACGCCGCGGCCGCGAGCGGCGGGTTGTGGCGCAGCACCGACGCCGGGGCGACCTTCCACTCGGTGTGGCCCGACAGCTGGACCCAGGCCATGGGCGCGGTGGCCGCCGCCCCCGACGGCACCCTGTACGTGGGCACCGGTGAGCCCAACCCGGGGGGCGGGAGCATCACTTACGAGGGGACGGGCCTGTACCGGAGCCGGGACGGCGGCAAGAGTTGGACGCCGATCGGGCTGCGCGACTCCGGCGCGATCAGCGCCATCACCGTCGACCCCGCCAACCCCCGCCGTATCTATGTCGCCGCGGCCGGCTCTCTGTACAACGGCGGTGGCGACCGGGGCATCTATCGCTCGGAGGACGGCGGCACCTCCTGGAAGCGGATCCTCACCGGCGCCAACGAGTTCACCGGGGCCACGGAGATCGTCATCGACGGCGACCGGCTCTACGCCGTGCTGTGGGACCACCGGCGCACACCCGAACTGCGGACGTACGGCGGTGTGGGCTCGGGCGTCTTCCGCAGCACGGACGACGGCACGACCTGGCAGCGGCTCGGCGGCGGACTGCCCGCCCAGGGCCCCGACGTGGGCCGCATCGGTCTGGCGGTGGCGGGCGAGAAGCTCTACGCGATCGCCAACAAGGCCAGTGGCCCCTTCGAGGGCTTCTACGCCTCCGCCGACGGCGGCGACAACTGGACCCGGACCCCTGCCAACGAGGACCTCACGGGCTCCCAGTCCAGCTTCGGCTGGTGGTTCGGCAAGGTGTGGATCGACCCGCGCGACAGCGAGCACGTCCATGTGGCCGGCGTCCCCCTGATGACCACGAAGGACGGCGGCGACACCTGGAGCGCCGACGACACGAGCCTGCACGTCGACCACCACGCCATGGTGTGGGACCCACGCCGTCCGGGCCGCGTGTACATCGGCAACGACGGAGGCGTCTACCGCTCCGACGCGAACGGCGACGGCGGCTGGGTCAAGTCCCGCCACCAGCCGTACACCCAGCTCTACAGCGCGGCGATCAGCCCGCAGGACGTCACCAGGATCTCGGGCGGCGCCCAGGACAACGGCTCCCTGCGCTCCTGGGGCGGAGAGCTGTTCAACGAGTACCTCGGCGGTGACGGCGAGGAGAACCTGATCAACCCGACCGACGTGAACAACGTCTTCGCCTGCTACCAGTACGGCAACTGCTTCAGCTCCACCGACGGCGGCGACACACTCACGTACTTCGCCGACCGGACGACGTACCAACGCCGCAACTGGTTCACCCCGGTGGTCTTCGATCCGCGCGACCCGAAGGTCCTCTACTACGGCTCGGAGGTGCTCAACCGCTCCACGGACGGGGGCGAGACGTGGCAGCCGGTCAGTCCGGACCTGACGGGTGGTCCGGGCCCCGACCCGATCTACACCAACTACGGCACGATCACGTCGATCGCCCCCGCGGGCGACGGACGCACCGTGTATGTGGGCACGGACGACGGCCGCGTCTGGGTCACCAGGGACCTCGGGGCGACCTGGACGAAGCTGGCCGAGGGACTGCCCTGGGTGACCCGGGTGGTCGTCGACCCGAAGAACCCCGACCGCGTCTGGACCACACACTCCGGCTACCGTTCGGGCTCCTCACTGCCTCATGTGTACGGCAGCACGGACGGCGGCCGGCACTGGCGGAACCTGTCGGGCAACCTCCCGGCGGCGCCCGTCAACGACCTGGTCGTCGCCCGCGGCGGCATCCTCTACATCGGCACCGACCAGGGCGTGTTCACCAGCGTCGCGGGCAGCGCCCACTGGCTGCGCCTCGGCCGGGGCATGCCGCAGGTCCCCGTCGACGACATCGAGTACGACCCGGGTCACCACCGCCTGGTGGCCGCGACGTTCGGCAGGGGCTTCTACGAACTGACGACGCTCTGACCGACGTTCCGGGCCCGGACCATCGGGCCCGGAACACCCGTTCCGTGGTGACGACAGTGCGTTTGACGCGCTCCCTCAGCCGCCCTGCCCTGCGATGTTGACCATCCAGGTGATGCCGAACCGGTCCGTACACATGCCGAAGACGTCGCCCCACATCTGCTTCTCCAGCGGCACGGTCACCGAGGCGCCGGCGGACAGCTTCTCCCAGTAGCCGCGCAGTTCGGCGTCGTCGTCGCCGCTCAGGCTCACGGAGATGTTGTTGCCGGGCCGGTGGTCGTCCGTCGGGGTGTCGGCACCCATCAGGGTGAAGTCGCTGGGGGTCTCCAGCATGCCGTGCATGATCTTGTCGGCCATCGGGGTGTCCTTCTGACCGAACTCGGCGTAGGTGTTGAGCACCAGGGTGCCGCCGAAGACTTCCTTGTAGAACTCCATCGCCTGCCGGGCGTCACCGGCGAAGGTGATGTAAGGGTTGAGACGCGAGGCCATGAATCCTCCAGGAATAGGGCCACAGGCCGACTTCAAGGAAGGTAGCGCGGGCCACTGACAGCGGCCCGCGCACTCGACCACATGGCCTACAGCGCCCCTACAGGGTGCGCTCCAGGCGGTCCGCCACCAGCTTCACGAAACGCGCGGGATCCTTGGTCTGGCCGCCCTCGGCGAGCACCGCCAGCGTGTGGAGCAGTTCGACGGACTCGGCGAGTTCCGTGCGGTCCGCGCGCTCCTGGTACGCCTGGTTCAGGCCCTTCACCAGCGGGTGACCGGGGTTGAGCTCCAGGATCCGCTTGGTGCGCGGCACCTCCTGGCCCATCGCCCGGTACATGTTCTCCAGGGCCGGGGTCAGATCGTGCGCGTCGGAGACCACGCAGGCCGGAGAGACGGTGAGGCGCGTCGACAGGCGCACCTCCTTGATGTCGTCGTCCAGCTGCTCGCCCATCCAGCCGAGCAGACCGGAGTACTCCTCGGCCTGCTTCTCCCGCTCGTCGTCGGCGTTCTCGTCCCCCGTGGCGTCCAGGTCGATCTCGCCCTTGGCGACGGACCGCAGCCGCTTGCCCTCGTACTCGCCGACGGCGTCGACCCACACCTCGTCGACGGCGTCGGTGAGCAGCAGGACCTCGATGCCCTTGTCCCGGAACGCCTCCATGTGCGGGGAGTTCTCGATGCTCTGCCGGGACTCGCCGGTGATGTAGTAAATGTCCTCCTGGCCGTCCTTCATCCGCTCCACGTACCGCGCCAGCGTGGTCGGCTCGTCGTCCGAGTGCGTGGTCGCGAACGAGGAGGCGGCGAGGATGGCGTCACGGTTCTCGGAGTCGGTGACCAGGCCCTCCTTCAGGACGGTGCCGAACTCCCGCCAGAACGTGGCGTAGCGGTCGCTGTCCTTGGTCATGAACTCCTTGACCGTGGACAGGACCTTCTTCGTCAGCCGGCGCTGCATCATCCGGATGTGCCGGTCCTGCTGCAGGATCTCGCGGGAGACGTTGAGCGAGAGGTCCGCCGCGTCGACGACGCCCTTGACGAAGCGCAGGTAGGGCGGCAGCAGCGCCTCGCAGTCGTCCATGATGAAGACGCGCTTCACATACAGCTGGACGCCGCGCTTGAAGTCCCGCGTGAACAGGTCGTGCGGAGCGTGCGAGGGGATGAAGAGCAGCGACTGGTACTCGAAGGTGCCTTCGGCCTGGAGCCGGATCGTCTCCAGCGGCTCGCGCCAGTCGTGGCTGATGTGCTTGTACAGCTCGTGGTACTCGTCGTCGGAGACCTCGTCGCGCGAACGCGCCCACAGGGCCTTCATGGAGTTCAGCGTCTCGGGTTCGGCCGGGGTCTCGCCATCGCCATCGGCCGCCTCCGGGACCATCCGGATCGGCCAGGTGATGAAGTCGGAGTACCGCTTGACGATCTGCCTGATCTGCCACGGGGAGGTGTAGTCGTGCAGCTGGTTCTCGGGGTCGGCGGGCTTGAGGTGGAGCGTGACGGACGTGCCCTGCGGTGCGTCCTCGGCGGTCTGAAGCGTGTACGTGGCCTCACCGCGCGATGTCCAGCGGGTGCCCTGGCTCTCGCCGGCGCGCCGGGTCACCAGCGTCACCTCGTCCGCCACCATGAAGCCGGAGTAGAAGCCGACACCGAACTGACCGATGAGCCCCTCGGCCCCGGCCGCGTCCTTGGCCTCCCGCAGCTCCTCGAGGAACGCGGCCGTCCCCGAATTGGCGATGGTGCCGATGAGCTGCCCCACCTCGTCGTACGACATCCCGATGCCGTTGTCCCGCACCGTGAGGGTACGGGCCTCCTTGTCGACGGCGATCTCGATGTGCAGGTCTGACACGTCGGCGTCGAGGGAGTCGTCCCGCAGCTTCTCCAGGCGCAGCTTGTCGAGCGCGTCGGAGGCGTTGGAGACGAGCTCCCGCAGGAAGACATCCTTGTTCGAGTAGACCGAGTGGATCATCAGCTGGAGCAGCTGACGGGCCTCTACCTGGAACTCAAACGTCTCGGTCGGCATGGTTCGCGACTACCTCACAGGTTCAGTCACCGGAACTGGTCGCAGTCACTGTAAGACACGAGGTCGGCGCGGAGTGGCGCGGTGCGCAAACAGCGCAGCCAGGGGGATCAGGCGAGGTGGGCGAAGACGACCAGGTTCGCGGTGTAGTCCTTGACCTGCCGGTCGTAGTCCCCCGCGCAGGTGATGAGCCGGACCTGGGCCCGGGGGGTGTCGCCGTACACGCGCTGGCTCGGAAAGCTGTCCTTGTCGAACGTCTCCACGCTGTCGATCACGAAGGACGCTTTGCGCCCGTCGGCCCGTTCCACCTGAAAGCGGTCCCCCTTCTTCAGCTCGCTGAGGTTCGCGAACACCGCGGCGGACGTCGCCGTGTCCACGTGCCCGGCGATGATCGACGTGCCCCTCTCACCGGGGGATGCCCCCTTGGCGTACCAGCCGACCAGGTTGGTGTCGTGGGCCGGTGGGGGCTGGAGCTGGCCCGAACTGCCGATGGCGAGGTCGGTGAAGGGCGCGTCGACCGAGATCTTGGGGATGAGCAGGCGGGTCGGCCGGGACCGGGGCAGATGCTTGCCCACCTGCCACCGGGCGGGCGAGGACGACTCGGCCGCCGGCGGCGTGTGCGGTTCGACCGCGGGGGGAGCATGCGGGGCGGAGCGGGCTTCGGGCCCCTCGTTCCGGCCGTCCGGGAGAGTCACCATCAGTGTCACGACGGCGACCACGCCCCAGAACGTCGCCGCGGCTGCGCGCCTTATCCGCCGTGCGGCCACGGAACCGGCGTCGCGGAGGGCCGGGTCGGCATCGGGGGAAGAGGGACGGCCGGCGGCCATCGGGCACCACCTCACTCGGGCACGGCAGGGGACACAGCGGACGGGAGGGCGGGCGGGGCCGCCGCGACGCGCGGCGCACGTGCGGCGGCCACAGCGGTCATGCGGTCAGGCACGGGTCAGGCCGCGGATCCGGCTGCCTTCTTGCGACGCAGCGCGTACAGGCCGGTGCCGGCGACCGCCAGCGCGGCCAGCCCGCCCGTGGTGACACCCGGCGAGGCGAGACCGCCGCCTCCGGTGTGCATCCCTCCGTGCGGCTTGCCGTGGTCACCGCCCCAGGAGTCCTCCTCGTGGTCACCGCCCCACGAGTCCTTCCCGTGGTCGTCTTCCTTCCAGGACCCCTTGTCGTGGTCACCGCCCCAGGAGTCCTCCTCGTGCCCGCCGTCCTTGCTCCGGTAGCTGTCCGGGTCGTGCTTGGGGTCCTTGGCACCGCCCCAGTCGTCGTCGTTGTGCAGAGCGGCCAGCGCTCCGCCGCCCGTGCGCATCCCGCCGCGAGGCTCCTCGTGCTTGCTCTCCTCGTCGTGCTTGCTCTCCTCGTCGTGCTTGCTTCCCTCGTCGTGCTTGCCTCCCTCTTCCTTCTTGCCCCCGTCGTCGTGCTTGCCCTCCTTGTCGGGCTTGGGGTCCTTGGAGGCGCCCCAGTCGTCGTCGCTGTTCACAGCGGCCAGCGCTCCGCCACCCGTGTGCACACCGCCGCGAGGCTCCTCGTGCTTGCTCTCCTCGTCGTGCTTGCCGCCGTCTTCGTGCTTACCGCCCTCGTCGTGCTTGCTCCCCTCGTCGTGCTTGCCTTCCTTGTCGGGCTTCGGGTCCTTGGACCCGCCCCAGTCGGAGTCCTCGTCGGTGACGGCGGTCAGCGCTCCGCCACCCGTGTGCATCCCGCCGCGGGGCGCGTCGTGCTTGCCCTCCTTGTCGTGCTTCTTGCTGTAGGAATTGTCTTCGTGGTCCCAGTCACCCGCCGTAACGGCGTAGGCTGCGGGTGCGATCGCCAAGGCGGCCGTGGCCGTCGCGGTGGCGAGCAGCATGCGGACAGAGCGCATAGGTGAGTCCTTCCGTCATGGCCTGGGCGGCTGACGCTTCATCACCACTGGAGCCAGGCCTGACGTGATCCACCGTCAGCCATTCCTCCCGGTCGCACCATTCAGGGCGTTCACACGGGTTACGCCGACACCCCGACCGGCCGTATGGCGACGCCCCCCTCGCGTTCGAAAAACCGTGCTGACCTGCAGAGGTTTATGGGGCTCTGAAGTGGTGAGGCGCGTGGGATGTCTCAGCACAGCGTCGCAGCAAGCGGGGCGGTGGACACCGCTCGCGTTCCCGCCACAGCGCCGTCACCTGCGCCTTCGAAGCAGCGGGACGCGTTCTTCGACAACGTCAAGTACGCCGCGATCGTGCTGGTGGCGGTGGGCCATGCGTGGGAGCCGCTGCGCGACGGCAGCCGGACCGTCAGCGCGCTGTACATGCTCGTGTACGCCTTCCACATGCCGGCCTTCATCGTCGTCTCGGGATACTTCTCCCGCGGCTTCGACGGCCGCCCGGAGCGGCTCAAACGCCTGGTCACCGGTCTCGTCGTCCCGTACGTCGTCTTCGAGACGGCGTACACCCTGTTCACCCGGTGGACCGACCAGGAGCCGAACCGCCCGGTCAGTCTGCTGGACCCGCTGTATCTGACGTGGTTCCTGGCGGCGCTGTTCCTGTGGCGGCTGACCACCCCGCTGTGGCAGCGGGTGCGCCTGCCGGTGCCGCTCGCGCTCGTCGTGGCGATGCTGGCCACCCTCTCGCCGTCCATAGGCAACGACCTCGACCTGCAGCGCGCCCTGCAGTTCCTGCCGTACTTCGTGCTGGGTCTGTTTCTGAAGCCGGAGCACTTCCGGGTGGTGCGCCGCCGCTCGGTGCGGATCGCGGCCGTGCCCGTGTTCGCGGGCGCGTTCGTGGTGGCGTACTGGGCGGTGCCACGGATGACCGGCGGCTGGTTCTACCACCGCGACAGCGCCGAGGAGCTGGGCGCGCCCGCGTGGTACGGGGTCGTGATGACGCCGGTGCTGTTCGTCTGCTCGCTGCTTCTGGTGGCCTGCTTCCTCGCCTGGGTGCCCGGGCGGCGGATGTGGTGCACCGTGCTGGGTGCGGGGACGCTGTACGGCTATCTGCTGCATGGCTTCGTCGCCCAGGGCGCCAAATTCTGGGGCTGGTACGACCCCGTCTGGGTCCAGCGCCCGCTCGGCGCGGTCGTCGTCACCGTCGTCGCCGCCGTGGTGGTGACCCTGCTGTGCACCCCGCCCGTCCGGCGCGTCCTGCGTTTCGTGGTGGAGCCGGACCTGCGGTGGCTCTTCCGGCGGGACACGCCGGGCCCTGCGGAACCGGTCCGTGAGCGGGCCGCCGTACGCGGATGACCTCCCCGTCAGCTCTCGCGCACCAGCCCGGCGATGTGCGCGATGACCGTGTCGAGGATGTCGTTCCAGGCCGCCTCGTCGCCGAGCACGAGGAAGTTGAGGGTCAGCCCGTCGGTCATGGCGGCCAGATAGCGGGCCAGGACGGGGACGGGCACGTGGAGCCGCAGGCCCATGGTGTGTCGCAGCTGGTCGATGAGCTCGGCGTAGGTGTCGGTGTACAGCTCGTACTGGCGTCGGGCCAGATGCTCGAAGCCGGGCCGGCGCAGGGCGTACTGGGTCAGTTCGTAGGTGAGCATGTGCTCGTCCGGGTGGGCGCGCACATGGTCCCAGTACGCCTGGAAGCCCGCCCGGACGGTCTCCTCGAGGGTGGCTCGGGGCCGTATGGCCTCCTTCACCACCGTCACGGAGTGGTCGGTGAGGGTGGTGATGACGGACTCGATCAGCTCCTGCTTGGAGTCGAAGCAGTAGTGGAAGACGCTCAGCGAGACGCCTGCCTCGGCGGCGATGGACCGGGTCGTGGTGTTGGGTACGCCGTCCCGGGCCATCGCCCTGATCGCCGCCTCGGTGAGCTGTCGCCGCCGCTCGGCGGACGGCAACCGTGCCATGGAGCCCCTCTCGTGGGTGTCAGTTGCTGTGGACGCCGACCTCGTAGAGGGAGTAGCCCCAGTCGGTGCCGCGGTCCAGCCCCTGGATGCGTACATACCTGGCCGGTGTACCGCTGAACCTGGCCGTGTCGAGGCCGCCGTCGCCGGATGTCGTGGACCAGGCGGTCTGCCAGTTCACGCCGTCCGTGGAGAGCTCGATGCGGTACGACTTGCCGTACGCGCGCTCCCAGTCGAGGGTGACCCGCTTGACCAGGTGGGTGGAGCCGAGGTCGACCTTGTACCACTGGTCGTCGCTCCAGTCGCTGGCCCAGCGGGTGCCGCCGTCGCTGTCGACGGCCCGGTGCGGCTGGTAACTCGTGAACAGGCTCCACTCCGAGGAACTGGCGGTCGTGGTCGCACCGCTCGCGAGATTGACGCCGGCCCGGTGGTTCTCGGAGGCCGCCCAGGTGTCGAGGTAGGACTCGGCGCCCCGGAAGAGGTCGTCCACCGTGTCCTGGCCGCCGACGCGGCGGATGTCCTCGATCCAGTCCGGGACGAGCCCGTAGTGGGCGGCCCCGTCGGTGTTCAGGTCCCAGGTGCGCTCGCCGGTGGTCTGCCGGTCGATGACGGAGCCGCCGTCGACGCTCTTGAAGGGGTACGTCACCTTGTTCGGCGCGTCCGCTCCGCGCGGTGCCGGCCAGCCGCCGACGCCGTTCATGTCGGTGCCGTAGCCGTAGCCCACGCCGTACTTGTCGCGCAGGGCCTCGGTGCGCTTCGCCTCCGCGACGAAGCCCTCGGAGCCGTGCATGTACTGGGCGATGAAGCCGCCGAGGCCGTAGACCCGTTCCGTCCAGTTCAGGTCCATCCAGCTGTGCGAGGAGAGCACGCCGGGGTAGGACGCGGCCTCGAAGATGTCGAGCGCGCGGCCGGTGGCCTTGACGCTCATGTGGTCGATCTCCAGCATCATCTTGCGTTTCATCATGCCGCGCACGGCGTATTCGCCGAGTTCGGTGAGCCCTCGCACGTTGCACTGGGCGTCCGCGTCGTACGACGGGACCTCGACACCCGCCGGGAGTTCCTTCTCGGCCCCGGGGGCCGCGGCGCCGCCGATGGGGTTGTCGTGCTGAGGGCCGGTGCACTTCTCCGTCTTCCAGAAGGTGCCGGTCGACAGGAACTGCCCGACGTTGATGGCCGTTCCGAGGCCGCCCTCGTCGAAGCGGACGCCGCACAGGGCGTTGTCGAACTTGTGGCACAGGAACATGCTGCGCACGCCCAGCGCGTGCAGCTCGTCCAGGCCCTTGTCGATGTCGGCCTTGCTGCACTGCGCGATGTCCAGGATCTGCTTGCAGCCGAACGGCTCGGAGGTCTCGACCCCGAGGATGACCGCCAGCTTGCCCTGCTCGATGACCTCGCGGGCCTGCGCGCTGTCGGTGACGATGCGGAACCAGCCCTTGCCGGTGCCGCCGTACATCTTGTCGATGTAGGCCTGCAGGTCGTACGTCAGCTTGGCCTGGAGCCGGATGGACGTCATCTCGTCGCAGCTGCGGTCCTTGAAGAAGTACACGGAGCAGATCACGCCGTTGGTGACGAGGTCGTTGACCAGCACGCGCTGGCCACCGCGCCAGGCCCGCTCGATCCAGGCGTAGTAGTTCTGCTGGTGGGTGAGCGAGTCGTGTGCGGGCCAGTCCTTGAAGGTGGGCCAGCCGACCGGGTCGTGCTTGCCGTCGCCGCCGTTGGTGATGAAGTCGAAGATGGCGAGCGAACCGTCGGGATAGTGCTCGGGGCAGTCCTTGAGGGCGTCGGCGATGCCCTGCTCGGAGAAGGGCTTTCCGCAGATCAGACGTCCGCCGAAGGCCTCGTTGGAGAAGAGGTGGTCGTGCGCGTCGACGAAACCGCGGACCTCACCCTTGGCGTTGGTGCCGGTGAAGGGCTCGCCGGTGACGTTGATCCGGGAGTCCGGCGCGGGTCGTGCGGTGGGCACCCACCAGTCGGTTCCGGCCGCCGAACTGGGCGTCGGGCCCAGTGCGAGGGCCAGCACGAGGAGGAGGAGCGACACCACGGTGCCGTTCTTGCGTCTGCGGTACGGGCGTCCGGCACTGGTCACAGCCCACGTCCCTCGGTCGGCGGGATGCGGGGTCCGATTGTCATGACCTCGCAATACGTGCGACGAGGATGGCCACTACCGCATGACGAGTCAAGGGTCCGGGACAGATGACCTACTGGCCGGAAACGGTGGACTGCTGACGGGGATTCGGTTCACACCGCGTGGGTGACCCGAATCTTGGACTGGCCGTGCGGCAGTTCCTCCCAGTCCGTCATGAAGCGGGCCCGCAGGCCGTGCTTCTCGGCCAGTGCGACGAGGGTCTCGGTGCGGTAGTAGAAGTCCTCCCGCAGGACGTGGTGTTCCTCGCCCTCGGTGCGATCGAACGTGAAGTCGAACCAGCCGCGAGGGGCGAGCACCCGGCCGACATTGGCCAGGCACTCCTCGATCACCGTGAGCGGCGAGTGCGAGAAGACGCTGTGTGCGTGCACGACGTCGAAGTGGTCGTCGGGCAGGAACCGCAGCGTCAGGTCGCGCACCGGGGTCAGCGTGGGGAGCCGCTGCTGCAGGCCCATCTCGACGACGGTGTCCTGCGCGGCGAAGAGGATGTCCGGCGAGATGTCGATGCCGTAGTAGTGACCGGGCTCCAGGTGCCGGATGAACCGCCAGCCTCCGCGCAGGTTGCCGCAGCCGATCTCCAGCATCCGGTGCTCGGGGAGCAGGCCGTGGCCGACGAGGTAGTCGAACTGCATCGCCCCGAGCGCCAGCCACCGCTCGCGGCTTTGGCTGCCGACCGCAGCGTCCGGGTCGGCCCGGGTGTCGCAGCGCATCACGGCGCGGTAGTAGGAGACGTGGTCCGGATGCCGACGGCGTAGCCACATGTCCCGGGCGGTGCGGGCCAGATGGCGGGGCACGCGGTCGGGGTGGCGCAGGGCGTAGGCGAGGCGATGGCCGAGAGCGGCGCGATTGACGGTGAGGTTCTTGGCCGGCATGTGGATCGTGCCTCCCTGGGGATGCGGTACCACCGAGGATGCTCAACCGGGGACCGCGGCGCCACAGGTGCGGGCCGGCCGTGGAGAAGGCCATCGGGGTGGGAGCCTCTGGGAGGGGTGGGGGCCGTCGCGGGCGGAGGGCGATGCTTCGACGGCAGGAGCACGACGGGGGATGCTGGAACCCGGATGCCGATCGTCTGTGCTGTCGCCGTTCTCGCCGTCGCGAACCTGCTGAACAACTGGCTCGCGCGGAGTCCCGTGCTGTACGTGGTCATCTGCGTGGCCGCGACGGCGGTCCTGCTGCTGATCGCCCGCTGGGACGGGCTCACCCTGGGCGAGCTGGGGCTCGACGCGGTGGCGATGCGCCGGGGACTGCGGTGGGCTCCCGTCCTGGCGGGAGTCGTCCTGCTCGTTCTGCTGCTGCTCCTCGCCGTGCCGGCCGGGCGCGAGGCGTTCCAGGACGCCAGGGCCGCGGACCTGTCCGTGGGGCGGCTGCTGTGGGTTGCCCTGGTGCGGGTGCCGTTCGGGACCGTGCTGCTGGAGGAGACGGCCTTCCGTGGCGTGCTGTGGGCCATGATCAGGCGGCGGCGCGGCACGGCCTGGGCCACCGGCGTGTCGTCGCTGCTGTTCGGGTTCTGGCATCTGATGCCGTCCCGCGGCATCAACCGCTCCAACGCCGCGGTCGGCTCCGTCTTCGGCGACGGTCCGGCCGGCGTGGCGCCGACCGTGGCCGTGGCGATCGCCGCCATGGCCGTGGCCGGGGTGGTCCTGTGCGAGCTGCGCCGCCGCTCCGGCAGCCTGCTGGCGCCCATGGCCCTGCACTGGGCGGTCAACAGCCTCGGTTACGCGTTCGCCTGGGCGGCGGACCGCTGGTGGCTCGACGGCTGACGGTCAAAAGTTGATCATGTGTCCGGCGAGTCCGTGCACCGCTTCCTTGACCGCCTCTCCGAGGGTGGGGTGGGCGTGGACGTTGCGGGCGACCTCGTGGACGGTCAGGTCCCACTGCTGGGCCAAAGTCAGCTCGGGCAGCAACTCGGTGACGTCGGGGCCGATGAGGTGACCGCCGAGGAGTTCGCCGTACTTGGCGTCGCTGATCAGCTTCACGAAGCCGGTCGCGTCGCCGAGGCCGTGCGACTTGCCGTTCGCGGTGAAGGGGAACTTGGCCACCTTGACGTCGTGGCCCAGTTCGCGGGCCTGTGCCTCGGTGTAGCCGAAGCTGGCGATCTGCGGCTGGCAGTACGTGGCGCGCGGGATCATCACATAGTCCAGCTCCATCGTCTCGGCGTCCGCGATGGTCTCGGCGGCGATGACGCCCATCGCCTCGGCCGCGTGCGCGAGCATCAGCTTCGCCGTCACATCGCCGATGGCGAAGATGTGCGGGACCGAGGTACGGCAGCGGCCGTCGACGTCGATCGCGCCGCGCTCGGTGACGGTCACGCCCGTCTTGTCCAGGCCGTAGCCCTCGATGTTCGGCTGGAAGCCGATCGCCTGGAGCACCTTGTCGGCCTCCAGGACCTGCTGGGCGCCGTCCTTGCCGGTGACGGTGACGCGCACCTGCTCGCCGGACTCGTCGACGGTGTCGACGCGGGTGGAGGTCAGCACGTCGATGCCCAACCGGCGGTACTGCTTGGCGAGTTCGGCGGAGACCTCGGCGTCCTCCAGCGGGGCCATCCGGTCCAGGAACTCGACGATGGTGACCTTCACGCCGTAGTTGTGCAGGACGTAGGCGAACTCGACGCCGATCGCGCCGGCGCCCGCGATGACGATCGAGCGCGGCAGCTCCTCGGCCAGGATCTGCTCCTCGAACGTCACCACGCGCGCGCTGCGGCGGGTGCCGGGGAGCAGTTTCGGCGTGGCGCCGGTGGCGATGATGCAGTGGTCGAAGCCGATGGTGCGGGTCTCGCCGTCGTAGCCGGCCACCTGGAGGGTGTGCGGGTCGAGGAAGGTGCCGCGGCCGTCGATCTCGGTGATCTTGTTCTTCTTCATCAGGTAGTGGACGCCCTTGACGCGGCCGTCCGCGACCTTGCGGCTGCGGCGGAACGCCTCACCGAAGTCGAAGGTGACCTGGCCGTCCACCTTGATGCCGAAGGTCTTCGCCTCGCGCGTGAAGATGTGCGCCAGCTCGGCGTTGCGCAGCAGTGCCTTGCTGGGGATACAGCCCACGTTCAGACAGACGCCGCCCCAGTACTTCTCCTCCACGACCGCCACCCGCTTGCCCAACTGGGCGGCGCGGATGGCGGCGACATAGCCGCCGGGGCCCGCTCCGAGGACCACGACATCGAAGCGCTCGTCCTGCTCGACCATGGACTGTTCCTTCCTGAGGGTGACGTCCTGCTCTGCTGGTGCCGTGCGCTGCCAGGGTCTGGCATCCGGCTTATTCCAGCATGACCGCATCCACGAAGTTGTGTGGGGATGCGGGAGGGTGACGACGATCTCAGGCGGCGCGCACTCCGGCGGTCAGATCCATACCCCCCGCGGGATCAGAGGCATACGAGGTTGAGCACGCAGAGCTGCGCCGGTGAGGTCTCCTCCGGTGCGGGGCTCGACGGGGATGTGGACGTTCCGGTGTCCGAGCCTTCGGTCGCCGAGGGGGCCGGCGTCTGCTGCTGCTCGGCCGTCGTACCGCTGCTGTCGCCGGAGTCGGTCCCCCTGGACGCCGGGGTGACGGCCTGCGACTGCGGGGCCGGCGTGGCCGCCGCGGTGGGTGTCGCGGCGGCGTCCGGTCGGGTGACCTGGGGCGCGGTGCGCTCGTCGGGCACCGACTGCGGATGCGAGGCGTTGGTCGGGGTCAGATGTGAGGGAGGGGTGGCGGCGGTGCGCGGGGAACGGTGCGTGTCCTGCGGCGTGGACGCCGGACGGGTGAGCTCCGTGGCCTGGTGCTCCGCGGTCGCCGTCTTGGGATTCTCCGGCGCGGTGGCCGCCTGGGCCTTGTCCCCGGCCCCGCGGTCCATCGCCGAGACGGTCAGACCGCCTCCGACCAGTGCCACGGCGGTCGCGACCACGGCCCGGCGCTGGTTCTTCTTCCAGCGGGCCCGCTGGCGACGCCGCGCCGCCCGGCCCTGCGGGGCGGCGGGGACGCCCTCCACGTCGGCGGCCGGGGCGAGGGGCGCATCCGTCTCGTCCATGCCGGCCGCCGGGGCGGCCTCGTCACGGAAATAGCCGTCGTACCAGGTGTCGTCGGCGGGGGTCTCCCACGCCGACGTCGCGGTCGCCGCCGTGCCCGGCAGGGCCGACACGGTGGGGCCCCCGACCGCGGAGGGAGCGATGTCCGGGGCGTAGGCGCCGCACCCGGGGCACACCAGGGCCCCGTTGAGATGGCGCCGGCACGAGGAGCAGTAGTCCATCTGCGGTCTTTCCGTTAGCACGCGGTATCGAACGGCCAGAACGCTAACGACGCTTTGGACAGGCTGTGTGCAGTCCGAGTGATGCTCCTGCGCAGATGTGACAGGAAGTGTGTGTGAACCATGACCCGCTCAGAGTTCACAGCACCCCTCACGGCGCATACGGCGGCTCACCTCCAGCCACTCCTCCTCCACCTTTCGCTCCGTGGCGCTGTCGAAGGCGTCGACCAGGTCCGCCTGTTCGAAGAGGACGCCGCCGCGCAGGACCGCCGCCGTGCGGATCAGCGTGGCGAAGTCGGTGAACGGGTCTCCGTCCACGACCGTGAGGTCGGCGAGCTTGCCCTCCTCCACCGTGCCCAGGTCGGCGTCGGCACCGAAGACGCGCGCCGGCAGCAGCGTGGCGGTCCGCAGTACCTCGGCCGGGGACAGGCCGGCGCCGTGCAGGGCGCGCAGGGCCAGGTGCAGGTGCAGCCCGACGGGGACGATCGGCTGGTCGGTGCCGAGCGCGACCAGGCCGCCGCCCGCGAGGATCCGCCGGTAGACATCCATCTCCCTTCCCAGCGTGGCCAGTTGGGCGCCGGTGGGCGGCTGCCCGGCCTGCCGGCGTACGAGTGCGGTGTCCCACGGCGGCATGAGCGCGGTGACGCGAGGATCGTCCGCGAGCGCGGGGTCGGCGCCGAGGAGGGCCAGTGCCGTGAACGGCGTGGCGACGAGGTGGAAGTCGGTGGCGGTGTAGATCTCCTCGACGTCCTGGTACGCCCGCCCCGTCGCGGACGTCGCGTGCCCGAACTCCAGCCGCTGCGTCGCCTGCAAATGGGTGGTCAGGTCCTGGCCCAGCTGTACGCCCGGGGTGCACAGGTGGCTACCGCTACGCACCCCGAGCCGCCGGTGCCCGAAGTCCGCGGCCTCCTTCATCACCCAGCCCGGGGCGCGTACGTACGTCTTCACGAAGTCCCAGTCCAGCGCGGCCCCGCGCGCCAGCGAGCGGTGCAGGCCCTCGCGGGTGCGGTGGGCGCGGCCCATGCTGTAGGCGACCCGCGCCCCGTCGAGGAGTTCGCCGGTGGTCAGCAGCCGGGGTCCGGCGAGCACGCCGGCGGCGACCGCCTCCCGGATGCGGGCCTGCTCGTAGGCGAAGCCGCCCAGCGAGACGGCCGTCGTGATGCCGTACGCGAGTTGGAGCGCGGTCTGGCGGCCGCCGTACGTGGTCTGCCAGGGGTGGGTGTGCGCGTCCCACAGGCCCGGGATCACGGTGCGGTCGCTCGCGTCGACGCGGCGTGCGGCCGGGCGGCCGGTGCGGTGCGGGGAGACCTCCGCGATCCGGCCGGCGCGGATCACGATGTCGATGTTCTCGCGGACGTCCGGCCCGGTGCCGTCCCAGAGGCGGCCCGCGTGCACGACCGTGTCGGGCGGGCGCGGTCGGCGGTAGTCCAACGGGACGGGGACGGTACGGGTCCGGCCGCTGCCGATGTCGATCAGGCGCAGGGCGCCCGCGGAGAGGTAGAGCAGGGTGCGGGCGTCGGCGGACCAGGACGGGTGGTCGGCGGGTTCGGTGGTGAGCCGGCGGGGCTCGCCGTCCGGGGTGCCGTCGGCCCGTACGGGCAGCAGCCACAGTGCCGACTCGGCGATCACGGCCATCCAGCGGCCGTCCGGGGACCAGACGGGGCCGGAGTCGTAGCGGTCGGAGAGCGAGGTGTGGGGGGCGAGGGCGTGCAGGGTGGCCGTAGCGGTGGTCGTGTCGACGACGCGGATGAGGTTGTAGCCCTCACGGAAGCGCTGGCCCAGGCGGTTCCGGTCGCACAGCGCCACGTAGCGGCCGTCGGGTGACCAGCTGGGCCGGCCGGGCAGCCCGCCCGCGCCGAGCGGTGCGGCGAGGACGCGTTCGGCGGCGTCGGGCAGGTCGCGCACCACGAGGTTGCCGGACATGTCGAGGCAGGCCAGCCGTGTCCCGTCGGGCGACAGGGCGGGGAAGACCCGGCCGCCCTCGGCGAGCACGGTCTCCTCGCCGGAGCCGAGGTCACGGCGTCGTACGGCGAACATTCCGGCGCGGTCGTCGGTGTACACCAGCGCCGTACCGTCGGGCGTCCAGGTGGGAGCCGACACATAGCGGGTGGAGGGGACTTGCAGGACTTTGCGGGGTGTGCGGCCCCCTGTCGTGCCGGCGGTCCACAGCGCGTTGAGCGCGGCGAAGGCGACAACGCGGCCGTCCGGGGACAGGGCGGGCAGGTGGAGCGCGCGGACGGGGCGGGTGCCGGCGCCGTCGAAGTCGTATGCCTTCCCTCGGTAGCGAGGGCGGTGCACGGGCAGCGTGGCCGTGAACGGGATCTCCTCGGCGCTGTCCGGCGCGTCCGGGTCGAGCAGGCGGAAGTGCCCGTCGACGGTGAGCAGCAGTCGCTCGCCGTCCGCCCAGCGGGGCGGTGCGGGGAGGACGTCGCCCGCTACGGCGACCGGTGTCCCGTCCACCACGAGGGTGCAGGAGGCCGCGGGCGAGGCCGTGGTGCGCAGGTGGGCCAGGCGCCCGGTGGGCGAGACGGCGGGGGTCATGAGCTGGGCGCCGGAGTCGTCGGTGTGCTCGGTGGTGACCGGGCCCGAGCCGTCGGCGGCCACCGACGCGAGGGTGGTGGCGTGCAGGGTGCCCGTCGCGGTGACGGTGGCCCGCACGAAAAGCACCCGCTCCCCGTCGGGCGACCACGCCGGGTCGAAGTCCTCCCAGCGGACGTCCTGCCCGGGGCCCTGCTGCCCGGGGCGCCCGGTGAGCCGGGTCGCCGTGCCGGTGCGCACGTCCACGACCCAGATGCGGTACGGGGCGCCGGTCACGGTGTCGCCGCCGCGCTCGGAGGCGAACGCGATCCGTGTGCCGTCCGGCGACCAGGCCGGGCCCCGGTCGTCCCACGGTCCGTCGGTGAGCTGCCGCAGGCCGGTGCCGTCGGGCCGCAGCGTCCAGAGGTGGAAGCCTCCGCCTCGGTAGGCGCACACGACCAGACCGCTGCCGTCGGGCGAGAACTGCGGGCGGGTGGGTTCGAGGCCGGGCGGGGTGAGCGGGACGGCGGCGCCGCCGCTGCGGGGGATGGACCACAGGACGTTCTGGACCTCGGCGACCAGCCGGTCACCTGACGGGGCGAGGGTCGCGGAACCGCCGGTGGCGGCGGTGAAGGAGAGGGTGGTGGTCGTACCGGAGGAGGCGGCCGCGAGCGGAGTGCCGACCGTGGAGAGCGCCGTGGTGGTGACGCCGGCGGTGGCGGTGGCCCGGAGGAATCCACGGCGGGAGAGCGGGCCGAAACGAAGGGCGTCGGCGGTGTCTTCGGTGTCCAAGGGGGCTCCCGGTGCGCGGAGTTGGCGGTCGGACAGGAGAGACCACTGGTGGCAACGTACGGGGCGGAGCCCGGTTACGGGCCCCGCCCCGGCGCTTCTCGGCCGTTCTTCGTGCCGGCTAGACCAGAAAGAGCAGTTGGACGGCGACGAGTACGTCGATGACACCGCACCACTCGGCGAACGTACGGGAGACGACCTTGTCGAGCCTCAGGTGCACGAAGTCCCACACGCCGTGGAAGAACCAGCCGGCCGCCAGCAGATAGCGGCCCAGGTCCGGATCCACCGCCAGCCCGGCCAGCGCGAGCCCGCAGAAGACGAGCGCGCCCACGGCCTGCACACCGAGCGTGGCCCGCCCGTGCGGTGTCCCGCGGACGGCGCCCCAGGCCAGGAGGACCAGGGCCAGGGCGACGAGGACCGTCGACGGGGCGACGACGTCCTGCAAGGGAAGGGCGAACCCGACCACCAGCGCGGCCCCGAGGACCGGCCAGGTGGCCTGCGGCTTTCCGATCTGGTGCACGACCAGGTAGATCAGCGGCAGCAACGGCAGGGTCTCCCCGAAGCCGCCGACCGCGTCGGCCACGTCCTCGGAACCGGATGCGATCACGTTGAGGATGACGACCGCTACGGCCAGGGCCGTGGGCCAGCGCCGCTTGAGCACGGCGGCCAGGTGCGGGCGGTCCGCCGTCGCGTGAGTGTGGGATGCCTGCATGGCGGCTCTCCTTCGGTACCGGGGCGGGGTATCCGCCGACCCCTCCAGGCTGGGCCCGGGCGAAGGCCGTCAGTAGTGCCGAATCCCCCTGCGCCGACGTGGAGTTGTCACGTCCGCGCATGACATTTGTCATGCATCCTGGGCCACAATGAGCGGGTGGGGGACGGGTCGATCGAGCGTGGGGCGGCGGGGCTGACGAGCCTGCGTCGCTACATGTGGTGGACCGTGCCGGGCATGACCGCGGGTGTCCTGGCCGTCTTCGTCGGCGAGTGGGTCCTCGACGGCGACGTCCCGCCGTGGGCCCGCGTCCCGGCCGCCGCCGCGCTGGCGGTCGAGGTGTGGGCGAGCGTCGCCCTGCTGAGCCGACGGCTCGCGCTCCTGCCGGTGCCCGACACCCGCCCCGGCCGACCGCCCACGGGCCCGCTGATCGCCGCCGCAGGGGCCGGAGTCGTGCTGGCGGCCTTGCCCCTAGCCCTGCGCGACTACGGGCTGTGGCCGGTCGCGCCCGCCCTGGTGGTGGCGATCCTCGCGACGTACCTCCCGCCGCACCTCAGACGACTGCTGATCGCGGGCGCCGTGGCCCTCGCGCCGCTGCCCGGGGGCGTGGTGAGCCTGGCCGAGGGGGACGGGGAGTTGGCGTACGCCGCACTTTTCCCGGCCGGACTGGTCGCCTTCACGGCCTGGGTGACGCTCGGCCCGCTGTGGGCCTGGGACACGGCACGGCGACTGGACGAGGCGCGGCGGCTGGAGGCGGAGGTGGCGGTCAAGGAGGAGCGGCTGCGGTTCGCGGCCGACCTGCACGACATCCAGGGCCATCATCTCCAAGTGATCGCGCTGAAGGGGGAGTTGGCGGCGCGGCTGGTCGAGCTGGATCCGGCGCGCGCCGCCGCGGAGTTGAAGGAGATACGGCGGCTGGCGGCGGACGCCCTCAGCGACACCCGGGCCGTGGTGCAGGGGTACCGTCGAACGACCCTGGAGGACGAGATCACCAACGCGACGCGCGTGCTGGCCGCCGCCGACATCGACGCGCGGATGGCCGTCGACCCCGACGCCGTGGCCGCCGGCCTCACGGACTCCGCCCGCCATCTCCTCGGGCTGGTGATGCGGGAGGCCACCACCAACGTGCTCCGGCACAGCCGGGCCCGGCACGCCGAGGTCGACTACCGGATCGCGGGCGGTTTCGCCCGCCTGCGGGTGAGCAACGACGGCGCCGAGGAACATCCCGCCGGCCTGGAGGGGACGGGCCTGCGCACCCTCGCCGAGCGGCTGGGGGCGGCCGGCGGTGAGCTGACCTGGGAGCACGACGGTGACCGCTTCGAGGTCGCGGTCGCGCTGCCCACTGGCTCAGCGAACTCACCGCAATCACCGAACCCCGCGGACGGAGCCGCCCGATGATCCGCCTGCTGATCGCCGACGACGAGGACCTGCTCAGAAGCGCCCTGGCCGCCCTGCTCGCGCTGGAGCCGGACCTCACCGTCGTCGCCGAGGCGTCCACGTCCACCGAGGCGGTACGGCTGGCCCGTGAGCGCCGCCCCGACATCGCCGTCCTCGACCTGGAGATGCCGCCCACCGACGGGCTGCGCGCCGCCGAGGAGATCCGGGCCGAACTGCCCACGAGGATCGTCCTGGTGACGCGGCACGCCCGGCCCGCCGTGCTGCGCCGGGCGCTGGCGGCGGGCGTACGCGGCTTCGTGCCCAAGACGACCCCCGCGGCCCGGTTGGCCGAGATCATCCGTGACATCGCCGACGGCCGCCGCTACGTCGACCCGGACATCGCGGCCTCCGCGCTGACCGAGGACGGCTGCCCCCTGACCGACCGCGAGCTGGAGGTCCTGCGCGCCGCCCGCACCGGCGCGTCGATCGCGGAGATCGCCACCGAGGTCCATCTCGCCCCCGGCACGGTCCGCAACTACCTCTCCGCGGCCATGTCGAAGCTGGGCACCCCGACCCGCCACGCGGCCGCCCACCGGGCCTGGGAGCAAGGCTGGATCTAGGCCGGTTCCAGGAATCGGATCTAGGCCGGTTCCGACGCCCGCCCCTCCCCCACACCCGAGCTTTCACGGGGCCCCGGAGCCCGCCTCCCCCGCACCGCGGCGGCTCCGGACGCAGCGGCTTCGAGGAGGCGGCGGAAGGTGGGGCATTCCATGTGGGTGGGCGCGGGGCAGGCTGCGGCGTGGCGCAGGGAGTCGCGCAGGACGCCCAGTTAGCGGATTCTTCGGTCCAGTTCCTCCGCCTTGGTCGCGAGCATCTGCCGGTCGATGCGGGGCTGTCCGTCCGGTGCGAACATGCGCGCGATCTCGTCGAGGGAGAAGCCGGCGGTCCGGCCCATCGCGATCAGCGCCAGGCGCTCCAGCACTCCGGGGTCGTACTGACGGCGCAGGCCGCGCCTGCCGGTGGCGGCGATCAGCCCTCTTTCCTCGTAGTACCGCAGCGTCGAGGCGGGTACTCCGGCGCGCCGCGCCACTTCGGCGATGTCCAGGTCCGTCATGTCCTTGACCTCAAGTCGACTTGAAGTAGCACGCTGTCATTGAGGCCCGATGAACACAAGCACAGGAGACGATCATGGAGATCGAGCGCAGGAGCGAGGACGAGCAGGCGGCCCGTTGGAACGGGCCCGGCGGTCACGCCTGGGTCGAGGCACAGGCAGTGTTGGACGAGGTGCTCAGGCCCTTCGAGGAACTCCTCGTCGAAGCGGTGGCCGCCGAGCACGCGGAGCATGTGCTCGATGTCGGCTGTGGCACCGGCGGCACCACGGTGGCCGTCGCGCGACGGCTCGGTCCGGCAGGTCGGTGCGTCGGTGTCGACATCTCCGAACCGATGATCACCGCCGCCCGGGCGCGCGCCGAGCGGGAGGGCGCCGCGGTGTCCTTCATCCGCGCCGACGCGCAAGAGCACGTCTTCGAACCCGCCGCCTTCGACCTCGTCATCTCGCGCTTCGGGGTCATGTTCTTCAGCGACCCCGTCCAGGCCTTCGCGAATCTTCGGCGCGCCGCCCGCGACGAGGCCGGGCTCCGTTTCATCGCGTGGCGAAGCCCCGCGGAGAATCCGTTCATGACGACGGCCGAACGCGCCGCGGCACCGCTCCTGCCGAACCTCCCCGCCCGCCGACCGGAGGGGCCGGGACAGTTCGCGTTCGCGGACTCCGGCCTGGTCCACCGGATCCTGGAGGAGAGCGGGTGGTCCGGGATCGACATCCGGCCGGTCGACGTGACCTGCACGCTGCCCGAGCGGGAGCTGGTCGGTTACTTCACCCGGCTCGGTCCCGTCGGTCAGGTGCTGCCCGAGGCGGACGAGCAGACCCGCGCAAGGGTCGTCGAAACGGTCCGCGCCGCATTCGAACCGTATGTGCACGGCTCGGAAGTCCGCTTCACCGCGGCCTGTTGGACGGTCGGCGCCCGGGCGAAACTTTCGTGATCTCGGCGCCCCTTCCTGTGCGCGCGCGACCGACGCATAGTGAGGGAGCGGTGCTACGGGTCGGCCACGGGAACGGTGATTCAACGAGATGACGCGGAAGAACGCCCTGGTGGTCCGAGGCGGATGGGAGGGGCATCGGCCGGTCGAGGCCACGGAGCTGTTCCTGCCCTTCCTGCGCGGCAAGGGGTACACCGTGCGGGTCGAGGAATCGACCGAGGTCTACGCCGACAGCGCCGAGATGGCCGGCGCCGATCTCGTCGTGCAGTGCGTCACGATGTCGGAGATCACCACCGAGCAACTGGCGGGACTGAGCACGGCGGTCGTGGCCGGCACCGGCTTCACCGGCTGGCACGGCGGCATCGCCGACTCGTTCCGCGCCTCCTCCGACTATCTCCACCTGGTGGGAGGGCAGTTCGCGACCCACCCGGGCAAGGAGCCGTGTGAACGTCAGGGGGGCCAGGAGGACAACTACCTGCCGTACACCGTCAACATCACCGAGCTGGGCCGCGAGCACCCGATCACGGCGGGCCTCGAGGACTTCGAGCTGCACACGGAGCAGTACTGGGTGCTCCACGACGACCTGATCGACGTGCTGGCCACCACCACCCATCCCGCCCGGCCGTGGCAGCCCTGGCACCGGCCGGTCACCTCACCGGCGGTCTGGACGCGTCGGTGGGGTGCCGGCCGCGTCATGGTCGCGACCCCGGGGCACAGCCTGGACGTCCTGCAAAACCCGAACGTGCGCACCGTCATCGAGAGGGGCATGCTGTGGGCGACGCGCACCGCATCGGCGTCGTAGGGCTCGGAGTCATCTCCCGCGCGTACCTGGACACGCTCGTCGGTCATCCGGCCGTGCGCGTCACCGCGGTCGCCGACGTCGACGCCTCCCGCTCGGCCGCGGTCGCCGCCGACCTGCCCGGCGTCCGGGCGCTTACCGTCGAGGAGTTGCTGAGCAGCCCCGACGTGGACACGGTGCTGAACCTCACCGTCCCCGCGGCCCACGCCGAGATCGCCCTCGGCGCCGTCCGCCACGGGAAGAACGTCTACGGCGAGAAGCCGCTGACCGCCGACCTCGCCGAAGCGCACGCCGTGATGGAGGCGGCCGCGATGGCAGGGGTCGGCGTGGGATGCGCGCCGGACACCGTCCTGGGCACCGGCATCCAGACGGCTCGGGCGGCTGTGGAGGCGGGCAGCATCGGACGCCCCCAGTTCGCCTCGGCCGTCATGGTCACGCCGGGGCACGAACGCTGGCATCCCCACCCCGACTTCTACTACACCGCCGGGGGTGGCCCGCTGCTGGACATGGGGCCGTACTATCTCGCGTCCCTGGTCCACCTGCTCGGTCCGGTGCGTGCCGTGATCGGGGCGGGCGGGCGGCTGCGCGGCGAGCGCGTCATCGGTTCCGGGGCGCGTGCGGGCGAGCGGATACCGGTCGAGGTGGACACGCATGTCTCCGGCGTCCTCGAACACGTCGGCGGGACGCTCACGACCCTCACGACGAGCTTCGACGGCGTGGCCACGACGGCCGCGCCGATCGAGGTCCACGGCGACGCGGGCACTCTCGCGGTTCCGGATCCGAACTGCTTCGACGGTGAGGTTCGGCTCTTCGAACTCGGCGCCACGCAGTGGCGCACGCTCCCGCCCTCGGCGGGCTACGTCGACGGCGCACGGGGCGTGGGTCTGCTCGACTTCGTCGCCGGCGACGGACAGCGGGCGCCGCGCGCGAACGGCGGTCTCGCCCTGCATGTGCTGGAGACGATGAGCGCCCTCCTGCGGTCGTCGGCCGAGGGGCGCCGTATCGAGCTGACGACATCCGCGCAGCCGCCCGTTCCCGTTCCGTTGACGCCCGCGCAGGACTGGAGGGGGTCCGGCGTCGGCTGATCCGCGTCACGGGGCGCGGGGGGTCAGTCCACGGGCCAGGTGTGCGCGGGCGCGTTCAGGTGCATGTAGTCCATGTAGGTCGTGGTCATCTGCCGCAGCGCCTCGCGCCGCTGCGCGGTGCCGCCCTTCTCCAGCTGGTGGACCGTCTCCGCCTGCCACAGGGCACCGTTGCGGGCGGTGACGCAGCGCTGCTCGATGACGCCGAGCAGGGGCTCGCGCCACGCCGCGTCGATACCGGCCAGCTCCAGGCCCCGATGCGCCAGGGGCAGCAGACGCCGCAACACCAGTTCCGTGACCGGCACTTCGCCCATGCCGGGCCAGTACAGGCGGGCGTCGATGCCGTCGCGGGCCGCGGTGTGGAGGTTCTCCTCGGCGACCGAGAAGGACATCCGCGTCCAGACCGGCCGGTCCTCGTCGACCAGGGCGCGGGTCAGGCCGTAGTAGAAGGCGCCGTTGGCGATGATGTCCGCCACCGTGGGGCCGGCGGGCAGGACGCGGTTCTCGATGCGCAGGTGCGGCCCGCTGCCGGTGACGGCGTAGATCGGGCGGTTCCAGCGGTAGATCGTGCCGTTGTGCAGCGTCAGTTCGCCCAGCTGCGGCACGCCGCCGTGGCCGAGCACCTCCTGCGGGTCCTCGTCGTCGCACAGCGGCAGCAGCGCCGGGTAGTAGCGCACGTTCTCCTCGAACAGGTCGAAGACGCTGGTGATCCACCGCTCCCCAAACCACACCCGGGGTCGTACGCCCTGGGCCTTGATCTCCTGCGGGCGGGTGTCGGTGGCCTGCTCGAACAGCGGGATGCGGGTCTCGCGCCACAGCTCCTTGCCGAACAGGAAGGGCGAGTTCGCCGCCAGGGCGATCTGGACGCCCACGACGGCCTGGGCCGCGTTCCAGTAGTCCGCGAACTCCCTCGGTGAGACCTGCAGATGGAACTGGGTGCTGGTGCAGGCGGCCTCGGGGGTGATGGTGTCGGCGTACGTCGACAGGCGCTCCACGCCGTCCACCGTGATCCGCAGGTCCTCGCCGCGGGCCGCGAAGATCTGCTCGTTGAGCAGCCGGTAGCGCGGATCGCCGGACAGGGCGGCCTCGCCCACGTCCGCCTCCCCCAGGGTCGGCAGGATGCCGATCATGATCAGGTGTGCGCCCACGGCCGAGGCTCGCTCCTCGGCGTGGTTGAGCGCGTTGCGGATCTCCTGCTCCCAGGCGCCGGGACCGCCGGCCGTCAGCTGCCGGGGCGGAATGTTGATCTCCAAGTTGAAGCGGCCCAGCTCGCTCGACCAGGCGGGGTCGGCGATCGCCCGGAGAACGTCGGTGTTGCGCATCACCGGCAGGCCGTCGGCGTCCACCAGATTGAGCTCGATCTCCAGCCCGACCTGGGGGCGCTCGCTCTCGAAGGTCGACTCGCGCAGCATCTGCGCCAGCACATCGAGGCAGGTGTGCATCTTCTCCCGGTACCGGCGGCGATCCTCCCGCGTGAACACCAGGGCCGGCACGTCACGTCCCATCGTGCCCTCCCGAGTTCCCTCGGCGGATAGCTCTCGTCCCAGCGTCGCACCTCTGGGAGCACTCGAACAGTCGGCGCCCGGCCGTGGCCCCGCTCACCGGAGGAGTCCGGCCTTCTCGCAGGCGGACCTGAGGTTCGGGACGCAGATCTGGTCGATGGTGTACACGCCGTCCTTGACGAGTGTCTGCTCGATGGTGTCGACCGTGACCGCCGTCGGGGTGAGCAGGACGGACGGGACACCCTTGGTCGTGGGGCTGTCGGTGCTCGTCCTGGCGATGTCCCGGACGTCCTCGCCGCGCCCCAGGGCTACGGCCATGGCGGCGGCCGCGGTGGCTTCCGCCCGGAACGGTTTGTACACGGTCATGTACTGCTCGCCCTTGACGATGCGCCGCACGGCGTCGAGGTCGGCGTCCTGACCGGTGATCGGGGGCAGCCGCCGGACCCCGGCGCTCTTGAGAGCGGCGATGACGCCCGCGGCTATCGCGTCGTTGGCCGCCAGCACACCGCCGATCCGCTCCGGGCCCAGGGCCGCTATGGCCGCGGACATGTTGGCATGGGCGTTGTCCGTGCTCCAGCCCTGGGTGGCGTAGGTTCTGCCGATCCGCACCTTGCCCGTGAGGACGGACAGCGCGCCGCTGCGGTACCAGGCCGCGTTGGGGCTGGTGGGATCGCCGTTCATCATGACGACGTCGCGGGCACGCGGCCGGTCGCCCATGGCCTGGAGGAGCGCCTCGCCCTGGAGTCTGCCGACCTGGCCGCCGTCGAAGCTGACGAACCCGGAGATCGGGCCTTCGGCGAGCCGGTCGTAGGCGACGACCGGAACGCCCGCCTTGCGGGCCTCCTGGATCGAGGAGCGGAGCGCTCTGGTGTCGGCGGCGTCGAGGATCAGCACCCCGGCCCCCTTGGTGATCATGGAGATCATCTGTTGCCGCTGCCGCGCCGCGTCGTTCTCGGCGTTGGCGTAGAGCATGGTGCAGTCGGGGCACAGCTCCTTCAGCCGCTCCTCGATCAGCGGCTTGTCGGAGTGCTCCCAGCGGGGCACCGCGCGGCTCGGGAGCAGCAGGCCGACGGTGAAGCTGTCCGCGCCCGCATCGTCGTCGCCCCCGCAGGCGGCCAGGGACGCCGTCAGGAGTCCCGCGACGAGCACCGCGATGACGCGCCGCGCACGGGTCGGCAGGATCCTCATGGCGGACCCCCTCGTTCGGGTCGTGGCTCCGCGTCCGCCGGGGTCGGTGCCGGAGCCGGTTCACGGTGCGGTACGGCGATCTCGCTCCACACCTGTTTGCCGCCGGCCACCGGCATGGAGCCGAAGGACTCGGACATCGCCTCGACCAGCAGCAGCCCTCGGCCGCCGGTCGACTCCCAGTCCACGATCACGGGCTTGGCGGGTGCGCGTGGCGAGGAGTCGCTCACGCTGACCCGTACCCGGCCGGCCCTCAGCGTCAGATCGACGCTGACCGGGCCCTGGGTGTGCACCAGAGCGTTGGTGACCAGTTCGGACACGACGAGCAGGACGGGATCGGTGGCTTCTTCGACCTTCCACCGGCGCAGGGTGCGCGCGGTGAAGCGGCGGGCGTGCATGACGGCGTCGGGCAGCCGCCACACCGCCCAACCGGCCCTGGTCGGGCGGACCTTCATGCCGTCGTAGCGCATCAGCAACAGGGCGACGTCGTCCTCACGGCGGCCCACGTCGCCCAGCAGGGCGTCGGCCATGCGGCCCGGATCGGCCGGATCGGCCTCGGCGAGCGCGGCGGACGTACGGCGCATCCCTTCGTCCAGGGGCAGGTCGGCGGACTCGACCAGGCCGTCGGTGACCAGGGCGAGGACCGTGCCGGGGGCCAGGACGACCGAGGTCATGGGGAACTCTGCCTCCGCCAGAACGCCGAGCGGGAGCCCGCCTTCGACCTGGACCTCCTCGGTCCTGCCGTCGGGATGGCGCAACAGCGGTGCGAGGTGACCGGCCCGGACGAACAAGGTGGTTCCGCCGTCCATGTCCAGTTCGGCATAGCAGCAGGTGGCGAAGAGATCGGTCTCCATGCCGACGAGCAGCCGATTGGCGTGGGACATGACCACGTCGGGCGGATGGCCCTCCACCGCGTACGCCCGGACCGCGGTGCGCATCTGGCCCATGATCGTCGCGGCTCCGGCGCTGTGCCCCTGGACGTCTCCGATGACCAGCGCCACCCGGTCCTCGGAGAGCGCGATCACGTCGTACCAGTCACCGCCCACCTGCAGCCCCCGTCTGGCCGGCAGATAGCGGGCGACGGCCGTCCCGCCCGGCAGCTCGGGCAGGCGCCTGGGCAGCAGGCTGCGCTGCAGCAGCGTCGCGAGTTCCTGCTCGGCGTCGTGTGCGTGGGCGCGCTTGAGGGCCTGGCCGACCAGGGCGGCGGTGGCCGTGAGCAGGGAGCGTTCCTCGGGCGCGAACTCGTGCGGATCGTCCCAGCCGACCAGGCACACACCGGCGGGCCGGCCCTTGGCGGGGAGTGGCAGGACGGCAAGGCCACCGGTGCCGATGCCCTCCAGCCCGGGTTCGAAGGCCGTACCGGCCGGCCACAGATCCGTACGTCCGTCGCGCAGTGCCATCTGCAGGGTGGGCAGGGCGCTGACCGGCGCGTCCGGCCATTCCGAGCGCCACTGCGCGCGCCAGGTCTCCGGCCAGGCTGCGGGCTGCGGCGGGTCGAGCATGGTGA
Source organism: Streptomyces sp. SD31 (assembly GCF_052068475.1). Taxonomy (NCBI): domain Bacteria; kingdom Bacillati; phylum Actinomycetota; class Actinomycetes; order Kitasatosporales; family Streptomycetaceae; genus Streptomyces; species Streptomyces sp. SD31. The sequence continues at coordinate 266,513 of NZ_JBQHCX010000007.1, read as the reverse complement.
CGGTGAGCCGGTCGTCCCGCAGCTCGGCGAGGGCCACCCGGTCGGCGCCCAGCGGTTCACGCAGCGCGGCCACGACCACGCGGCCGACGTCACGGACCTCTGTGGCGTCGTCGAGCGCGGCGGTCAGCCACTGGATCCTGGCGACGTCGTCGGCGCTCCGGCGCAGTACCGACGTCGCCGTCACCACGCCCAGCACCTGGTCCGGCCGGTCGTCGGCGCCCGCGACCAGTCGGCAGCTCAGGTTCAGCCAGCGCATCTCGCCGGTGGGGCGGCGGACCCGGAACTCCAGCTCCCGTCGGCCGAACGCGGGTGTGGACGGCTCCAGGACCGACATCAGCGCGTGCATGTCCTCGGGGAGGGCGTGCGCGAGCAGGGTGTCCGCCTTGCCGTCGAAGTCGTCGGGCGTGATGCCGACCAGTTCGAGCAGGATGTCGTCCGCCTCGACCAGGCCGGTGTTCGGCACCAGGACGAAGGAGCCGATCCGCAGACTCCGCAGGGCTGGACCGAGCAGCGGCACCGGCGCGGGCCGGCCCTCTCCGGCCTGGAGCAGGCCGGCGACCGCGTCGGCGTACCGCTCCAGGAAGCGCCGGTGCTCGGCCTCGAAGCCGGTTCTGGCGGCGCCCACGACGACCAGGCAGCCCAGCCGCCCGCCGTCCGACCCGAGCGGCAGCGCCCCGAGCGACAGCTCCGCCCGTGGCGGCGTCGGCCCGCCTTCGGGATAGGAGGCGAGTTCGGGGGGGTTCAGCCACAGGGGGCGGCCGGTGCGGAAGGCGTACGCCGCGGGTGAGCCGCCCGACACGGGCAGACGCTCCGGCAGCCCGTACTCGGAGGTGGCGCAGCCGACCGTTTCCGTCAGCCGGAGTTCTTCTTCTCCCGCGTCGGGCCCTCCCGCATCGGGCCCGCCCGCGCCGGGCACGTAGACGGCCACCAGCGCCGCTCCGGCGAACCTGAGGACCCGATCGACCGCGGCGACCTCCGGCACCGGAGGCGGTGAACCGATGTCCGCGGCGCCGGCCTCGGATGCCCGCAGCTCGGGGAATCCGGCCCAGGGACGGCCGTCTTGAGGCATGTCCGCTACCTACCTCCCGCCCATGCCGCCGGTGCCGACATATAGGGATATAGAGGCACCTTCCCACCAGAATCGCATAGGTGTGCAATCAGGACAGACGGGCGCCATCGCCTTCTCCGGCGGAGGTCACCGCGGGCCGATCCACCGCGTTCGCAGATCACCCCGGCCGGTGTCACACTGACGACGTGGTCGGACTTCTGCCCGGCAGCACGCGAGCAGCCGCGTGTGAGGTCGGCGACCGTGATCCGCCAGGACCCCTGTGACCGCCCCCTCCCCACGCACGGCGAAGGTCAAGGGAGGTCTCTGAAGATGAAGACCCGCACCCGGGACGCGGCCATGGCCGTGGCCGTGCTCTCCACGACCGTCGCTCTCGCGGCCTGCGGGTCGTCGGGCGACAGCTCCTCGGGCGACGGAGGCGAATCGAACGGGGGAGACACGCCGAGTATCGGTCTGCTGCTGCCGGACTCCACCACCGCTCGCTGGGAGACACAGGACGGCCCGCTGCTCGAGACGAAGATCAAGGAGCTGTGCGGCGAGTGCGCGGTCGAGCATGCCAACGCCAAGGGCGACGTCGCCCTCCAGCAGGAGCAGATGGACGTGATGATCACTGCGGGAGTCGATGCCATCGTGCTCGTGGCCGTGGATGCGAGATCCCTCGCCGCGGCGGTCCGCAGCGCGAACGAAGCTGACATCCCGGTCATCGCCTACGACCGTCTCGCCGAGGGCCCGATCTCCGGTTATGTCTCCTTCGACGGTGAGGAGGTCGGCAGACTCCAGGGCCGGGCGCTGCTGAAGGCCATGGGCGACGGCGGCGAGCACCAGATCGTGATGATGAACGGCGATCCCAGCGACCCCAACGCGGTGTCGTTCAAGAAGGGCGCGCTGTTCGTGCTCGAGGGACGGGTGAAGATCGGCAAGGCGTACGACACGCTCCAGTGGAGGCCGGAGAACGCGCACATGAACATGTCCGGCGCCATCTCCGCCCTCGGCGTCGGCAACATCGACGGGGTCTACGCGGCCAACGACGGCCTCGCCGCCGGCAGCATCTCCGCCCTCAAATCGAACAAGGTCGACCCGCTTCCCCCCGTCACCGGGCAGGACGCCGAACTCACGGCTCTGCAGCGCATCCTGGGCGGTGATCAGTACATGACCGTCTACAAGCCGTTCGCACCCGAGGCTTCCGCCGCCGCCACCATGGCCGTCGCCGCGGCCCGCGGCGAGAGTCTCGACCGCGTCGCCACGGACGAGGTGAGCACGCGCGGCGCCGACGCGGTTCCGGCCGTCATGCTCACCCCCCTGTCCGTGACCGCCGACAACATCAAGGACACCTTGGTGAAGGACGGCGTGTACACGATCGAGCAGATCTGCACCCCCGAACTCAAAGCCGCCTGCGACGAAGCCGGGCTGACCTGACGGCCCGTGCACCGAGACCAGGTCCGGCCCTCGCCGGGCCCCGGGAAGGAGATGGTGTCCCGTGCCGGCTCCCCCCTTGCTGGCGCTGCGCGGCGTGTGCAAGCGATTCGGCGTAGTCGAGGTCCTCAGCGATGTCGAGCTGGAGATTCACGCCGGCCAGGTAGTCGCTCTGCTGGGCGACAACGGGGCCGGCAAGTCCACCCTGGTCAAGGTGATCTCCGGCGTCATCCCGGCGGACAAGGGCGTCATCGAGTGGGAGGGGCGCACGGTCCAGATCAGGCGCCCCCATGACGCACGCGAGCTCGGCATCGCCACCGTCTACCAGGATCTCGCGCTGTGCGGGAACCTCGACGTCGTCGGCAATCTGTTCCTCGGCCGGGAGATCCGCAGGTTCGGGTTCCTCGACGAGATGGAGATGGAGCGCCGCTCCAGACATCTGCTGGACCGTCTGACCAGAGGCGTCCCCGATCTGCGCGCCCCCGTCGTCTCCCTGTCCAGCGGCCAGCGGCAGACGGTCGCCATCGCCCGCTCGCTGCTCGGCGACCCGCGGGTGCTCCTCCTGGACGAACCGACCGTCGCCCTGGGGTTCGAGCAGACCGCCGAGGTCCTGGACCTCGTCGACGAACTGCGCGACCGCGGCATGGGAATCGTCCTGATCAGCCACAACATGGGCGACGTGAAGGCGCTCGCGGACCGCGCCGCCGTACTGCGGCTCGGCCGCAACAACGGGTTCTTCGACGTGAACACCGCGTCCCAGGAACAGATCATCGCCTCCGTCACCGGCGCGACGGAGAACGTTCCCCGCCAGATGACCCACCGGGAGGCGGGGTGGTGAAAGGCATGCGCGGCAATGCGGACACCGCACGGACCGAGCCCTCCGAGGCCCCTCGGCCAAGGCGCGAGCGGGCCGTCGCCCGGGCCGTGGAGAGCTCGGTCGACCTGTTCCGGCGCAAGGTGCGCGCCGGTGAACTGGGCTCGCTCCCCGTCGTCCTGGTCCTCGCCACCGTCTGGATCATCTTCCAGTCCCTCAACGACAACTTCCTCTCCCCCCGCAACCTGTCCAATCTCAGCGTCGACATCGTGGGCACCGGCCTGATCGCGGTGGGCATCGTCTTCGTGCTGCTGCTGGGCGAGCTCGACCTGTCGGTCGGTTCGATCAGCGGTCTCGCCGCGGCCGCCTTCGCCGTTCTGAACGTCAACAACGGCGTGCCGGAGTGGCTCGCCCTGGTCATCGCGGTGCTCGCGGGCACCGCGGCCGGCACCGTGCAGGGGTTCTCCTTCGCCAGAACGCGGGTGCCGGCGTTCGTCGTCACGCTGGCGGGGCTGCTGACCTGGAACGGCCTGATGCTGTACATCCTCGGGACCAGCGGCACGATCAACCTCGACGAGAACGGACTCGTCGCCCGTCTGACGAACTACTACTTCACCGACGACGCCGTCGCCTACGGCCTGGCAGCCGTCGCCGCGGGCGCGGTCTTCCTCGTGTCGTACCAGGACGCGCTGCGTCGCAGGGCCGTCGGCATGCCGCACCGCTCGCTCCAGGCGATCGTCGTACGCACGGGCGCTCTCGCGGTGGTCGCCTTCGCCGCGGCGTACCTGCTCAACCGCTTCCAGGGTCTGCCGCTCGCCCTGCTGATCTTCCTCGTGGTGGTGGCGGGACTCGACATCGTGCTCCGCCGCACGCACTACGGCCGTCAGGTCTACGCTCTCGGCGGCGGCGTCGAGGCCGCCCGCCGCGCCAGTCTCAATGTGACGGGCGTGCAGACCGCGGTGCTCGCGGTCTCGGGCACCATGGCCGCGATCGGTGGTCTGTTCCTGGCCTCGCGGATCACCTCGGTGAGCCAGAGTTCCGGCTCCGGCGTCCTGCTGCTCAACGCCATCGCGGCGGCCGTCATCGGCGGCACCAGTCTGTTCGGCGGACGGGGCACGACCTGGTCCGCGGTGCTCGGCATGCTGGTCATCCAGTCGATCGCCTCGGGCATGGCGATCACGGACACCCCGACCGCGGTCCAGTTCATGATCACGGGCGGGGTGCTGTTCGCCGCGGTGGTCATCGACTCGCTGTCGCGACGCACGCAGGAGGCTCACGGGCGGGCTTGACGGCCCACTCCTGGGTCCGAGCCGCCCGCCGGAACAGCGTGAGGGGATTCGACGGGCGTGGGCGCTCCCTTGCCCCGCCTACACGAGTCACCTAGTTTGACTTTGTGCCGCTCATAAACAAACTCCGTTCGCACAACGCCGTGCCGGACAGGCCACTCGGCGCACTCACCCGACTCCGTATCGCCCTCACAGTCTTCTTCGCCCTCGACGGCTTCGTCTTCGCCGGCTGGGTCGTGCGCATCCCGGCCATCAAGCAGCAGACCGGCGCCTCCGCCAGCACCCTCGGCCTGGCCCTCCTCGGCGTCTCCGCCGGCGCCGTGGTCACGATGGTGCTCACCGGACGCCTGTGCCGCCGCTACGGCAGCCACCAGGTCACCGTCGTCTGCGCGGTCCTGCTCTCCCTCAGCGTCGCCCTCCCTCCGCTCACCCACTCCGCACCGGCCCTCGGCGCCGTCCTTTTGCTCTTCGGAGCGGCCTACGGCGGGATCAACGTGGCCTTCAACAGCGCCGCCATCCACCTCGTCGCCGCCCTCCGGCGACCGATCATGCCGAGCTTCCACGCGGCCTTCAGCCTGGGCGGCATGATCGGTGCGGGCCTGGGCGGACTGGTCGCCGGCCACCTCTCCCCCACCCGGCACCTGCTCGGCCTGACCGTCGTCGGGCTGATCGTGACCGCCCTCGCGGGACCCACCCTCCTGCGCCACGAGCCACCGCGGCCGCCCGACGCCCCACGACACGGCTCCGGCGAGGGCGCCCCGCGCCGCCTCGACCGCCGCACCCGAGGACTCGTGACCGTCTTCGGGGTGATCGCGCTGTGCACGGCATACGGCGAAGGGGCCATGGCCGACTGGGGAGCCCTGCACCTCGAACAGGACCTCGGCGCCTCGCCCGGGCTCGCGGCCGTGGGGTACTCGTGCTTCGCGCTGGCCATGACCATCGGGCGCCTGACGGGCACGGTCCTGCTCGAACGCCTGGGCCGTACCAGGACCGTGGTCGCGGGCGGCGCCACCGCTGCCGCCGGGATGCTGCTCGGCTCCCTCGCCCCCTCCGTGTGGGCGGCCCTGATCGGCTTCGCCGTGACCGGGCTCGGCCTCGCCAACCTCTTCCCGGTCGCCGTCGAACGCGCCGGCACACTCGCCGGACCCAGCGGCGTCGCGACCGCCTCCACGCTCGGCTACGGCGGCATGCTGCTGGGGCCGCCCGCGATCGGGTTCATGGCCGACTGGTTCTCCCTGTCCACCGCCCTGACCAGTATCGCCGTGCTGGCGGCAGCGGCGGCGCTGATCGGCTTCGTCACACGGCACGCGGCGGCCGACCGAGCGGGAGACCAGGCCCTGTCGTCCGGATCAGGCCGGCCGTGAGGTGCTGCGCCTTCCGGCCGGCCCGAACCGGTGGCGATGGGGGTGCGGCCTGGAGGCCCTTCTCGGCAGGACGGCCCCCTGACCGAGCCCCGGCCATTGCCGCTCTGCCCCTCCCCCGCACACCATGGCCCGATGGCGCGACTCCACGACATCGTCATCGACTGTGCCCGCCCGGCCGCCACGGCCCGGTTCTGGGCCGCCGCCCTCGACGGTTACGCCGTCGCCCCGTACGACGACGCCGAACTCGCCCGTCTGCGCGCCCAGGGGATCGCCGACCCGGAGGACGACCCGACCGTGCTCGTCGAGCCCCGTGGCGGCGGCCCCCGCCTGTGGTGCCAGCTGGTCCCGGAGCCCAAACGCGTCAAGAACCGGCTGCACCTGGACCTCGTCTCCGCCGCCCGGGAGACCGAGATCAACCGGCTCGTGACCCTCGGCGCGACCGTCCAGGCCCGGCACGAGGACCACGACGTCCTGGCCGACCCCGAGGGAAACGAGTTCTGCCTCTTCGCCCTGCACCCGTGAACCGCCCTCGGACGCGGGCGAGTTCGTCGGCACCGAACGACGACACGTACCGGCCGTCGCCGAAGGCGTGCCGGCCCGCCGCACCCCGGCCCCAGCCCTTCCCTTCGACCGCGCTCCATCGTGCACACTCTGCCCATGGAGACAGCCGAGTTCGTTCGATTCCTGGACCGCGAGGGTCTGCTGCTCGCCGCGGCCGCCGAGGAGGCGGGGGTCGATGCCAAGGTGCCGACCTGTCCGGAATGGCAAGTCCGGGATCTGGTGCGGCACACGGGGACGGTGCATCGCTGGGCGGCGTCTTTCGTCGCCGACGGCCATACCTCCCGCCGTCCCCTCGATGACCCGCCCGACCTCGACGGCGCCGACCTTCTGGCCTGGTTCCGGGAAGGACACCGTCACCTCGTCGACACCCTCTCCTCCGCCTCCCCCGACGTCCGGTGCTTCCACTTCCTGCCCGCGCCCTCGCCGCTCGCGTTCTGGGCACGCAGGCAGGCCCACGAGACGGCCGTGCACCGCTTCGACGCGGAGGCCGCACGCGGCGGCACACCCAGCGAGCTCGACGCCGGCTTCGCGGCGGACGGCGTGGACGAGTTGCTGCGCGGCTTCCATGCCCGGCCCAAGAGCCGGGTCCGCAGCGCCGAGCCGCGGCTGCTGCGAGTGCGGGCGACGGACACGGACGACGCGGTGTGGACCGTACGGCTGTCCCAGGAGCCGCCCTTGACCGAGCGGGGCGATGCCGGCCGGGCCGACTGCGAGATCGCCGGACCGGCCGCGCTGCTGTATCTGTCGCTGTGGAACCGGCTGCCCTTGCCGAGCGTGACCGGCGACGCATCGGTGGCCGCGCTGTGGCACGAGAACTCGGCCGTCATCTGAGCTGAACCCAGGGCGTACGCCGCTCAGTTCGCGAGCATCCTCGTCAGCACCGCACGCTGCACCGGCAGTACCTCGCCGTGCAGCGTGCGCCCCTTCGCCGTGAGGGCCACGCGCACACCGCGCCGGTCCTCCTCGCACATGCAGCGCTGGACGAGACCGTCCTTCTCCAGCCGGGCGATGAGCCGCGACAGCGCACTCTGACTGAGATGCACCCGCTCGGAGATCTCCTGGACGCGCAATGCCTCGGCGCTCCTCGAGCCGCCCCGCGGCGAGCCCGCGGCCAGTACGTCCAGGACCTCGAAGTCGCTGGCGCACAGGCCGTGTTGGTGCAGCGCACGGTCCAGTTCGCACTGCGTGCGGGCGTGCAGGGCCAGGATGTCCCGCCACTGGTCCACGAGCGCCTGCTCGGCCTTCTTCGCCGCCATGGCCGCACCGTAGCAGAACGCGGAATTCATTGCATCAGAATTAAATGCGCTTGCATTTCATGCGCATGCATGTAGTGTTCCTCGGCATGACCTCTCCGCTCACCCACCCCACGTCCGAGGGACGTTGGACCCCCCGGCTGTGGGGCACCCTGCTGGTGCTGTGCGCCGCGATGTTCCTGGATGCGCTGGACGTGTCGATGGTCGGTGTCGCCCTGCCGTCCATCGGCGCCGACCTGGGCCTGTCCACCTCGACCCTGCAATGGATCGTCAGCGGCTACATCCTGGGATACGGCGGCCTGCTCCTGCTCGGCGGCCGCACCGCCGACCTGCTGGGCCGGCGCCAGGTCTTCCTGGTGGCCCTCGCCGTCTTCGCGCTCGCCTCGCTGCTCGGCGGGCTCGTCGACTCGGGTCCGCTACTGATCGCCAGCCGCTTCATCAAGGGCCTGGCCGCCGCTTTCACCGCTCCCGCCGGCCTGTCCATCATCACCACGACCTTCGCCGAAGGCCCGGTACGCAACCGCGCGCTGGCGATCTACACCACCTGCGGCGCCACCGGCTACTCGATGGGCCTCGTCTTCTCCGGCCTGCTCACCGAGGCGAGTTGGCGCCTCACCATGCTGCTCCCGGCGCCTGTCGCGCTGATCGCCCTGTTCTTCGGCCTGAAGCTGCTGCCGCGCAGCGAGCGCGAGCGGGCCGACGGCGGTTACGACATCCCCGGCGCCGTCCTCGGCACCGCCTCGATGCTGCTGCTGGTCTTCACCGTCGTCGAGGCGCCCGAGGTCGGCTGGGGCTCCCTGCGCACGGTCCTGTCCTTCGTCGCCGTCGTCGTCCTGCTGGCGGCCTTCGTGGCCGTCGAGCGCCGCAGCCCGAGCCCGCTGGTCCGGCTCGGCGTGCTGCGCTCCGGGGCCCAAGTGCGGGCGCAGTTGGGGGCGTTGACGTTCGTCGGCAGTTATATCGGGTTCCAGTTCCTGGTCACGCTGTACATGCAGCAACTGCTGGGCTGGTCGGCGCTGCACACGGCGCTGGCGTTCCTGCCGGCGGGCGCGCTGGTGGCGCTGTCGGCGACGAAGGTCGGCACGATCATCGACCGGTTCGGCACAGCCCGGTTGATAGCGATCGGCTTCGCCCTCATGGTCGCCGGCTACATCCTGTTCCTGCGCATCGACCTCGACCCGGTCTACGCGGCGGTGATCCTGCCCACCATGCTGCTGGTCGGCTCGGCCTTCGCGCTGACCTTCCCCTCGCTCAACGTCCAGGCCACGAACGGCGTCGACGAACACGAGCAGGGCATGGTCTCGGGCCTGCTCAACACCTCGGTCCAGGTGGGCGGCGCGCTCTTCCTGGCCGTCGTGACGGCGGTCCTGACCGCGAACGCTCCCGCGGAGCCCGCGTCCCCGCAGGCGGTTCTCGACAGCTACCTGCCCGCTCTGGTGGTGATCACGGTGATCGCGGTCGCGGGTCTGCTGATCTCCCTCACGGGACTGCGCACCCGCCCCAAGCAGCAGACCGTCGTGGTGGCCAAGTCCATGTCCCAGGAGGCGGAGCGCGTCGGCGTACGCGACTAGGTCGTGTCCGCAAAGTCCCGCCGTCCGCCCAGGAGGGCGGGCCGCGGGGCAGGCGGGAATCGTCAGACAGGCCCTGGGGGGAGCCCCCTTCACCGTCCGCCCGGCGGGAGCCGCTTGCTCCGCCGGGCGCACGCCTGTGAGACTTCCCGTATGACCACGTATGGGGGACGGCGCGATCAGGCCGAGCGGGACGCGATCACCGTAGAGATCGGATACGCCCTGTGCAGCGCGGCGTTCGCGGCGGCCGTGCTGTTCGGGGCCGTGGCGGGGCCGGCGTTCGCCTTCGAGCTGTCGGCCGGAGCGCGCGGCACGCTCGTCGGAGCGGGAGCGACCGCGGCCGCCGTCCTTTTCGTCGCCCGTGTCGTCAGCGTGCTGGTCCGCTTCGGGCGGCGCAAGGCCGCCGGGGACGAGGCGGCTCAGCCCAGCCAGCCCGGGCGGACCAACCCGGACTCGTAGGCAAGGACGACGAGTTGGGCCCGGTCCCGGGCGCCGAGCTTCACCATGGTGCGGCTGACATGGGTCTTCGCGGTGAGGGGACTGACCACCAGGCGGCGGGCGATCTCCTCGTTGGACAGTCCGATGCCGACCAGGGCCATCACCTCCCGCTCGCGCTCGGTGAGTCGGGCGAGGGAGTCGGCGGCCGCGGGCTCCTTGGAGCGGGCGGCGAACTCGGCGATGAGGCGGCGGGTCACGCCGGGCGAGAGCAGCGCGTCGCCCTCGACCACCGCCCGTACGGCACGCAGGAGTTCCTCCGGCTCGGTGTCCTTGACCAGGAAGCCGGAGGCGCCCGAGCGGATGGCCTCGAAGACGTACTCGTCGAGTTCGAAGGTGGTGAGCATGACCACCTTGACGCCCGTCAGGTCACCGTCGTCGGTGATCCGGCGGGTCGCGGCGAGGCCATCGAGGAGCGGCATGCGGATGTCCATCAGGACGACGTCCGGCCGCAGTTCCCGCACCTTGCGCAGGGCCTCCTCACCGTCGGAGGCCTCCCCGGCCACCTCGATGTCCGGCTGCGCGTCGAGGAGCGCCCGGAAGCCGGCCCGCACCAGTGACTGGTCGTCGGCGAGCAGTACACGGATCACCGGTCCTCCTCCACCTCGCGGGAAGCCTTCAACGGCAGTACGGCGAGCACCCGGAACCCGCCGTCGGCCCGCGGGCCGGCCTCGATCGTGCCACCCAGCGCGCCCGCCCGCTCCCGCATTCCGGCGAGTCCGTTGCCGCTGCCGCCCGCGTCGGCACCGGTCGCGGGACCGTCGTCGTCGATACGCAGCCGTAGCGTCGTCCCGTCGTCGTGATCGAGGTGCACGCGTGCGTGCCTCGACTGCGAGTGGCGTACGACATTGGTGAGGGCCTCCTGGATGATCCGGAAGGCGGCGAGGTCCGTGCCGGGTGCCAAGCGGGGCGGCTCGCCCACGACCTCGACGGTGAGGCCCGCGCTCGCCGCCTGCCGCACCAGTTCGGGCAGCCGGTCGAGGCCGGGTGCCGGGGCGCGGGGCGCGTCGCCGGGGGCGCGCAGGGTGTCGAGGACCTGGCGGACCTCGCCGAGCGCCTCCTTGCTCTTGGCCTTGATGGTGGTGAGCGCCGTACGGGCCTGCTCGGGGTCGGTGTCGAGGAGGGCGAGGCCGACGCCCGCCTGCACATTGATCACGGAGATGCTGTGCGCGAGGACGTCATGCAGTTCGCGGGCGATCCGCAGCCGCTCCTCGTCGGCCCGCCGGCGCGCCGCCTGCGCCCGCTCGGCCCGCTCCCGCACCCACTGCTCGCGCCGGGTCTTCGCCAGCTCCGACACCGCCAGGATCGCCGCCACCCAGGCGGCGATCACGCCCTCCTGCCCCCAGGGCGCGGCCGGGTCATCGGACGGCGGCAGCCACTGGTACAGCCAGTGGGCCACCAGCGCGTGCCCGACCCAGAACACTCCGACGGCCGCCCAGGCGGCCCTGCGGTGCCCGGTGACGATGGCGTTGAAGCAGGCCACGGCCACGGCGACGAAGACCGGCCCGTACGGGTACCCGGCACCCAGGTAGACCGTGGCGGCCACCGCCGTACCGAACACGACGGCCACCGGATACCGTTTGCGCCACAGCAGGAGCCCCGCCGCCACGAGCAGCAGCGCGCGGGCGAAGGGGTCGAGCGCCTCCCGGTCGTCCAGCTGGCCCTCGGCTGCGAAGTTCGAGCCGGCCAGCACGAAGACCGTGATCAGCACGGTGGAGCGCCAAGGCCGGCCAGGAGTGTGCTCCTCGCCGTCCTCCCACCGGTTCCACCACGGCGGCCCGTGCCGCCACCACATCGGCGGCCCGCCGCCCCGGCGCACCTGCTGCTCGTCCATGTCCGCCACGCTAGACGCGATGACGGCGGGGCGGCGTCACCCGCGCGTGGTGATCACGCCTACTCCCCGCGAAGTACGTCCGCGCCCTCGTCCGCAGCCACGGGCTCCCTGCCCCTGAGCCGACGCAGCCGCCGCGAGTACGTCGACGGACTCGTCCGCCCTCGTGGCGGCACACCCGCTGCGCGAACGCCTCGTTTCCGCGCCGGCCGGCCGACGCCCTGGGCGCGGCCCCGGAGCCCGCACTGCGCTCGCGTCGGCCTACGGCCGGCCCTCCTGCAGCCCCACGCCGTGCGCGAGCCGGGCCACCGCATGCCGGAAGAACGTCTCCCTGTCCTCCACGACCCGGTGGAACTGTCCGAACAGCTCGAACCCGACGAGCCCGAAGAGCTCGGCCCAGGAGGCGACGAGGGCCGCGACGTTCGCCGGGGGGAGGTCGGGGGCCAGGTCGGCGGCCATGCGCTCGGCCTCGGGGCGCAGTTCGGCGGGCAGGGGCGGTTCGCAGAGGCCGGAGCCGGTGCCGGAGTCGGAGTCGTGGTGGGCGTCGCGGAGGATGCCGATGAAGACGAGGCCGACGCGGGAGGCGGGCGGGACGGTGGTGTCGGGCGCGGTGTAGCCGGGGACGGGCGAGCCGTAGATCAGCGCGTACTCGTGCGGATGCCGCAGCGCCCAGTCACGCACGGCCTCGGCCACCGCCGTCCAGCGCCGCACGGGCCCGGCGGGGGCGGCCTTGTCGCGCGCGGTCTCGGCGCGCTCACCGAGGGAGTCGTAGGCGTCGATGATGAGCGCGGTCAGCAGATCGTCCCGGCTGGGGAAGTAGCGGTAGAGGGCGGAGGAGACCATCCCGAGTTCCCGGGCCACGGCACGCAGCGAGAGCTTGGCGGCCCCCTCGGCCGCGAGCTGTCTGCGCGCCTCGTCCTTGATGGCCGCGGTGACTTCCATCCTGGCGCGGGCCCGGGCGCCCTGTGCGGTGCTGCTCATGCGAGACAGTCTCCCACGAAAAGCAGAGCAGCGCACACATTCGAGAGCAGTGCTCTTGCTTTGGATCAGCAATCTCGTGCACACTGCTCTCAAGCGAGAGCACCGCTCTCTCAATCGGTTTCCATCTGTGGGGGTCACCATGTCGTCGCCGTACTACCTCAAGGGCAGCCCGCTGAACGTCCGCCTCAACACGGTCATCGGCTGGCTGGCCCGACACGGGCTCAGCATCGCGGGCTCGGCGGAGATGTCGGTGCGCGGGCGCAAGAGCGGCCGGATGCAGCGCATCCCGGTCAACCCGCACACATACGACGGCACGCAGTACCTCGTCTCGGCCCGCGGCCACTCCCAGTGGGTGCGCAACATGCGCGCGGCCGGCGGCGGAGAGCTGCGCGTCGGGCGCAAGGTGCGTGAGTTCTCCGCGGTGGAGCTGCCCGACGAGGAGAAGCTCCCGATCCTGCGGACCTATCTGGAGAAGTGGGGCTGGGAGGTCAACCAGTACTTCCAGGGGGTCACCGCGAAGTCCTCCGACGAGGAGATCATCGCCTGCGCCCCGGACCACCCCGTCTTCCGGATCAGCATCCGGAAGTGACCCGTGGTCGTCGTCAGGAGGTGGCCTCTTCCTCCGCCGGCGCCGCGCGGCGGTCCAGCGCGGTCAGGGCGCGCTGGGCCATGGGATGGGTGCGCACGATCTCGCCCAGTGACGTGGAACCGCGCACGATGTCCATGAACGCCTTCCAGGCCGGCCGGAAACCGGTCAGCGCCGCGTGGAAGAGACCGGGACGGCGCTCGAACACCATCAGCAGCCGCTTGCCGACGCTCATCTCGACGCCGAGCCCCGCCTTGATCGCGAAGGCGTAGTTCAGCGCTTGGCGCCGGGTGTCCACCGCGTCGTTCGCCTCGGCGATCCGCACCGCCCACTCCCCCGCGAGCCGCCCCGACCGCAGCGCGAAGGAGATGCCCTCGCGCGTCCACGGCTCCAGCAGGCCCGCCGCGTCACCGCACACCAGCACGCGCCCGCGTGACAGCGGCGAGTCGTCGGCGCGGCAGCGCGTCAAGTGGCCGGAGGAGACGCTCGGTTCGAACCCGGCGAGCCCGAGCCGCCCGATGAACTCCTCCAGGTACCGCTTGGTCGCGGCTCCTTCACCGCGCGCCGAGATCACACCGACCGTGAGCGTGTCCCCCTTGGGGAACACCCAGCCGTAACTGCCGGGAATGGGCCCCCAGTCGATGAGGACCCGCCCCTTCCAGTCCTCGGCGACCGTCTCCGGCACCGGGATCTCCGCCTCCAGGCCGAGATCCACCTGGTCGAGCTTGACCCCGACATGCGCTCCTATCCGGCTCGCGCTGCCGTCCGCGCCGACGACGGCCCGCGCGAGCAGCGTCTCGCCGCCCTGCAGGACGACGGCGACGCTGCGCCGGTCCGGCACCGCCGAGCCGTGCTGCTCGACGCGCTGCACGGTGACACCCGTACGCAGTTCGGCGCCCGCCTTCTGCGCGTGCTCGACCAGCTGCTGGTCGAACTCTGGGCGGTTGATCAGCCCGAACAGCATCTGCTTGGAGCGGCGGGTGCGGGTGAAGCGGCCGTTGTTCGAGAACGTGACCGCGTGCACCCGGTCCCGGAAGGGCAGCTCGAAGCCGGGCGGGAGCGAGTCGCGCGAGGGGCCGATGATGCCGCCGCCGCATGTCTTGTAGCGCGGCAGCTCCGCTTTCTCCAGCAACAGCACGCGCCGCCCGGCGACGGCCGCCGCATACGCGGCCGAGGCTCCCGCGGGTCCCGCGCCCACCACGACGACGTCCCACACCCGCTGCACGTCGTCCGCCGAAGAGTTCTCGCTGCTCACGATGGTCTACTGCTCCCGATCAAGCCGCCTACGCCTGCTGTTCCCCCGCATCCTACGGCGGGCATCGTCGCAGGCCGCTGTGGGAGGATCACAGCACTCATACGTACAACGTCGCACCCACAAGGAGCGTGCCCATGTCGTCGAATCCGGTCGCCGAGACCGTCGCCTCCCTGATGCCCAGGGCGAAGGCGGAGCTCACCGAGCTGGTGGCGTTCAAATCGGTGGCGGACTTCGATCAGTTCCCGAAGAGCGAGAGCGAAGGCGCCGCCCGCTGGGTCGCCGACGCGCTCGGCGCCGAGGGCTTCCAGGACGTGGCGCTGCTCGACACCCCCGACGGCACACAGTCCGTGTACGGCTACCTGCCCGGCCCCGAGGGCGCGAAGACGGTCCTGCTGTACGCCCACTACGACGTGCAGCCCCCGCTGGACGAGGCCGCCTGGAGCACCCCGCCCTTCGAGCTGACAGAGCGCGACGGCCGCTGGTACGGGCGGGGGTCCGCCGACTGCAAGGGCGGCCTGATCATGCACCTGCTCGCGCTGCGCGCGCTGAAGGCGAACGGCGGCATACCGGTCCACGTCAAGGTGATCGCCGAGGGCTCGGAGGAGATGGGCACGGGTGGTCTGGAGCGGTACGCCGAGCAGCACCCGGAGCTGTTGGAGGCCGACACGATCGTGATCGGCGACGCGGGCAACTTCCGCGTGGGCCTGCCGACGGTCACCTCGACCCTGCGCGGCATGACCCTTGTCCGCGTGCAGATCGACACGCTCGAAGGCAACCTGCACTCCGGCCAGTTCGGCGGGGCCGCGCCCGACGCGCTCGGCGCGCTGATCCGCGTACTGGACTCGCTGCGCGCCGAGGACGGCTCGACGACGGTGGACGGGCTGACCGGTGACTCGTCGTGGCAGGGCCTGCACTACGAGGAGGGGCAGTTCCGCGCGGACGCCAGGGTCCTCGACGGCGTCGAGCTGATCGGCTCCGGCACGGTCGCCGACCGTATCTGGGCCCGCCCCGCCGTCACGGTCCTCGGCATCGACTGCCCGCCGGTCGTCGGCGCCACCCCGTCCGTGCAGGCGAGCGCCCGCGCGCTGATCAGCCTGCGGGTGCCGCCGGGCGTGGACGCGGCCGAGGCGACCAAGCTGCTCCAGGCCCACATCGAGGCGCACACGCCGTGGGGTGCCCGGGTGCGCACCGAGCAGATCGGCCAGGGCCAGGCGTTCCGCGCCGACACGAGCAGCCCGGCCTATCAGGCGATGGCGGACGCGATGGCGGTGGCGTACCCGGGCCAGGAGATGCAGTACGCCGGCCAGGGCGGCTCGATCCCCCTGTGCAACACCCTCGCCGCCCTCTATCCGCACGCGGAGATCCTCCTCATCGGCCTGAGCGAGCCGGAGGCCCAGATCCACGCCGTGAACGAGAGCGTGTCCCCGCAGGAGCTGGAGCGCCTGTCGGTCGCCGAGGCGCTGTTCCTGCGCAATTACGCGGCGAGTTGAGGGACTTCGCGCTGAAGATGGGTGCATGACCCGCACCGATCGCCTCACCGCGCACACCGACATCGCCACGTCCCTCGCGCTGCTCTCCGACCACGAACTCGGAGTCCTCGTGGAGTCGGGCGCGCCGCTCGGCACCGGGATCGGCGGACGGTCGACGCTGATCGAGGTGGACGGCAGCCGGGTCTTCGTCAAGCGAGTCCCGCTCACCGACGTCGAGTTACGGCCGGGGAACGTCCGCTCCACGGCGGACCTCCTCGGCCTGCCAGCCTACTTTCACTATGGCATCGGCAGTCCGGGGTTCGGTGCCTGGCGGGAGCTCGCCGTGCACACGATGACCACGAACTGGGTGCTGGCCGACCGGTTCGGGGGGTTCCCGCTGATGCACCACTGGCGGGTCCTGCCCGACGCACCACGGCCGTTGCCCGAAGCGCTGGCTGACGTCGAGCGGGCCGTCGCCTACTGGGGCGGCGACCCGCAGGTGCGCGAGCGTATCGAGGGGCTGCGGACGGCGTCCGCGAGCCTGGCCCTGTTCCTGGAGTACGTGCCCCACACCCTGCACGACTGGTTCGACGCCCAGCTGCGCACGGACGGCGCCGACGCCGCCTGCGCTTTGGTGGAGCAGGGACTCAGGGCAGCCACCGACTTCCTCCACGAGCGCGAACTCCTGCATTTCGACGCCCACTTCAACAACATCCTCACCGACGGACGGCAGCTCTACCTCGCCGACTACGGCCTCGCGCTGTCAGCCCGCTTCCCGCTCTCGCCCGAGGAGCACGAGTTCTTCGGCCGACACCGCCTCTACGACCGCTGCTACACCGCCACCCACCTGGTGAACTGGCTGGCCACCGCGCTGTACGGGTACGGCCTGCCGGAGCGCGAGGCCTTCGTGCGGGACTGCGCCGACGGCATGCGACCCCAGGGAATCCCGCGGGCCGCCGCCGACATCGTCGTCCGGTACGCGCCCCTCGCCGCCGCCGTGGGTGACTTCAACCGCCGGCTGGTGCACGAGAGCAGACTGACGCCGTACCCGCACGAAGAACTGCGCCGCGCCGTTCAGGACATGGGAATCCCGGCCTCCAGGTAGAGCGCCGCCCCACGTTCCCGCGCCCGCAACGCCCAGCGCAGCCGCTCATAACGCACCGGCGGCAGCAGATCGGCGGCCTCGGCCTCGGTGACGAAGCGCCAGTCGCGCAGCTCGGGTCCCGGCAGCAGCAGACGTTCGGCCTCCCCCGAGTCGAGACGGCCGCCGTCGAAAAGGAGCCGCAGACCTCCGTATCCGGGGGGCAAGGGCCGTTCCCAGTCGATGACGAGGAGCCGCGGTACCTCCTCCAGCCGTATCCCCGTCTCCTCCGCGACCTCGCGCATACCCGCGCGCGCGGGCGCCTCGCCGGACTCGACGACGCCGCCGGGAAACTCCCAGCCGGCCTTGTACGTGGGGTCGACGAGCAGCACGCGGTCCTGTTCGTCGAAGAGAAGGACCCCCGAGGCGACGGTCTCGGCGGTGGGCTCGGGCGTCTGCACGATGTCGCAGACGGGGACCGTACCGCTGCCGACGGCCTCGGCGATCCGGGCAGCTGTCTCGTAGGGAGTCAGACCGCTGTTGTCGACGGGATGGGCGTCGGCGGTGAGCCAGGAAGCGAGTGCGGCGCGATACGGCTCTATGTGGTCGTACGACCACTGCCGGATCCGTATCTCGCCGTCGGGCAGGTCGGACGGGAGCTCCCGCCCGGCTATTCGCTCCCGCAGGATCGTTTCCGCCGGGGCGAGGAGCACATGCTGGACGGTGATGCGGCGGGCGGCGAGGCCACCGAAGATCTCGTCGCGGTATTCCTGGCGGAGCAGCGTCATCGGAACCACGAGGGTTCCGCCGAGCTCGGCGAGCAGCGCCGCCGCCGTGTCGATCACGAGACGCCGCCAGATCGGCAGGTCCTGGAAGTCACCGACCTCGGTGAGGTGTTTGGGCGGGAGCAGGTGGGTGAGTGCTCCGCCGATGACCTCGGGGTCGAAGAGCGTGCTGTTCGGGATCAGCTCGATCAGTTCGCGTGCGGTGGTGGTCTTCCCCGCACCGAACGCGCCGTTGATCCAGACGATCACGTTTCCCCCTCTTCTGTTGGCCCCCTGTGGCTTGCCCGCTCCACCCTGCCACGGAAACCAGCTCCAGTAGAGAGCGCATGACAACGGCGCCGACACCCGCTCGGATACGGGGTACGGCGCCGCGTGATCGGGTCGGTCGTGCTCGTCAGCGCTTCTTCTTGTGGGGGGCGTTGTTCACGGCCCGGTCCGTTTCGCGGTTGATGGCCGTGCCGACGGTGTCCAGGGCGCGGTCCACGCTGATCCCGGCGACCTTGGTCTGACCGCTCATGGGGAGGCCGCCGAGCTTGCTCTGACCGCCCATGTCCAGGCCGCCGACCTTGGGCTGACCGCCGGTGTCGGGCAGCCCGGCGGCAGGCGACCCGGCGCCGGAGGCACCCGAGGACTCGGCCGAATGGGACGGAGTGACCGCCGCGACGACGAATCCGGTGGCGAGGGAGGCAATGGCAAGCATGCTGCGCTTCTTCATGGCCGGTTAAACGGCGAAACGGCCTGTGTGGTCACGCCCCGCCTCCAGACAATCGGGACAGTGCGGGAGCCCCGGGCCCGGTCCGCCGCCGGTCGACCCGGCGCAGCCGCACGCGCTGCGCGAGATCGTCGGCCGCTTCCGGCCATCGGGCGTAGTCGAAGACGAACCCCTCGTCGAGCAGCCGGCCGGGGACGACACGCCGGCTCTTGAGCAGGAGCTCGGTGTCCGAGCGCAGCGCGAACGCGCCGAGTTCCGCCATCCACTTCGTCGCGGGCAGCCCCACGGGGACGCCCCACGCGGAGCGAAGGGTCCGCATGAAGGCGCGCTGGGGCAGCGGTTCGGGAGCGGCGAGGTTCACCGGCCCCCGCAGATCGTCCCGCTCGACCAGGAACTCGACCGCGCGGACGAAGTCCCGGTCGTGGATCCAGGAGACGTACTGCCCACCGCCCGCGACGGGACCGCCGAGCCCCAGCCGGGCCAGCCGCAGCAGGACGTCGAACACGCCGCCGCGGTCGGGACTCATCACCATGGCGGAGCGGAGGGCGACCTTCCGGGTGTGCGGCGTGTCGGCCTCTTCCTGCGCCCGCTCCCAGGCCCTGGCGATCCGCACGCTGTAGCCCCAGTAGTCCGGCACATCGGGCTCGCTGCCGCCGATGACGCCCGTGGCCTCGTCGTGCGGCGCGTCGAAGCGGTGCGCGTAGATGGTGGCCGTGCTCATCTGCAGCCAGACCCGCGGCGGCCGGGCGGCGCTCGCGATCGCCTCGCCGACGACCTCGGTGGAGCGCACGCGCGAATCCATCATGGCCTGCAGATTGGGCGCGGTGTAGCGGCAGCTGACGCTGCGGCCGGCCAGGTTGATCACGACGTCACTGCCGTCGATCTCCGTGGCCCACGGGCCCGACGTCGCACCGTCCCAGTGGACCTCGCCTGCACGCGTGGGCCGTCGGGTCAGGACGACCACCTCGTGTCCCGCAGCGGTCAGCGCACGGTTCAGGACCGTTCCCACCTGCCCGGTTCCTCCGGGAATCACTATCTTCATCGGCTCCCCCTCTGGGTGTGGGAACGAGCTTAGCGCAGACAGTTGAACATGTTCAAAACTTTCTTGCGACACCACCGCGGGTACTGACATTCATCACTGTCCTCGGCCCCTGACTCGCCCCAGCCCGGAGGGAGTTGAAGCCAGGGCGAGGGAACGGGGGCACGTGTGACGGCGACAGAGCGGGTGATGCGGGCGGTGAGCACCGGGCCGACGAGGGTCGGCGTCGTACGCGTCCGGGCCAGGTCGCCGGCATCCGTGCTGGCGCGGCGTGGGCCGCTGCCGGGGCTGCGGCACTCGGCCGGGGCACGGCAACTGGTGCTGCCCCTGGGGTGCGGCACCTGGTGCTGCCCCTGGTGGCGATGGAAGTCCCGCCGGCCTTCTTGCTGTCGTCGATGCTGCCGCCCGCGGCCCGGCCCGCGCACGCGGCCTTTGAGGCATTACTGGTGCAGGCGGGCCTCGGGCTGGTGGCAGCGGTGCTCCGGCATCCCCACGAGGTGGACGCGGAGCGGGTGGTCCTGCGGACCGGTTTCCTCGGGGATGTGACGTTGCCGCGCTCGGCGGTCCGCTCAGCGTCTGCGGTGGTCCGCACGGTTCCGGGCAGGGGCGCACTGGCCGTGCCGGGCGAACCGGCCGCGGTCGCCTGCTCGTTGGGCAGTTCGCTGAACGCGGCCCTGTACCTGGACCCACCGGTGCGCCTCGACCTGGGCACAGCCGGGCTGGTGGACGCGGCAACGGTGTACGCGTCGGCGGACTCCCTGCCGGCCCTCTCGGCGGCCCTCCGAACGACATCGCCCCGGTAGTGACGGTTCAGCACACGTTCCCCACCCGCCGCATCCCGGCGAGTGAACGTTCCTGCCCCGCCGCGCCTCACACCCCCGCGGCTGTCACCCCCGCCCTCCCCGCGAGCGCGGCCGCCGCGGCCCCCACCAACCCGGCGTCCGTGCCCATCTGGGCCGGCGTGACGACCAGGCGCTGGACGAAGGACAGGGCAGCGTAGTCGCTCAACGCCTTGCGCAGCGGCGTGAAGAGGACGTCGCCCGCCTTGCCCACTCCCCCGCCGATCACGGCGATGTCGATCTCGACGAGGGTCGCGGTGGCCGCGATCCCGGCGGCCAGGGCCTGCGCGGCGCGCTCGAAGGAGGCCACGGCGACCGGGTCGCCGTCCCGCGCGGCGGCGGCCACGGCGGCGGCGGACATGTCGCCGTCCGGGCCGGGCCGCCAGCCGTTCTCCCGTGCCCGTCGGGCGATGTTGGGGCCGCTCGCGATGCGCTCCACGCAGCCGCGCGAACCGCACGGGCACGCGTCGCCGTCCAGGTCGACGCTGATGTGCCCGATGTGGCCTGCGTTGCCGGTCGGGCCGGGGTGCAGGCGGCCGTTCAGGACCAGGCCGCCGCCGACGCCCGTGGAGACGACCATGCACAGGGCGTTGTCATGGCCCCGCGCCGCCCCCTGCCAGTGCTCCGCCGCCGTGATGGCGACCCCGTCGCCGATCAGCTCGACGGGCAGGCCGCCCGCCGCCTCACGGACCCGTCGGACCAGCGGATAGTCGCGCCAGCCGGGCACGTTCACCGGGCTCACCGTGCCGGCGGAGGCGTCCACCGGTCCCGCGCTGCCGATACCGAGGGCGGTGGCGTGCTCCCACAGCGGCGAGGCGGTGAGCTCGCCGACCACCTCCTCGACGGCCCGCATCACCGTCTCGCCGTCCTCCCGCGCCGGCGTCGCGCGCTGGGCCCGGACCGCGATCGTGCCGTGGCCGTCCACCAGCGCTCCGGCGATCTTGGTGCCGCCGATGTCGAGCGCAGCCACGAGGTCGGTGTGCATCAGTGTCAGTTCTCCCCGTCAACCATTCGAATCTCCCCGTCAACCACGGGAAATGGGCGAGCCGGTCTCGCGGTGGGGGCGCAGGCCGGAGATTGCGGTGGACAGTGTCCCCTGGATCTGACAACGTTGTCCAGGGTCTATTGTCGACGCCACATCCTCATACAAACCCATGGACCGACGCATCCCCGTGGACGACAGGACAGGACACCGCATCGTGCCCGAGACCATCCGCCGATCCGACGGCCTCACGGACCGCCTCTCCGGGTCCCGCTACGGCAACCGTCCGACCATGAAGGACGTCGCAGCGCGTGCCGGAGTCGGCCTGAAGACCGTCTCGCGCGTGGTCAACGGGGAGCCGGGCGTCACCCCGGAGACGGAGCGCCGCGTCCAGGAGGCCATCGACGCCCTGGGCTTCCGCCGCAACGACAGCGCGCGGGTCCTGCGCAAGGGCCGTACGGCGAGCATCGGCCTGGTCCTGGAGGATCTCGCGGACCCGTTCTACGGCCCGCTCAGCCGCGCGGTCGAGGAGGTCGCCCGGGCGCACGGGGCCCTGCTGATCAACGGCTCCAGCGCCGAAGATCCCGACCGCGAACAGGAGTTGGCGCTGGCGCTGTGTGCGCGTCGGGTGGACGGGCTGGTGATCATTCCGGCCGGTGACGACCATCGGTACCTGGAGCCCGAGCTCAAGGCGGGCGTCGCCACGGTCTTCGTCGACCGGCCGGCCGGGAAGATCGACGCCGACTGCGTCCTGTCCGACAACTACGGCGGCGCCCGTGACGGCGTCGCCCATCTCATCGCCCACGGACACCGACGGATCGGCTTCATCGGCGACATGCCCCGCATCCACACGGCCGCCGAGCGCCTGCGCGGCTATCGGGCCGCGATGGAGGACGCCGGCATACCGGTGGAGGACTCCTGGATGTCCCTGGGGGTCACCGACCCGGAGCGGGTCCGCCGGGCGGCCGAGGAGATGCTCACCGGCCCCTCCCCCGTCACCGCGATCTTCGCGGGCAACAACAGGGTCACGGTCACCGTGATCCGGGTCCTCGCCGAGCAGTCCCGCCGCGTCGCCCTCGTCGGCTTCGACGACATCGAACTGGCCGACCTGCTGCAGCCGGGCGTCACCGTGGTCGCCCAGGACGCGGCGGCCATCGGCCGAACCGCCGCCGAGCGCCTGTTCCGCCAACTGGACGGCACCCTCGTCACGCCGGAGCGCATCGAGCTGCCGACGCGGCTGATCACCCGCGGCTCGGGCGAGTTGCCGCCGGCGGACTGAGCGGCCCGTGCAGGACCGCACACTGGAGGCGCAGGGCCTGGCCGAGGCACCGCGCGAGCATCCCCTGCTCTACCCGGGCGCGTGGCCCGAGGACTCCGGCCTCCTCGACGGGAATCGACTGCTGCCCCTGGACCGGCTGGTGTACGACGACCGAGTGCCTGTGCTCGCGGTCGGCTCCAACGCCTGCCCGGGCCAACTCCGGCACAAGATGGCCGAGTTCGGGATCACGGCGCCCATCCCGATGGTGAAGGCGCGGGTGACGGGCCTCGGGGTCGGCGTCTCCGCGCATGTGAGCCGCATGGGATACGTGTCGGCCTCTCCCTTCAACGCACCGGCTGCCGTAGCGGAGTTGTTCCTCACCTGGCTCGATGCCGAGCAATTGGCGGTCATCGACGCGAGCGAGGGTGTGCCGCTGCCGTACGGCAACTACAGCCGCGCCTGGCTGGCCGCGCCCGAGGTCCGGATCGTGCTGGCGGATGGCACGGCGCTGCCGGGGGCCTTCGCGTACGTCAACCGCCATGGGGTGCTGCACAACGGGAACGGTGGGCCTCGCACCCACCCCGGTCAGCGGGCCCTGCTCACCGAACTCCTCGGGGGCTCCGCCCGATTGAGAGAGCTGTTCGGTGTGACGCCCGAGGAGTTCGTCGCGCGGGCGCGTGCCGACGCGCTGCTGTGCGAGCGGGGCACCCGGCTGTTGGCGGAGGAGAAGCTGGTGACGGCCTCCGGCCTGGAGAGGTACGTACGGGTTCAGCAGACCGGGAGTCCGGGCACCGGCTCGTCGTTGTTGCCGCCCTCGATGTAGACGTCGCTGATGAAGACGTTGGTGTTGCCACTGTCGTCGTCCGTCTTGGCCCACCAGACGTTGGTCCACTCGCCGGATGTCTCGCGGCGGCCCAGGTTCTGCTGGCAGTAGAAGTAGTTGGTGCCCGCGTTGAGGACGCCGACCTCGGTGCCGGAGGCGGTGTACGACTTGGCCTGTGTCCAGACCTGGCAGTGGTACTTGCCGCCGCCGATGGAGGAACAGGACGGGGTCGGTGTGCTGCCGCCACCACCCGTGCTGCCGCCCCCACCGGTGGTTCCGCCGCCGGTCGTACCGCCGTCGCCGGAACCGCCGCCCGTGGTACCGCCGTTGGTGCCGCCGTCGCCCGAGGTCTTGGTCGGGGACGAGGTGGTGGCGCGATCGGTGGGCTCGGCCTCCGCCGTGCGGCTCGGGGTCCTGGTCGCGCCGGGGGTCTTGTCATCGTCCTTGTCGGTGAGGCTCGCGTCGCCCGACCGATCGGCGTCGGGGCTGTCGGTCGCCGGGGCGGACGCGCCTTCGGAGGTGGCGGACGACGTGCCCTGCGCCTCGGACTTGGCGTCGCCCTTGTTGTTCAGCAGGGCGACCGCGCCTCCGGCCGCCGCGAGGACGACGGTCACGGCCACGGCGGCGAGCAGGGCGCGGCCCTTGCGTCGGGTGGGGGTGGTGGAGGACGTGACCATGGGGCCGGTGGCGTCCGGGCCCGGTGGCGGCGGGGTGGGGTTGCCGAAGGCGTGCGGGGCGGACGGTATCGCTGTGCTGCCGTACGGCGATGTGGGCGGCTGCCCCGGGGCGCCGTGCCCGTGCCCGGCCGAGCCGGGATGGCCGACGGCGCCGAAGCCCTGGACCGGCGGCGCGCCTTGCCCGGGGGTCGCGGGGCCGTGCGCTCCCTGTCCGGCAGCCCCGAAGCGGGGTGCCCCGGGCAGGTCCGACGCGGGCATGCCCTGGCCCGGCGTGTCCGAGCCCTGAGCGCCCGGCGCACCCGGCCCCTGGATGCCGTACGCCTGCCCGGCAGGCCCTGTAGGCCCCGGTGACCCGAGAGCCGGCCCGTGCGGACCCGCTGCCTCCGGTGGTCCGCCGACCGGCTGCGCCGACGGGGCGCTGGGCTCCCTCTCCTCCCCCACGGACCCGGCGCCCGCCGGCCTCCGCAGTGCGGCCGTCCGCGCGTCGGTGCCGCCCGACTCCGCCACCGCCTGGAGCAGTGCCCGCGCCTCGGCGGCCTCGGGACGGGACTCGGGTCGTTTGTCCAGCAGCCGCTGCAGGACGGGCCCGAGCGGTCCGGCGCGATGGGGCTCCGGCAGCGGTTCGGAGACGATCGCGGTGAGCGTGGAGAACGTCGACGTACGGCGGAAGGGCGCGGAGCCCTCGACAGCCGCGTACAGCGTGGCGCCCAGGGCCCACACGTCGGAGGAGGGGCCCGGTTCGACGCCCTGGGCGCGCTCGGGGGCCAAGTAGTCGAGGGAACCGACGAGAGCGCCGGTGCGGGTGAGGTTGGTGGCCTCGCCGTCGCCCGGGTCCTCCATGGCGGCGATGCCGAAGTCGGTCAGGACCACACGGCCGGAACTCTCGAGCAGGATGTTGCCCGGCTTGACGTCACGGTGCAGGACGCCGACCGCGTGGGCGGCCGCCAGCGCCTCCATGACCTTGGCGCCGATGCCGGCCGCCTCGCGCGGATCGAGGTGGCCGCGCTCGCGCAGCACATCGTCCAGGGACGGGCCGTCGACCAGCTCCATGACGATCAGCGGGCGCCCGTCGACCTCGGCGACGTCGTGCACCGCCACGACTCCGGGGTGCCGCACCCGGGCCGCCGCACGGGCCTCGCGCTGCATTCGCAGCCGCAGATCCGCGAGTTCGGGACCGTCGGCGTCGGTGTAGGTGCGCAGCTCCTTGACGGCGACCTCGCGGCCGAGGACCTCGTCGAGGGCCCGCCAGACCACGCCCATGCCGCCGCGTCCGAGCTGCGCCACGACGCGATAGCGCCCGGCCAGCAGCCGACCGGCCTCGTCCGTCTGTCCGTGCTCCCCCGAAGACACCGCTGCCCCGTTCCTGTGACACCTGTGGCTGTCCATGCGTGGCGTACAGACTACGGGGCAGGAGTGACAACATCGGCCGGTGGTTGCGGCTGTGACCGGCCCGCTACTTGGCCGAGACCGTCAGGTCACCGCGCCGGGGCGCCGCGAATCCCTCCAGATCGGCACGGGTCAGACCGGTCAGCCGGGCGACCTCGGCGATGTCGAGGGCGCCGCAGTCCAGACCGCGCAGCAGATAGCCGCTGAGGGCCTTGGCGGTGGCGGGCTCGTCCATGACGTCGCCGCCGGCCCGGTTGGCGTACCGGGCGAGACGGGCCGCCGCCTGCTCGAAGCCCTCGCGGTAGAAGGCGAAGACGGCCGCGTACCGGGTCGGGATGTGGCCGGGGTGCATGTCCCAGCCCTGGTAGTAGGCGCGGGCCAGGGCGCGGCGGGTGAGGCCGTAGTGCAGCCGCCAGGCGTCGTGGACCTTGGCGGTCGGGCCGACCGGCAGCACGTTCGTCGAGCCGTCGGAGACGCGTACGCCAGTGCCGGCCGCCGCGACCTGCATGATCGCCTTGGCGTGGTCGGCGGCAGGGTGGTCGCTGGCCTGGTAGGCGGCGGACACGCCGAGGCAGGCGCTGTAGTCGAAGGTGCCGTAGTGCAGGCCCGTGGCGCGGCCCTCGGCGGCCTGGATCATGCGGGCGACGGTGGCGGTGCCGTCGGTGGCGAGGATGGACTGGCTGGTCTCGATCTGGATCTCGAAGCCGATCCGGCCGGGCTCCAGGCCCCGCGCCTTCTCGAAGGCCTCCAGCAGCCGGACCATGGCGGTGACCTGCTCGGCGTACGTCACCTTCGGCAGCGTCAGCACCAGCCCGTCGGGCAGGCCGCCGGCCTCCATCAGGCCGGTGAGGAAGATGTCGAGGGTGCGGATGCCCCGGTCGCGTACCGGCGCCTCCATGCACTTCATGCGGATGCCCATGTACGGCGCCGCGGTGCCGTTGGCGTACGCCTCGGCGATCAGCCGTGCCGCGCGGGCGGCCGCCTCGTCCTCCTCGGCGTCCGGGCGGGGGCCGTAGCCGTCCTCGAAGTCGA
This sequence comes from Streptomyces sp. SD31, assembly GCF_052068475.1. Classification (NCBI taxonomy): domain Bacteria; kingdom Bacillati; phylum Actinomycetota; class Actinomycetes; order Kitasatosporales; family Streptomycetaceae; genus Streptomyces; species Streptomyces sp. SD31. Next base: position 239,960 of record NZ_JBQHCX010000007.1, on the reverse strand, counting down.
CACGCAGGTCCTCGATGGGCTCGCGCTCCAGCTTGGCGCGCACGCGCGCGTGGACGGGCTCGGCGAGTTCGTCCGACAGGCCGAGGACGGCGGCGAAGGAGGCGGCGTCCGGGGCGTGTTCGTCGAGGGCGGCGAGCGCCTGGTCGCCCCAGGAGCGGATGGTGTCGGCGGCGAAGACGTCGCCCGGGACGTAGACGGTGTGGACGGGCTGGCGGCTGCCGGGGTCTCCGGGGTAGCGGCGCTCCAGTTCGGCGTCGACCGGCGCGAGGGAGGCGCTGATCTCCTCGCTGACGGCGCCCGCGAGGCTCGTCGCCACCTTCTCCTGCTGGCCCTGACCCATCCCACACCCTCCTGTTTTCCGCTATGCGGAATCAACAATCCGTAGAACGAAGTTATCTGGGGACCTTCCGGCTGGTCAACACCCTGTCCACGGGGAGCCACTCCACCATCTCGTCATGTTCACGCCCATCTCAGGACGCGGTATCACACTTCCATACGCACGCCCCGCACGACTCGTCCGGCAGTTCCCACCGAAGGAGCCTGAAGTGCCGAACCACAGCCGAGTCACGCGCCGCCTGGGCCTCAAGGCCGCGTTGGCCACGGCGGTCACCGCGCCCCTCTCCAGTACAGCACTGCCCACGTCGTCCGCCTCGGCGGGCGAACGCCCGGCCCGCCGACACCTGAGGGCCATGTCCTTCAACCTGCGCTTCGCGAGCACCACCGAACCGAACAGCTGGGCGGTACGCAGACCGGTGATGCGCGAGCTGCTGCGCCAGGAGGCCCCGCATGTCGTCGGCACCCAGGAGGGCATCTTCGCGCAGCTGCTCGACATCGACGCCGACCTCGGCCCGCACTACGACTGGGTGGGCACCGGCCGGCTGCACGGCAGCAGCGACGAATCCATGGCGATCTTCTACGACTCCCGCCGCCTCCGCCCGACCGCATACGACCACTTCTGGCTCTCCGACACCCCGAGCGCGATCGGCTCCAACACCTGGGGCGCGGCCTTCGCCCGCATGGTCACCTGGGTCCGCTTCCGCGATCTGGCCGACGGCGGACGGGAGTTCTACGTCCTCAACACCCACTTCGACCATGTGAGCCAGTACGCGCGCGAGCGCAGCGCCTCGCTCATCGCCGAGCGGATCGCCGGGTTCGACCGCTCCCTGCCGGTCGTGGTGACCGGGGACTTCAATGTCGCCGCCCACGAGAACACGGTGTACGAGACCCTGCTCGGCTCCGGTCTCGTCGACACCTGGGACACCGCACGCGAGCGCAGCGCGCTGTACGCGACCTTCCACGGCTACAAGCCGCTGACGCCGAACGGCGACCGCATCGACTGGATCCTGTCCACGCCCGGCGTGACGGCGCACCGGGCGGCGATCAACACGTTCTCCGACGGCGGCCAGTTCCCGAGCGACCATCTGCCCGTGCAGGCGTTCCTGAGCCTGGGGTGACACGAGGACGACACGAGGCCCCCGTGACCGCCGGACGGTCACGGGGGCCTCGTTCAGCCCGGGGTGGGATCAGCCCTTGCGGGTCTTGATCTCCTCGGTCAGGGCCGGGACGACGTCGAACAGGTCACCGACGACGCCGTAGTCGACCAGGTCGAAGATCGGGGCCTCGGCGTCCTTGTTGATCGCCACGATCGTCTTCGAGGTCTGCATACCGGCGCGGTGCTGGATGGCGCCGGAGATGCCGGAGGCGATGTACAGCTGCGGCGAGACCGACTTACCGGTCTGGCCGACCTGGTTGGTGTGCGGGTACCAGCCGGCGTCCACCGCGGCGCGCGAGGCACCGACGGCCGCGCCGAGCGAGTCGGCCAGCGCCTCGATGATCGCGAAGTTCTCCGCGCCGTTGACGCCGCGGCCACCGGAGACCACGATCGCGGCCTCGGTCAGCTCCGGACGGCCCGTCGACTCACGCGGCGTACGGCCGGTGACCTTGGTGCCGGTGGCCTGGGCGGAGAAGGACACCGACAGGGCCTCGACCGCGCCGGCGGCCGGGGCGGCCTCGACGGCCGCGCTGTTCGGCTTGACCGTGATGACCGGGGTGCCCTTGGAGACACGGGACTTGGTGGTGAAGGACGCGGCGAACACCGACTGGGTGGCCACCGGGCCCTCGTCGCCGGCCTCCAGGTCGACGGCGTCGGTGATGATGCCGGAGCCGATGCGCAGCGCCAGACGCGCGGCGATCTCCTTGCCCTCGGCGGAGGAGGGGACCAGGACGGCGGCCGGGGAGACGGCCTCGACGGCCGCCTGCAGGGCGTCGACCTTCGGCACGACCAGGTAGTCGGCGTACTCCGAGGCGTCGTGGGTGAGGACCTTGACCGCGCCGTGCTCGGCGAGGGTCGCGGCGGTGTCGGCGGCGCCGTTGCCCAGCGCGACGGCGACCGGCTCGCCGACGCGGCGGGCCAGGGTCAGCAGCTCCAGGGTGGGCTTGCGGACGGCACCGTCCACGTGGTCGACGTAGACGAGAACTTCAGCCATGGGATTGCTCTCCTGCGGATTGCGAAGTCTGAGGGGCGGTAAGGGAGTTGAGCCTCAAGCGGGCCGGCGAACCCTTAGATGAACTTCTGGCTCGCGAGGAACTCAGCGAGCTGCTTGCCGCCCTCGCCCTCGTCCTTGACGATCGTGCCGGCGGTACGGGCCGGACGCTCGGCCGCGGCGTCCACGACGGTGTAGGCACCCTCGAGACCGACCTCCTCGGCCTCGATGTCCAGGTCGGACAGGTCCCAGGACTGAACCGGCTTCTTCTTGGCGGCCATGATGCCCTTGAAGGACGGGTAGCGCGCCTCACCCGACTGGTCGGTGACCGACACGACGGCCGGCAGGGAGGCCTCGAGCTGCTCGGAGGCGGCGTCGCCGTCCCGGCGGCCCTTGACCGTGCCGTCCTCGACGGAGACCTCGGACAGCAGGGTGACCTGCGGGACGCCCAGGCGCTCGGCGAGCAGGGCCGGTACGACGCCCATGGTGCCGTCGGTGGAGGCCATGCCGGAGATGACCAGGTCGTACCCGGCCTTCTCGATCGCCTTGGCCAGCACCAGGGAGGTGCCGATGGCGTCGGTGCCGTGCAGGTCGTCGTCCTCGACGTGGATCGCCTTGTCGGCGCCCATGGACAGCGCCTTGCGCAGGGCGTCCTTGGCGTCCTCCGGGCCCACCGTCAGGACGGTGATCTCCACGTCGTCGTCGGAGTTCTCGGAGATCTGCAGTGCCTGCTCGACCGCGTACTCGTCGAGCTCGGAGAGCAGACCGTCCACGTCGTCCCGGTCGACGGTCAGGTCATCGGCGAAGTGCCGGTCGCCAGTGGCGTCGGGCACGTACTTCACGGTGACAACGATCCTCAAGCTCACGCCGGCTCTCCTACTGCGTCGACATTTCTATGCTGCCTACTTGCAGGCAGCATAGGCGCCCCAAGTGGCCGTTCCCGCTCGGGGCGACCCGCGCTCCGAGCGAAATATTACTCGTCAGTACACCCAGTTCGTTCCCGCTAAGCAAGCGCTTTGAACTGTGACCTTCGCAACGCAGCGTAATCGGAATTCGACGGCTTCGCAGAACGGGGGAAGGCCGGTTCGGTCACTTCGGTGGGGTGAGGTCAGTCACGCAGGCCGTTGAACCGGCCCTGGTGGTACACGAGGGGACGTCCGGGGCCGGTGGGGTCACCGAGGACGACCTCGGCCAGCACGATGCGGTGATCGCCCGCGGGCACCCGGCCCACGATCCGGCACACCATCCAGGCGAGCACGTCGTCGAGGACGGGGACGCCCTCGGGACCCTCACGCCAGGCCGTGGGCGGGCCGAAACGGTCGGCGCCGCTGCGGGCGAAGGTGGCCGCCAGCGACTGCTGGTGCTCGCCGAGTATGTGGACGCCGACATGGTCCGTCGCGGCTATCGCCGGCCAGCTGGAGGCACCGGTGCCGATGCCGAAGGAGAGCATCGGGGGCTCGGCGGAGACGGAGGTGAGGGACGTGGCGGTGAAGCCGACCGGACCCGTCTCGCCGCGGGCCGTGATCACTGCCACACCGGCGGCATGGCGCCGGAAGACGGAGCGGAGCAGGTCGGGGGAGGCGAGCCGGGTGGTGCCGAGGCCGGACGTGGCCGTCATGGAGTTGTCCTTCTGCAAGGGGAGGTGTGCGGGTCCGTGGCCGTTCAACAGCCCGGACAGCGCGCGCTCGCGGTGCGGGCCAGGTCGACATGGGCCCGGCCGAAGAGAAGGAGTTCCTCAGGCATACGGTCAGGCTGACGATAGGTGGTGCACACAGTCAAGTGGGTTCCGCGATGTGGGAGATGACTCACCCTCGGCGTCACGGCCCCTCAGACCGCCTCGCCCAGCGCGGCGATGACGTCCGCCTTGCGCGGCTGACCGGTGGCCCGCCGTACGACGTTGCCGTCGGCGTCGAGGACCAGCACGGTCGGCGTCTTGAGGATGTCGAGCCGGCGGACGAGGTCCAGATTGTCCTCGGCGTCGAGCTCGACATGGGTCACGCCCGGGACCATCCCGGCCACCTCGCCGAGCACCCGCCGGGTGGCCCGGCAGGGTGCGCAGAAGGCGCTGGAGAACTGCACGAGGGTGGCGCGCTCGCCCAGCGGCCCGCCCAACTCGGCCGCCTGGAGCCGCTTTCCGTCGTCCCGCCCGCGCACCCGTACTCTCCCGCTCCGCCGCTGATGCAGCACTCCGTACGCGCTCGCCGCGACGAGCACCACCACGCACACCACAAGTCCGGTCATCACCCTCCTCAACCCTTCACGCGATTGCAAAGATTCCCGGCTCCCCGAAGCCTGTCCGCTGCGGAATGCTCGATGCATGGACATCGATGTGAGGGGGCCGCGCTTCGGGGCGGCCGTGACGACCGTGGTGCTGGCGGTCGTTCTGGTCACCGGGAGCGCCTGGCTGCTGGCCTGGCAGACTCTGGCGTTCGCGCTGGGCGCGGCGGGCGGGGTGAGCCGTTCGCCGTACGGCCTGCTGTTCCGCAAGGCCGTACGTCCCCGGATCGGGCCGCCGACCGAGTTCGAGGCGCCGGAACCGCCACGGTTCGCACAGGCGGTGGGGCTGGTCTTCGCGGGCCTCGGGCTGGTCGGGTACACGCTCGGCCCGGACTGGCTGGGACTCGCCGCGACCGGGGCCGCGCTCGCGGCCGCCTTCCTGAACGCCGTCTTCGGGTACTGCCTGGGGTGCGAGATGTACCTGCTCGTACGGCGGGTGACGGTCCGCGCGGAGTAAAGGCGGCTTCAAAAACCGAGGTGGGCCATGGGCCGACGTGACGAGAATCTCGCCGTCCAGGGGCACTGGGGCTGGCTCCCCGGCCGTTCTTGGGGCACGATCTGCGAGATGCCGTAAACCTACGGCTGCGTAACTTCCACACTGGGAGCTTCCTTCCCAGGCACAGAAGGAAGGGTCCACCCCGTCCATGGCAGAGATTGTCTACCGTCCCGTCGTCGGTTTCGCCCAGACGTTGTTCAAGGCGTGGGACCTCAAGATCGACTGCAAGGGATCGGAAAACATTCCGCGCTCGGGCGGCGCTGTACTGGTGAGCAACCACATCAGCTACCTGGACTTCGTCTTCAACGGGCTGGCGGCGCTCCCGCAGAAACGTCTCGTTCGCTTCATGGCGAAGGAGTCCGTCTTCCGGCACCGGATCTCCGGGCCGCTGATGCGCGGCATGAAGCACATCCCCGTGGACCGCAAGCAGGGTGAGGCGGCCTACGCGCACGCGCTGGACTCGCTGCGGTCGGGCGAGATCGTCGGGGTCTTCCCGGAGGCCACCATCTCACAGTCGTTCACCCTGAAGAGCTTCAAGTCGGGTGCCGCGCGACTGGCCCAGGAAGCAGGCGTGCCGCTGATCCCGATGGCCGTGTGGGGCACCCAGCGGCTGTGGACCAAGGGGCACCCGCGCAACTTCAAGCGCAGCCACATCCCGATCACGATCCGGGTCGGCGAGGCGATCGAGGCCTCCAAGGACAAGTACGCGGGCGCGATCACCCGCCAGCTGCGCGAGCGCGTCCAGGAGCTCCTGGAGGCCGCGCAGCGCGCCTACCCGGTGCGACCGAAGGACGCCAACGACACCTGGTGGATGCCGGCCCACCTCGGCGGTACGGCGCCTACTCCCGAGCAGGTACGCGAGGCCGAAGCCCGCTAGGCGCTCCGCTGGGTAAGTGCCGCGAAGTGTCGTCGGTCGGCTGCGGCGCCGTCGTGGCTGGTCGCGCCCACGCGGCGGAGCCGCATATCGATACAGCGCCGAGCCCCTTTGGGGCGCTGCCGGGCCCCCGGTTGGGGAGGCTCGTGATCTGCGCCCCGGGGCTGACCTTCAGAGCGCGGCAGGGAGTGTCTGCCACAGATGCGGCCGGTCGGGGGCAGCCTTGAGGGTGTCGAGTACGACCGGGTGAGGGGCGGCGTACAGGAGCGGATAGTCCCTCTCGTCTGACGCCGGGTCGGGCTCGAAGGCCAGTCGCTCGCCGTCCAGGGAGAACTGGGCGTTCACACCAGGTTTGTTGCCCCGCGGATCCTGCCGGTGCCAGGCGCCGTTGAAACGCACGGCGACCAGGCCGTGCACCACCTCGAACTTCTGGTAGCACAGCGCGGTCGGGATGTCCTCGGCCCGCAGCAGCGCGGCGAGCGCGTGGGCCTTGGCGTAGCAGATGCCGGTGCCCTGTTCCAGGACGTCGGAGGCGCGCCAGGTGACGCGTAGATCGCCGGAGTCCTGTGAGTGGGGGATGGTGTCCCGCACGAACTCGAACGCCGCCCGCGCATATTCATACGAGTCCGCCACGCCGTCGGCGAGCCTGGCAGCCGTCTTGCGGACGAGCGGATGGTGATGGTCGATCACCTCGTCAGCAGCCAAGTACGCGGACAGGTCGGCGGTTTGCTGAATCATCTGCATGGCAGCTGAGCGTATGCGCCAGTCCGGACACGGGTCAATTTATTTTCCATCAAACGCATAGGTATGCAGTCCTCAGGGCGCGGTGACCGTAGTGCCTCGAAAACGGCTGAACATCGCCGCAACCTGACGCCCGCCTACAACCCCCTCCCCCGCGCCGCGGGTCTGGTCTCCGACGGAGCGTCGACAAGGGGGAAGTCATGAAGCATCGTCTACTCGGAGCCGCGGTCGCCGGCTGTGCCCTGGCCGCGGTCGGGGCCGGGCCCGTGCATGCCTCGTCCGACCAGCTGTGGATCAGTGCGCCGTCCGAGACGGTGCTGCCCGGGCCGGACGCGGGTGGTGCCGTGCCCGACCGGGCCCTTGAGGTACGCGTCACCCACGACAACACCGACAACGATGTGCCCGCCGGCCGCCTGACCGTCGACGCCGGCGAGATCGCCTTCTTCGCCACCGTGTCCTGGCCCGGCAACTGCATGCCGCAGACTCCGGTCATGGCAGTCTGCGACGTCCCGGCGATGCCGGCCGGGACGGACAGTGTGACGGTCGCCCAGCTCGGGCTACGGGCCCTGCCGGACGCCGACCTCGACGCGTGGGGGTACGTACGCTACGAGGCCACCGCAGGCGACCTGACGGCGTTCCCGCAGGAGACCCGGATCTCCCTGGCCGACGGCCCCGACCTCGGGCTCAGTCAGGCCGAGGACCAGCGGGACCTCACGCCCGGCACGAACACCCGGGTACGGGCGACGGTCGGCAACAGCGGCAACCGCCCGGTGGACCGCACGCTGCTGTGGGTCGACGCGTCGTACGGACTGCGCTTCAAGGAGCGGCACTCCAACTGCGAGTACAGCGAGCACGCCAGGGGTACGTCCGCGCTGTGCGTGCTGGACGAGGCGGTGGCCCCGGGCGGGCGGTACGAGCTGGTGACCGCGCTCGGCGTCGGGCGCAAGGCGCTGTACGAGAGGTTCGACCACTCGGTCCTGCCCTACTCGGACAAGGCGCTGGAAGAGGCCCGCGGTGACGCGACGTGGACCCGGGGAACGGGCCCCGAGCTGAACCTGCGCCCGGTGGCGGCGCAGCGGGCCGCGGCCGGCGAGGAGGACCTCGACCTTTCGGACAACCACCGGTCCGTGCTCCTCGACGCCAGGAACACCGCCGACCTCAAGCTGACCGGCAGCAGGGTGCACGGAGCCGCCGGCGACACCGTGACCGCCGGCATCACCGTCCACAACCGTGGCCCGGCATGGGTGGCCTCGCTCGGCGCGGGCGCGGCCGTGGCCACCGTACGGTTCCAGGCGCCGGAGGGCACCACGGTGGTCGGCCTGCCGGAGGAGGAGTGCGGGGCCGAGCCGCCGTCCGAAGAGGGGCCGTCCGTCACGACGTACTACTGCCGGACCCCGCACTACCTGCACGACAAGGCGTCCCACACCTTCGACGTGCGGTTGCGGATCGACGAGGTGGTGCGCGGGGCGCGCGCCACCGTCGAGACCCTCAACGACGACCCGGAGCTCCCCATCCGCAAGTTCGACCCGAACCTGCGCAACAACAGCGCGCGGATCGTCGTCAACGGCTGAACCGGCACAGTCGGCCGCCGAGGAGGAGATGGCCTAGGGCCTGTCGTCAAATTCCCGTCGTCGCCCGAAGGGCGGCCCCGCGGCGTCTGGTGCGCGTGCTCTCGGCGTGCCGGGCGGAAGTCCTCGTACTGGGCGTACGTGGGCTTTCGCCCGGTGCGGCGAGAGTGCGTGCCAGGCGTCGCGGGGCAGGCGGGAATTGACGACAGGCCCTAGCGCGCCATCTCCTCCTTCAGCGCCGCCACGAACGCGTCCACGTCCTCCTCGGTCGTGTCGAAGGCGCACATCCAGCGCACGACGCCCGCCGACTCGTCCCAGAAGTAGAACCGGAACCGTTTCTGCAGGCGCTCGCTCACGTCGTGCGGGAGCTTGGCGAAGACGCCGTTGGCCTGCACGGGGTAGAGGATCTCGACGCCGTGCACGGCGCGGACGCCCTCGGCCAGCCGCTGGGCCATCTCGTTGGCATGGCGGGCGTTGCGCAGCCACAGGTCCTTGGCGAGCAGGGCCTCCAACTGCACCGACACGAAGCGCATCTTGGAGGCGAGCTGCATGGACAGCTTGCGCAGGTGCTTCAGGTGGCTGACGGCGTCCTGGTTGAGGACGACGACCGCCTCGCCGAACAGCGCGCCGTTCTTGGTGCCGCCGAGGGAGAGGATGTCGACGCCGACCGCGTTGGTGAACGTCCGCATGGGGACGTCCAGGGAGGCGGCCGCGTTGGCTATCCGGGAACCGTCCAGATGCACCTTCATGCCGTGCGCGTGGGCGTGCTCGCAGATCGCGCGGATCTCGTCCGGCGTGTAGAGGGTACCGAGTTCGGTGCTCTGGGTGATCGAGACGACCTGCGGCATCGCCCGGTGCTCGTCCTCCCAGCCGTACGCCTGCTTGTCGATCAGGTCGGGGGTCAGCTTGCCGTCGGGCGTGGGTACGGTGAGCAGCTTGAGCCCGCCGACCCGCTCCGGCGCCCCGCACTCGTCGACGTGGATGTGCGCGCTCTCCGCGCAGATCACCGCGCCCCAGCGGTCGGTGACCGCCTGGAGCGCGACGACGTTGGCGCCGGTGCCGTTGAAGACCGGGAACGCCTCGGCGGTGGCGCCGAAGTGGCTGCGGATGATCCTCTGGAGGTTCTCGGTGTACGCGTCCTCGCCGTAGGCGACCTGGTGCCCGCCGTTGGCCAGAGCCAGGGCGGCGAGCACCTCCGGATGGGCGCCGGCGTAGTTGTCACTGGCGAAACCGCGGACGTCCGGGTCGTGATGGCGGCGGGCGTCGGTCTTCGGAGGGTTCACGGCTTCTCGGTCAGCCACAGACGGTTTCCGTTCACTTCGGCGGCGGGCTTGTCCCAGACGCCCACGACGGCATCGGCCAGGTCCTTGACGTCCGTGAAGCCCGCGAACTTCGCGTTGGGTCGCTCGGCACGCATCGCGTCGTGCACCAACGCCTTCACCACCAGGATGGCAGCCGCGGACGTCGGCCCCTCGGGGCCCCCGGCCTTGCGGAAGGCGTCGGCCAGCGCGAGCGTCCAGGCCTCGGCGGCTGCCTTGGCGGCGGCGTACGAGGCGTTGCCCGCGGTCGGCTTGGAGGCGCCGGCGGCGCTGATCAGCACATACCGTCCGCGGTCGCTGCGCTGCAGGCCCTCGAAGAAGGCCAGTGAGGTGTGCTGCACGGTGCGGATCAGCAGCAGCTCGAGGAACTCCCAGTCGTCGAGGCTCGTCTTGACGAAGGTCTCGCTGCCGCGCCAGCCGCCCACCAGGTGGACCAGGCCGTCGACGCGGCCGAAGTCCTTCTCGATGCGGTTGGCCCAGTCACGGGTCGCCTCGCGGTCGAGCAGGTCGACCGTGTCCCCGACGACGGTGGCACCGCCGTGCGCGTAGCTCGCCGCGTCCACGGCCTCGGCGAGCCGCTCCGGGTCGTTGTCCGAGCCGATGACGGTCGCGCCCGCCTCGGCCAGCCGCAGCAGCGCCGCCCGGCCGGCGGGCCCGCCCGCGCCGGCCACCGCGATCACCGCACCGCTGAGAGCTCCGTTCCCCGCCATTTTCTTCGCCTCCTGAGCAGTGGTGGTGCGGTCGCTCATGCGGCGACCCGCTCGGCGCTGTCCGCCGTGATGCCCTTGGTGGAGGCGATCACGTTCTTGAGCTTCTTGGACAGGGCCTCATAGAACATGCTCAGCGGAAACTCGTCCGGAAGCACGTCATCGACGAGCTTGCGCGGCGGCTGCGTCAGATCGAGGGCGTCCGGGCCCTTGGCCCAGCGGGATCCCGGGTGCGGGGCGAGATAGGTGGAGACCAGCTCGTAGCCGGCGAACCAGTGGACGAGCTTCGGGCGGTCGATGCCGTCGCGGTACAGCTGCTCGATGTCGGCGCACAGCTGGTTGGTGACCTGCGGGGCGCGCTGCCAGTCGATGAACAGCTTGTTGTCGGTCCAGCGGACGACGTCGTGCTTGTGCAGGTAGGCGAAGAGGAGCTGACCGCCGAGGCCGTCGTAGTTGCGGACGCGCTCACCGGTGACCGGGAAGCGGAACATGCGGTCGAAGAGCACCGCGAACTGCACGTCACGAGCCTGCGAGACGCCTTCGGCCTCCAGCTTCACGGCCTCCTTGAAGGCGGTGAGGTCGCAGCGCAGCTCTTCGAGGCCGTACATCCAGAACGGCTGGCGCTGCTTGATCATGAACGGGTCGAACGGCAGGTCGCCGTGGCTGTGGGTGCGGTCGTGGACCATGTCCCACAGCACGAAGGCCTCCTCGCAGCGCTTCTGGTCGTGGACCATCGCCGCGATGTCCTCGGGCAGCTCCAGGCCCAGGATGTCGACGGCGGCGTCCGTGACGCGGCGGAAGCGGGCGGCCTCGCGGTCGCAGAAGATGCCGCCCCAGCTGAACCGCTCCGGAGCCTCGCGCACGGCGATGGTCTCCGGGAAGAGCACCGCGGAGTTGGTGTCGTAGCCCGCCGTGAAGTCCTCGAACTTGATGCCGCAGAACAGCGGGTTGTCGTAGCGGGTGCGCTCCAGCTCGGCCAGCCAGTCCGGCCACACCATGCGCAGCACGACCGCCTCGAGGTTGCGGTCGGGGTTGCCGTTCTGCGTGTACATCGGGAAGACGACCAGGTGCTGGAGGCCGTCCGCGCGGTTCGCGGCGGGCTGGAAGGCCAGCAGGGAGTCGAGGAAGTCCGGCACCTCGAAGCCGCCCTCGGCCCAGCGCTGGAGGTCCTTCATGAGGGCCGCGTGATAGTCGGCGTCGTGCGGCAGCAGCGCGGAGAGCTCCTCGACGGCCTCAACGACACGCCGTACGGCGGCCTCGGCGTCCGCGCGCTCGGGCGCGCCCTCGGCCTCGAAGTCGATCGACCCGTCCTTGGACTGCCATGGCCGGATCCGCTCCACGGCATCCTTGAGCACCGGCCACGCCGGGTGCTCCACCACCCTGGTCGCCGGAGGAACCTGCTCCTCCGAAGCCGCCTGCACAAGAATTTCCGTCATGTCCCATCCTCCACGGGAGAACCTCTCGTAAGCAGACCGTATACATACGAGGTTTCTCCCAGCAAGAGGAGGCTCCGGAAATTATCCTGCCCACGTCCATGGTCACCGCACTTTTTCCTGTTGGTCACCGAGATGGCGCATACCCCGACCGCGCCTGGGCATACGAGGGCCGACGGCGCGGAAGCCCGCGGCGGGCAGTCAATCCCTGGGGGACTCGCCCACCCCAGGGTGACCACGGGAGGGGATGCGATCCAGGCACGCCATGACCACCGCCGCAAACCCGGTGTACACGTGGGGTTCATCACGCGTCGGGGCCACTAGGCTGCGGCACTGCCGCGCGAACAGTCCGCTCCGGTTTGCGCATACGCCGAGCCGCCGTCGACGGAAGCGAGTTGAATCTTGAACTTCCTTACCATCGGTCACCGCGGAGTCATGGGTGTCGAACCCGAGAACACCCTCCGTTCCTTCGTCGCCGCCCAGCAGGCCGGCCTCGACTGCATCGAACTCGATCTCCACCTGAGCAAGGACGGCGCCCTCGTCGTCATGCACGACACCGACGTGGACCGCACGACCGACGGCACCGGCCCGATCGCCGACAAGACCCTCGCCGAGCTGCGCGCCCTGGACGCGGGCCGCGGCGAGCGCGTCCCGGTCTTCGAAGAGGTCCTGGAGGCGGTGCGCTCGCCGCTCCAGGCCGAGATCAAGGACGTCGCGGCGGCTCGGGCGCTCGCGGAGGTGATGACCGGACGTGACCTCGTCTCCCGGGTCGAGGTGTCCTCGTTCCACGACGACGCGGTCGCCGAGATCGCCCGTCTGGTGCCGGGGGTACGGACCGCGCTGATCGCCAGCCGCTACGGCACCGACATCGTGGACCGCGCCGTCGCGGTCGGCGCGAAAACGGTCTGCCTGAACATCCGCCGGCTCACCCTGGAGGTCGTGGAGCACGCCCGCAAGGCGGACCTGAGGATCATCGGCTGGGTGGTCAACACCCAGGACCACCTGCGTCTCGTCAGGGCCCTGCAACTGGACGGCGCCACCACCGACTACCCGGAGATCAAACGCACCGGCCGCTTCACGGCCTAGTCGCCACCGGGCGGAACCATTAAGCGAGCTCCTTGACCAGCAGCTCGAACTGCAAGTCGTCGCGCTGCGGGATGCCGAAGCGCTCGTCGCCGTACGGGAACGGGGTCATCCGTCCCGTACGGCGGTAGCCGCGCCGCTCGTACCAGGCGATCAGGTCGTTCCGTACGGAGATCACGGTCATGTGCATCTCGGTCGCGCCCCACGTCTCGCGAGCCTGCCGCTCCGCCTCCGTGATGATCACCTTGCCCAGGCCCGCGCCCTGGAGTGCCGGGCTGACCGCGAACATCCCGAAGTAGGCGTGGTCGCCGCGGTGTTCGAGCTGGCAGCAGGCGACGATCTGCCCGTCCCGCTCGACCGTCAGCAGCCGGCTGTCGGGCGACTTGATGACCTGCAACACGCCCTCCGGGTCCGTCCGCTGCCCTTCGAGGATGTCCGCCTCCGTCGTCCAGCCGGACCGGCTGGAGTCCCCGCGGTAGGCGGACTCGATCAGCGCGACCAGCGTGTCCACGTCGGCGTCGGTGGCCTCGCGGAAGGTGAGTTCGGTGGCGGCGGGCGTCGCGGCGGCTTCCATGGTGCGCATCTCCACTCTCGGGCGCGGGTCGGGCATCCCTGAGCGTAACGCGCGACTAGGCTCCGGCCGCATGGTGCACGTACTGAGCGGACGGACCCTCCTCCAGCCCGCCGACCCCGAGCGTTCCCGCGTCTTCTACGGCGAGCAATTGGGGCTCGCCGTCTACCGCGAGTTCGGCACGGGGCCGGAGCGGGGCACCGTGTACTTCCTCGGCGGCGGCTTCCTGGAGGTCTCCGGCCGCTCCGAGTCCCCGCCGTCCCCGGCCGTCCGGCTGTGGCTGCAGGTCGAGGACGTGGCGGCGGCGCACGACGAGCTGCGGGGCAAGGGCGTCGAGATCGTGCGGCCGCCGGTGAAGGAGCCGTGGGGGCTGGTCGAGATGTGGATCGCCGATCCGGACGGGACGCGGATCGTGCTGGTGGAGGTGCCGGCGGATCATCCACTGCGGTACCGGCCGGGGATCTGACTCACTGCGGACGGTCTTCCCGGCAGACGGTCGACGCCGCCCAGGCCCAGCCGGTCGGCGGTCTGCCCCAGTAGCCAGTGCTCCAGGGTGTGGGGCGGTGTCGTCCGCCCGGTAGGGCAGCAGACGTACGGCGGTGGCAGCGCCCGCTCCAGGGGTTTGGCCGGTTGGCCGGGGGTCGGCGCGGGGCTTAGCGTGCTGGAGGGGTCCGTGTGTGGAAGGAGCGCCATGAAGCTCGACAAGCCGGTGTCCGGCGGGCCCTGCTGGACCGAGCTCGGGTCCGACGACCTGGCCGCGGCGAAGCGGTTCTACGAGGGGTTGTTCGGCTGGCGTGCCGAGACCGACCCCCGCCAAGAGGCTGGCGGTTACACGATCGCGCATCTCGGGGACGCGGCGGTGGCCGCGCTGACGCCGCTGTACCAGGAGGGGCAGCCGGTGGCGTGGAACGTGTCGTTCGCGGTGCCGGACGCGGACGCCGCCGCCGCGCGGGTGACGGAGGCCGGCGGGTCGGTGCTGGTCGGTCCGATGGACGTGTTCGACGTGGGCCGCTTCGCGGTGGCCGTGGACCCGACGGGCGCGGCCTTCCAGCTGTGGCAGGCGCGGGCCTTCCCGGGCGCGGGGCTGCTCGGCGCGCCCGGCTCGCTGGGCTGGGTGGAGCTGCTGACGCGGGGGCCCGAGCGGGCGGTGGAGTTCTACACGACGGTGTTCGGCTGGAGCGTCAACGCCTCCGAGCACTACACACAGTGGGGCATCGACGGCGCCGATTTCGGCGGCATGGTGACGATGGACGACAAGTTCCCGCACGAGGTGCCGGCGCACTGGCTGCCGTACTTCGCCGTGGACGACGTGGACACGACGACCGCGGACGCCACTCAGGCGGGCGGCACCGCCCTCATGGAGCCCACCTCCGTCCCCGACGGACCGCGCATCGCCGTGCTGCGGGACCCGCAGGGGGCGATGTTCGGCGTGTACCGGGCAGCCGACGAGAAGTGACGGGCCCCGATCCGGTCAGCCGCGCAGCGCCCCCAGCCGCCCTTCCAGCCGGCCGAGCAACTCGCTGAGCAGAACCGCAAGTTCGCCCTGCCCTTGCGAGTCCATGCCGGACAGTACGGCGGTCTCGTACGCGAGTTGCTCGGGCAGGATGCCGTCGACAAGGTCCCGGCCCGCGTCCGTGAGGCGGACGTGGGCGACGCGCCGGTCGCGGGTGTCGCCGCGGCGCTCCACCAGGCCGCGTTCGGTCAGCTGCTTGAGGCGTTTGGTCACGGCGGCGCCCGAGGAGAAGGTCTCGCGGGCGAGTTCGCTGGGGGTCAGTTCGTGGCCGGTGCGGCGCAGCGCGCCGAGCAGGTCGAACTCGGGGCGGCTGAGCCCGGCCCGGCGCAGGGGGGCGTCCTCGGCCTGCTGGAGGAGGGCGGCGCAGCGGTTGATGCGGCCGATGATCTCCATGGGGGCGGTGTCCAGGTCGGGATGGACGGCCTGCCACTGCCGGACCACGGCGGCCACCGTGTCCTGTCTCGTCCCGGTCGGCCCGCCGTTGGTCCCCGTCATGGCCGTACGCCCTCCGTCGTGTTGTCTGTGCGCTGGTCCGGGCGCGGTCCCTGACTCCGCCCCGTCGCCGCGAGCGTACGGGGTCCGGTCCGCTCGGTGCGCACGACCCGCTGCCACCGCCGCTCGGGTACGGCCACGGCGGCGACCAGACCGACGAGCGCGCCGACCAGGGTGTCCGCGACGCGCTCGGTGATCAGCAGCCCGGGTTCCTGGAACCCGGTGAACTCGGTGATGAGCAGTGCCATCGGGGTCACGCAGACGCTGCCGAGCCAGTAGTTGCGGCCGATCAGCGCCTCGGCGCCGAAGTTGAGCGCCAGACAGCACAGGACGAGGGCGACCTCGCCGGTGTGGGCGAGGGGGACCAGCGCGGCGAACAGCAGGACCCCGAGCAGGTTGCCGACGACCCGCTGGACGCCACGACCCCAGGTGAGGGTGAGGTTGGCCTGGTAGAGGGATGCCGCGGTGACCAGGGCCCAGTAGGGGCGGCCGATCCCCAGGGCGAGGGAGGCGTAACCGGCGAGGGCGCAGCCGAGGGCGGTGCGTACGGCGAGCGGGGCGAAAGGGCCGAGGCGGCGCCACAACGGGCGCGGGACTGAGGCGAGTTCGGTGCCGATGCCCGCGAGGTCGTCGACCTCCGGCACAGGCCGGTTGCCGCGCACCTGCCGGGCCCAGCCGCGCAGGAGCCCGGGGTCGGCGTCGGCCGGGGCGGCGAGGGCGACCTCGGCGCGGACGACGAGGCGTTCGAGGGCGCGGCGGGTCTCGGAGGGGCGGCCCGCCCAGTGCAGCGACTGCCGTGCGGCCTGTACGACGGCGGCAGCGGTGGCTTGGGCCCGAGCGCTGTCCTCGCCCGTGCCACCCGTCTCGGCGTACACGGCGGCCGCCTCCAGGGCACCCGCGGTGGCCCGGCGCTCCGGGCCGTGCGGTCGCAGCAGGCCGGGTGCCATGCCGACGAGCCAGGCCCAGGCGCCGGCCGCGGCGGCCGGCGCGAGGTGGCCGGGGATACGGTCGAGGGACTGCGGGGCGAACAGAGCGGCGGAACTGATGAAGGTGAGCACCACGTTGCCGGGCGGACCGATGCGGGTCGCGTCGCACAGCAGCTTCTGCGCGGCGGCCAGCACCGCGCCCGTGGTGACCAGTACGACGGCATCGGCGGTGAGGGAGGCAGCGACCAGGGCGCAGGCGAGACCACCGAGCATGCCGAGCACGACCCACGCCAGGGCCCGGGCCCGGGCGGCGTAGGGGCGGTTATGGGCGTAGAGCGCGCACAAGGAACCGGCCATCGTGTACATCGCCAGGTCCAGTCGGCCGAGCACCAGCAGGGCGAGGTTGGGCGGGGCGACGGCGACGACCACGCTCAGGGCGGGCTTGAACCAGATCTCCGGGGGCCGTCCGAGGCGCAGCACTCCGGCGAGCGGAAGGCGAGTCGTCGTACCGGTCACCAGTTTCATGGCTATCACCTTAGCAAGTGTTTTACTCGTAAAACATGCGCGTGACCTGCCGTGCTCCGCCGAATGCTCCCCGTGTACATCCTTGCGCTCGCGTGCGCACCGCACGGCCCGGGCATCGACGGACTGTCCGAGACCGTCGAGCGGGGAGGGGTGCGCGTGCACGGACCGGCTTGGCACGGCTGGCTGCTGGTGGCGCTGTGTGCGGCGACCGGGGCCTACTGCTTGCTGCGGATGCGCAGCGGCGTCGAGGAGCAGCGCCGGGCCGCGGGCGGCGAGGCTCTGATGGGCTTCGGCATGGCCGCGATGGCGGTGCCCGCCGCGGCGTTCACGCCGCCGTCGTGGGCCTGGCCCGCCTACGCGGCCGTGTTCGGCGCGGCCGCCCTGCACGCCCTGTGGTCGGCGCGGGCGGGCACACACCATCTGCACCATCTGGTGGGAGCCTCTGCCATGGTCTACATGGCGGTCGCGATGGCCGCCTCACCCGGGCACGACGGCGGCCACGGCGGTTCCGGCGTCCCGCTCGTGACGGGTGCTCTGCTCCTGTACTTCATGGGGTACGTCCTGCTGTCCGGCGCCCGGCTGGTGCCCGTGGCCGCCGGTGGCGGGGCCGTCGGATGGGGCGACCGTCCGGAGCTGGCGCGGGCCTGCCGGCTGTCCATGGGGATCGCGATGGTGGCGATGCTGCTGACCCTCTGAAACGGCGCTCCGCAGACCTCGGACACCCCCAACAAGCGCAGACGCCATAGAGGGTGAACCGGCTACTGCCTGTGGCGGGCGTCGCAAACCCACCCCCCCATTGGCCTCTCGCCCCGTCGGTCGGCGAGGATCGCAGTATGCACACCCAGTCCGTCGAGTCCCCGCCCCGTCCGCCGGCCGAGCGCGGCACCACCCGCTGGGCCGGTGGCCTGGCCCTGTGCTCCGCGCTGCTGCTCGCCCTGGTCGCGGTCCGGTGGTACCCGCTGATGACCCTGGACGGCGACATCGCCGAGACCACGCACCGCTGGGCGGTCGATGAGAGTGGCGTCACCCACGCCTTCCGCATCCTCACGGACTGGGTCTGGGATCCGTGGACCATGCGCATCCTGACCGCGGCGGTCGCGATCTGGCTGGTGTGGCGCAGAGCTGCACGCTGGACGGCGGTATGGCTGGTGGCCACATGTGCGCTCGCCACACTGATCCAGCAGACCCTGAAGGCCGTGGTCGACCGACCGCGCCCTGTGTGGCCCGACCCCGTGGACTCCGCCCACTACGCCGCCTTCCCCTCCGGCCACGCCATGACGGCCACGGTCGTGTGCGGCCTGATGCTGTGGCTCCTGCACCACTACGGCGCCGAACGCGCCCTGCGGCGTACGGCCGCCGCCGTGGCCGCGATCTCCGTGGCCGGTGTCGGTCTGACCCGGGTGTGGCTCGGGGTCCACTGGGCCACGGACGTCGTCGGCGGCTGGCTGCTGGGCGCGTTGGTCGTGGTGCTGGCGGTGCGGGTGCACGCCCGTCGGCAGAGCTGAACCGTCCACGTGTGCCGTTGCGGCGATCTTCCGGCGCGGTGGGACGTGGCCCCGTAGGATCCGCGCCATGACCGCAGTCCTGTTCGATTTCTCCGGAACCCTTTTCCGTGTCGAGTCCACCGAGTCCTGGCTGCGCGGAACACTCGCCGAGGCCCGGATGGAGCTTGCCGAGGCCGAGTTGGTGGAGGCGGCTCAGGCACTGGAGGCGATGGGGGCGCTGCCCGGCGGGGCCGATCCCTCCTGGCTGCCCGAGGACGTCGCGAGTGTGTGGGGGGTCCGGGACAAGAGCGCGGAGCTGCACCGGGCCGCCTACACCGGGCTCTCCCGGCATGTGCCGCTCCCGGACGACCGGTTGCACGACCTGCTCTACGACCGCCACATGGCCCCGGCCGCGTGGGCGCCGTACCCGGACGCCGCCGAGGTACTGGGGACGCTGCGCGAGCGGGGCATCGGTGTCGGGGTGGTCAGCAACATCGGCTGGGATCTGCGGCCGGTCTTCCGGGAGCACGGACTCGATCCGTACGTGGACACGTATGTGCTGTCGTACGAGCACGGCATCCAGAAGCCCGACCCCCGGCTCTTCGCGGCCGCCTGCGCGGAACTCGACGCCGATCCGCGCGACGTGGTGATGGTCGGCGACAACCGGCGGGCGGACGGCGGTGCGGCGGCCCTGGGCTGCGCCGTGCACTTCGTGGACCATCTGCCGGCGGCTCAGCGGCCGGACGCGTTGCGGCCGGTGCTGGATCTCGTGAGCGCCGCGCGGGCGAACGGGCGCTGACCGCACAGGGACAACAGGCCTCGGGCCGCCACCCCGAGGCGCTCACCGGCCTCGGACGATCCCCCGCGTCGCCCGAGGCAGGCGGCAGCCCTGACCAGGTCGTATCGAGGCCCGGGCCGGATGCGTTGAGTATAGTTGGCTGGCAGCCAGTCAACGCAGGAGTTACAGCATGTCCCCGCGCAGCGCCTCGGTCAATGAAGAGTTGCGGCGGCGTTCCCGGGAGCGGCTTCTGCAGGCGGCGGTGGAACTGGTCGGCGAGCGCGGCTACGAGGCCACCACGCTGGGCGACATCGCGGACAGAGCGGGTTCGGCGCGCGGTCTGGTGTCGTACTACTTCCCCGGCAAGCGTCAGTTGGTACAGGCCGCCGTGCACCGGCTGATGCACCGCACGCTGGAGGAGGCGCTGGAGCGCGAGCCGCGTGCCGAGGACGGCCGGGAGCGGATGGCGCGGGCCATCGACGCGGTCCTGGGCCTGGCCCGCGACCGGCCCGTGCTGATGCGCCAGCACATGGCGGGGATCCTGCAGGCCGAGGGCTTCTTCCAGTGCCCGGACCAGCGGCGCCTGGCCGAGCTGTTGCGGGACACCTGCGTACGGTACGGCTCGCGGGACGTCGACGCCGACTACCCGATGCTGCGCGCGCTGCTCATGGGCGCGGTGTTCTCGGCGCTGGTGCCCGGCGTGCCGATGCCCGTGCCGGTGCTGCGCGCCGAGTTGTTCAAGCGCTACGGGCTGGAGTGGGAGATGGGAGTCCCGCCGGACACGGGTGGCGTGCCCGGCGGGACGTGCGACACGGATCTGTCGCGCTTTTTCGCGACCGGGGCTGCCCCCGGCCGCCCGGACCGTCAGTCGAAGTAGTCGGGCTGGGTCTGGACGTTGAGCTCGCGCATCCTGACCCAGCGGGCCTGGTCCGTGCGCCGGTCGTCGATCTTCAGGACGTCGAAGCCCCTGGCCAACTCGTTCGAGTAGATGTAGCCGTTGTAGTAGTACGCCGACCACGAGCCGCCCGAACCGATGGTGTCGGTGGTCAGCGGGCCCCGGTCGAAGTAGGCGATCTCCTTCGGGTCGGCCGAGTCGGTGAAGTCCCATACGGAGACGCCGCCCTGGTACCAGCCCTGGACCATGATGTCCTTGCCCTTGACCGGAATCAGCGAGCCGTTGTGGGCGACACAGTTCTCGGTGTCCGCCTGGTGGCGGGGGATCTTGAAGTAGCTGCGGAAGACGAGCTTGCGCTTGTCTCCCTTGCCGACGACGTCGTAGATGCCGTTGGCACCGCGGTTCGGGCCGATCTGCGCGTTGCAGGTGGCCGCGGTGCCGCCGCCGAGCTCGTCGGTGAAGACGATTTTGTTCGCCTTCTGATTGAAGGTCGCCGAGTGCCAGAACGCGAAGTTCACGTCGTCCCTGACCCAGTCGATGACCTTGGGATGCTCCGGATCCTCGACGGACAGCAGGATGCCGTCGCCCATGCAGGCACCCGCGGCGAGGTCCTTCGACGGCAGCACCGTGATGTCGTGGCAGCCGGTGGTCTTGCGGACGCCCGTGGGCGGGCCCGGGTTGCCGCCGCCGTCCGGCCCCTCACCGGGGAAGAGCACCGGGAAGTTCACGACCGCCGCCTTCTCCGGGGCGTATCGCGGCACCTTGATGACGGAGATGCCGTCGTGCGGGGGCTGACAGTCGGGATAGGTGGCGTTCGGGGCGTACGAGGAGACGTAGACGTAGACGTTCCTGCGCTCCGGCAGGAGCGTGTGGGTGTGCGAGCCGCAGGCGGTCTCGACCGCGGCGACGTACTCGGGGTTCGTCTTGTCGCTGATGTCGAAGACCTTCATGCCCTCCCACGAGGACTTCTCGGTCGCGGGCTGTGTGGTGCTGTTGCAACTGCTGTCGCTGCGCGAGGAGTCGGTGGACAGGAACAACAGGTTGCCGGAGACGGAGATGTCGTTCTGCGAGCCGGGGCACAGGACCTGGGCGATGGTCTTCGGCGCCTTCGGGTTGCTGATGTCGAAGATACGGAAGCCGTCGAAGTTGCCGGCGAAGGCGTAGTCGCCCTGGAAGGCGAGGTCCGAATTGGTGCCGGCCAGCACGTCCTTGGGGACGTTGGCCACGTGCTTGATGTTGTCGGAGTGGACGATCTCGTCCTGACCGGGTATCTCGCCGTTCGCGAGAGCCTCCCGCACTTCGGCCCGGGTTCTCTCGGAGACCTCCTGCTCCGCGACAGGGCCGTCCCCCGGGTCGGGGATCGCGGCGGCCGGCTGCGCGGTGAGCAACGCGGCCAGGAGTCCGGCGGCGGCAGCGGTGACTGCCAGGCGTCTGCGCCGTGTTCGGGGATTACTGAACAGGATCACTGTTTCCTCCCTTGGTCCGTTCGCACTGGAACGGTTCACGCAAGCCCGAGTATCGTCCTCGTCATGCGCATATCAATAGGGGGCAATGAACCTGTAACGCGGACACCGTTGCGCCAAGGGTCCCTCGCCACGGCGACGTTGGCCGCCCTGGCCATGCTCGTGCTCGGCGGCTGCGACTCCGACTCCGACTCCGACGCCAAGTCGGCCCAGGAGAGCGGGCCTTCGGTGATCGTGCCGGGCAAGCCCGGCGAGGCGAACCGGAAGATGTCCGCCGAGGAGGCCGCACGGCAGCGCGCCGAGGACGACTCCCCCAACTCGGCGGACGTCGCCTACGCGCGAATGATGGTCGAGCACCACATCCAGGCCCTGGCGATGACCGAACTCGCCCCGGACCGTGCCGAGTCGGCGAAGGTCAAGGCTCTCGCCGAGCGGATCGCCGCCGCGCAGGGTCCGGAGATCACCGCCATGAAGGGCTGGCTGAAGAAGCACGGCAAGTCCGAGAAGGCCGACCAGAGCGACGGTCATGATCACGCCTCGATGCCCGGGATGGCGACCGAGGCTCAGCTGGCGAAGCTGCGCGCCGCGCGGGGGAAGGCGTTCGACCAGCTTTTCCTGACGCTGATGATCACCCATCACGACGGGGCGATCACCATGGCCACGGATGTGAAGGGGCAGGGCAACAACATCCAGATCGAGGAGATGGCCGACGAGGTGGTCGCTCAGCAGACGAGCGAGATCACGCGGATGCGGGACATGCTCTGACGGACCCGGCCTTCGTGGTCCGCTGCAGCGGCCGCGCTCAGCGGCGGGCGCGGCGCCGGGTCAGGAAGCCCGCGTCGCGCGCCTGGCCGATCAGCCGGAGTGACTTGCGGCGGCCGTGTCCCGTCGCGCTCATCACCGCGAGGACGGGGTCGGTGCCCTCCTCCTGCGCCGCGCGGTATTTCTGCGCGACGAGCCACTGCCCCTCGACGCCCCCCGGCCAGACCGTCCGGTCCGGGCTCGGGCCGAGGTCCTCGCGGTCGGGCTCATTGCCGATCCCGACCGCGTCGAAGAGCGGAGCCTCGATCCAGTCGGCGAGCGATGTCAGGTCGTCGAGGGACAGCGCCGGCTCGGCCCGTACGTCCTCGATGGAGACGCACCCCTCGCACACCACGGCGAGTGCCTCGACCCGGGCGCCGTCACCGAACTCCAGCCGGACCCCGAACCACGCCGTGGCTCCGGCGTCGTCCCGCACTTCCCACGCGGGCCACACGCACACGGCGCCGTCGGTCGCAGAGCGATCGGAAAGATTAAGAAAGGATGCTTCCAGCACACACGCAACGTAACCTCATGATCACACTCCATACGAACGAACACGCTTCCCGTCCGGCGCACAGCACCCTGTCAGCGGAGCGGCCGCGGTGCGATGCTGGACTCGAGAGCGACTCCTGAAGATCCCCCGAAGATCCCGGAAGGTCCCCGAAGATCCCCGAAGACCCCTCGGACAAGGAGTTCCGCCGTGGTGCTGCGTGTCGCCGTCGTCGGTTCCGGCCCGAGCGGG
The DNA here is from genome assembly GCF_052068475.1 of Streptomyces sp. SD31. NCBI lineage: Bacteria > Bacillati > Actinomycetota > Actinomycetes > Kitasatosporales > Streptomycetaceae > Streptomyces > Streptomyces sp. SD31. The sequence goes on along the minus strand of NZ_JBQHCX010000007.1, from coordinate 216,789 downwards.
TGCTACACCGCTCAGGGCCTCGTACAGCAGGATCCGGACGTGCTCGTCGACGTCCTGGACCGGCTGCCGTGCCCGTACGGCTTGGTGCGGTACGGAGTGGCGCCGGACCACGAGAAGATCAAGTCCCTCCAGAACAACCTGCGCACGGTCCTGGAGCACGAGCGGGTGCGCTTCCTCGGCGGCGTCCAGGTCGGACCCGGCGGGGTGCCGATCGACCGGCTGCGGGAGCTGTACCACGCGGTCGTGTACTGCGTGGGCGCCGCGACCGACCGGCACCTCGGGATTCCCGGCGAGGACCTGCCGGGCAGCTGGTCGGCGACCGAGTTCGTGTCCTGGTACAGCGCCCATCCGGACGCCGTCGACGACGGGTTCGTCCTCGGCGCGCGCTCGGCGGTGGTCATCGGCGTCGGCAACGTCGCGGTGGACGTCACGCGGATGCTGGCGCGGGGCACGGCGGAGCTGAGCCCCACCGACATGCCGCAGGCGGCACTCAACGCCCTCGCCGCGAGCCGGGTGCGGAACATCAGCATGGTCGGGCGGCGCGGCCCCTCGCAGGCCCGCTTCACCACCAAGGAGCTGCGGGAGCTGGGCACCCTGCCCGACACGGAAGTGACCGTGGATCCGGCGGAGCTGGCGCTGGATCCGGCGTACGCCGACCCCTCCGGCCTGCCCGCCCCACAACGCCGCAACGTGGAGGTGCTGCGCGGCTGGGCCGAGGCCCCGGCACAGGACGCCGGCCACCACATCCGGCTGCGCTTCTTCCTGCGCCCCGTCGAAGTCCTCGCCGACGAGGGTCGCGTGGGCGCGGTGCGCTTCGAGCGGACGGCGCCCGACGGACAGGGGGGCGTGACGGGCACGGGCCGGTACGAGGACATCGAGGCGCAACTGGTGCTGCGTTCGGTGGGCTATCGCGGAGTGCCCCTCGAAGGCCTGCCGTTCGACCCGGCGACCGGCACGGTGCCGCATCTCGCCGGACGTGTGCTGCGCGAGGGCGCGGTGGCGCCGGGCGAGTACGTGGCGGGCTGGATCAAGCGGGGCCCCACGGGCGTCATCGGCACCAACCGTCCGTGCGCGAAGGAGACGGTGACGTCGCTCCTGGAGGACACCTCCGCGCTCGTACGCAAGGAAGTGCCCGAGGACCCGCTCACGGCACTGCGCACCGAGGGCATCGAGCCGGTCGAGTGGGCGGGTTGGTGCGCGATCGAACGGGCGGAGGCGGAGCTGGGTGCGTCGCTCGGCAGGGGTGTGGTGAAGCTCCCCGACTGGGAGTCACTGCTGGCTGCCGCGTACGGCAGCGCCCCTTAAGGGGCGCGGGGAACTGCGCGAGCAACCGCATACGTCCTGCGGCGGGAAACAAAGCAGCAACAGCACCGAAATCAACAAACTGTTCAAGACGCCTACGGTCTCGGACATGCCCCAAACGACCCCTGTGCACCCCGTCGACCAAGTACCCCCGGCCGGCCAACTCGCCGCCTTCGGCCTTCAACACGTCCTCGCGATGTACGCAGGTGCCGTGGCCGTCCCGCTCATCGTCGGCGGCGCGATGAAACTCCCGCCCGCCGACCTGGCGTACCTGATCACCGCCGACCTGCTGGTGTGCGGCATAGCGACCCTCATCCAGTGCATCGGTTTCTGGCGTTTCGGCGTGCGGCTGCCGATCATGCAGGGCTGTACGTTCGCCGCCGTGTCGCCGATGGTGCTGATCGGTACGACGGGCGGCGGACTGCCCGCGATCTACGGCTCGGTGATCGTCGCGGGGCTCGCGATCGTGCTGCTGGCGCCGGTCTTCGGGAAGCTGCTGCGCTTCTTCCCGCCCCTCGTCACCGGCACCGTGATCCTGATCATCGGCCTCTCACTGCTGCCGGTGGCAGGCAACTGGGCGGCCGGCGGCGTCGGTTCACCCGACTTCGGGGAGCCGAAGAACCTCGCGCTGGCCGCCTTCGTGCTCGCGGTGGTGCTCGGTGTGCAGCGGTTCGCGCCGGAGTTCCTGAGCCGGATCGCCGTGCTGATCGGCATCGCGGTCGGGCTCGCGATGGCCGTGCCGTTCGGGTTCACGGACTTCGCCGGGGTCGGGGACGCGGACTGGGTCGGGGTCAGCACGCCGTTCCACTTCGGGGCGCCCACCTTCGAGTTCTCGGCGATCGTGTCGATGCTGGTGGTGGCGCTGGTGTGCATGACCGAGACGACCGGTGACTTCATCGCGGTCGGTGAGATGACGGACCGCAAGGTCTCGCCGCGTTCCCTCTCGGACGGGCTGCGCGCCGACGGGCTGTCGACCGTGCTGGGCGGCGTCTTCAACACCTTCCCGTACACGGCGTATGCGCAGAACGTGGGCCTCGTCGGCATGACCCGCGTGCGCAGCCGCTGGGTGGTGGCCACCGCCGGCGGCATCCTCGTCCTGCTCGGTCTGCTGCCCAAGCTGGGCGCGGTGGTGGCGGCGATACCGGCGCCGGTGCTGGGCGGTGCGGGTCTGGTGATGTTCGGGACGGTGGCGGCGAGCGGGCTCAGGACCCTCGCCCAGGTGGACTTCAAGGGCAACAACAACCTGACGGTGGTGGCCGTTTCCGTGGCCATGGGGGTGCTGCCGGTCGGCGTGCCGACGGTCTACGCGAAGTTCCCGGACTGGTTCCAGACGGTGATGAACAGCGGGATCAGCGCGGGCTGTCTGACGGCGATCACCCTGAACCTGCTCTTCAACCACCTGCCCGCGAAGACCGGTTCAAAGGCCGCTTCAGGCGCCGCCGAGGCGGACGGCCTGGCGGGCGGCGGCGTCGAGAAGGCGGTCGAGGAGTCCCGGGAAGAGGCTGTCTAGGTCGTCCTTGCGCAGGCCGTTCATCTTGGCCGTACCCCGGTAGACCTGCTGGAGCACACCGCTCTCGCGCAGCACCCGGAAGTGATGCGTGGTGGTGGATTTGGTCACGGGCAGATCGAAGTGCGAACAGGAGAGCTCGTCGCCGACGGCGGCGAGCTCTCGCACGATCTGCAGCCGCATCGGGTCGGAGAGCGCGTGCAGCACGGCTTCCAGACGGATCTCCTCGCGCGCGGGGTGCGGGAGGTCTCGACTGCTGAGAGCGGGGCTGGTCACGGCGGCTCCACTTCACTCGACTTCCCTCATTGTACGAGAAGCCTCGTAATTCTTGTACGAGAACCCTCGTAGTTTGACGTTTCCCGTACTACGGTGCCTATCGTACGAACGACCGCTGGTCCCCGCGACGAATGGAGTGAGCCGTGAGTGCGCTCTTCGAGACCTACACCCTGCGCGACGTGACGATCCCGAACCGGGTGTGGATGCCCCCGATGTGCCAGTACTCGGCCGCACCGCAGGGCCCCGACATGGGCGTTCCCAACGACTGGCACTTCGCGCACTACGCGGCCCGCGCGGCCGGCGGCACCGGGCTGATCATCGTCGAGGCCACGGGGGTCAGCCCCGAGGGTCGGATCACCCCGTACGACCTGGGCATCTGGAACGACACCCAGGTCGAGGCGCTCCGCCGGATCACGGACTTCCTGGTGTCGCAGGGCACGGTGCCCGGCATCCAGCTGGGACACGCCGGCCGCAAGGGATCCACCGACCAGCCCTGGCGGGGCGGTGCGCCGGTGGGGCCGGACGCGCACGGGTGGCAGCCGGTGGCGCCGAGCGCGCTCCCGTTCGCCGACGGACACCCGGTGCCGACCGAGCTGACGGTCGCCGGGATCCAGGAGATCGTGGGGCAGTTCGCGGACGCCGCGCGCCGTGCCCTCGCCGCCGGATTCGAGGTCGCCGAGATCCACGGCGCCCACGGCTATCTGATCAGCGAGTTCCTCTCCCCGTACGCCAACCACCGCACCGACGAGTACGGCGGCTCGTACGAGAACCGCACCCGTTTCGCGCTCCAGGTCGTGGACGCCGTACGGGAGGTGTGGCCGGACGACAAGCCGCTGTTCTTCCGTATCTCGGCGACCGACTGGCTGGACGAGGACGGCTGGACCGCCGACGACACGGTCCGCTTCGCCGCCGACCTCCAGGCCCACGGCATCGACCTGCTCGACGTCTCCTCCGGCGGCAACGCCTCCGGCGCCCGCATCCCCGTCGGCCCGGGCTACCAGGTGCCCTTCGCCGCGCGGGTGAAGGCCGAGACGACGTTGCCGGTCGCCGCGGTGGGGCTGATCACCGAGGCCGAGCAGGCGGAGAAGATCCTCGCCAACGGGGAGGCGGACGCGGTGCTGCTCGGCCGGGAGTTGCTGCGCAGTCCGTCGTGGGCCCGGCACGCGGCGCGGGAGCTGGGCGGGGATGTGCACGTGCCGGATCAGTACCATCGGTCCGTTTGAGCGCCTACTCGTCGGGGGGCTTGTCTCGTCTCGCGGCTGCCGTTTGTTGGTGGCTGGTCGCGCAGCTCCCCGCGCCCCTGGGTGGGCACACTCGCCTCGGTCGAGATCATCCCGTGGGCAGATGCCGCATGAAGGCCCGTTCCAGGTACGGCACGGCCCGCTGGCCCGTCACCGCGAGCGCGATCGACGCCGCGACGCCCGTCCAGGCGAGGGGACCGAGGGGCGTACAGCCGAAGACGTGGCTGAGGCCGGGCGTCTCGACCAGGACGAAGAGGGCGGCCGCGGAGCCGAGGGCGGTGGCTTGGACCAGCGGGCTGCCCCGGCGGTCGGCCAGGGTCTGCGCGAGCTGCGTGCCGACCACCGCGCACAGGGCCATCGTGGTCGAGCGGCGGGCGGTGCCAGGGGTGAAGCGGCCGATCAGCCAGGCGGACGTGGCGCCCATGGTGGTGGTCAGGGCGCGGTGCCGGATCTTGCGGATCAGGGGCGCGCCGAGGAGGGAGGTGCCGAGGGGTTCGGTGCCTTCGGGCGTGGCGGGGGCGCGTTGGCCGGGCTCGGTGCCCTCGGGGGCGGCGTGACCGTCCCCGCCCGGCTCGCTGCCCTCTTCCTTCGGCGTCACCGCCACCGCCATGGCCGGGAACAGGTCCGTGAACAGGTTGACCAGCAGCATCTGGCGGGTGGACAGGGGCGACGCGCCCGACAGGAGGGTGCCGAGGAGGCCGAAGCCGACCTCGCCCGCGTTGCCGCCGATCAGGATGGCGATGGCGTCGGCGACGCTGTGCCACAGGGCCCGGCCCTCGGCGACGGCCTCGATGAGGACCGTGAGATCACCGTCGGTGAGGACGAGGTCGGCCGCGTTGCGGGCGGCCGCGGAGCCGCGGGCGCTGATGCCGACGCCGATGTCGGCGGCCCGGATGGCCGCGGCGTCGTTGGCGCCGTCGCCGACCATGCCGACCACCCGGCCGGCGTCCCTCAGCGCCTCGATGACCTGGAGTTTCTGCTCGGGGGCGACCCGGGCCACCACCCCCATGTCACGCAGCAGCCGGGCGCGTTCCTCCCGGTCCGCGGACGCCAGCTCGTCGCCCGTGACCACGCCGGTGTCCTCGGGCCAGCCCAGTTCCGCGGCGATCGCGCGGGCGGTCTGCGGATGGTCGCCGGTCAGCATGACAGGGCGTACGCCCGCCTTGCGCAGGCCCTCGACGAGGGCCGGGGACGTGTCGCGCGCGACGTCGGCGAGGGCGAGCAGGCCGGTGAACTCCAGCTCCTGCAGGGGCTGTTCCAGGACGTCCGCCGCCTCGTCCGCGGCGTCCAGGGGGCGCCGGGCCACCGCGAGGACGCGCAGTCCGTCGCCGGCCAGCTTCTGCGCCGTCTCCGGCGCCGACGACGGCAGGCCGGCGCAGGCGGGCAGCACCGTCTCGGGGGCGCCCTTGACCACGAGTACCGGGCGGCCGTCCTCGGCCCGGCCGACGGCGGCGGCGTAGCCCCGGCCGGCCTCGAAGGGCAGGCCCTCGGTCTGGGTCCACTCCGGGTCGGGGCCCGCCGCGTCGAGTACGGCCTCGTCGGTGGCGTGCACGGGCCGGTCGGAGCCGCCGTTGAGCTGCGGGCAGGCGCGGGCCGCGACCCGCAGGGTGGCATCGGCCTCGTCCGGCTTGCGGACCGTGCCGTCGGCGTCGGTCACGCGCACCAGGCGCAGCCGGTTCTCGGTGAGGGTGCCGGTCTTGTCGAAGCAGATGGTGTCCATCCGGCCGAGCGCCTCCAGGGTGCGCGGCGCCCGGACGAGGACTCCACGGCGGCTCAGCCGACGGGCCGCCGCCAGCTGTGCCACGGTCGCCACCAGCGGCAGCCCCTCGGGGACGGCGGCCACGGCCACCGCCACTCCGCCGCTCACCGCACGGCGGATCGGCGTGCCGCGCAGCAGCGACAGGGCGGTCACCCCGGCGCCGCCCGCGAGGGTCAACGGCAGGGCCTTGTCGGTGAGTTCCCGCAGCCTGGCCTGGACTCCGGCGGACGGCGGCTTGCGGGAGGCGAGGGCCACGGCCCGGGCGGCCTCCGTCCGGTCCCCGGTGTCCACCACGACGGCCCGGGCGTGCCCGGCCACCACGGTCGTACCTTCGAACACCATGCAGCGGCGGTCCGGCACGGCCGCGTCCGGCGTCGGGTCGGTCCCCTTGTCGGCGGCCAGGGACTCCCCGGTGAGCGCGGACTCGTCCACCTCCAGGCCGTCCGTCCACACCAGACGGGCGTCGGCGGGCACCACGTCGTCGGCCCGGAGCTCGATCAGATCGCCCGGATGGAGCTTGGCGGCGTCCACGAGATGCGGCTCGGGCTCCGGTTCGTCGGTCGTGACGCGTGCCTTGCGCTTCTGCTTCGCCAGCAGCCCGGACAGCGCCCGCTCGGCCCGCATCCGCTGAATACCGCCGACCAGCGCGTTCAGGTCGAGCGCGCCGACGACCAGCAGGGCGTCCACGACGGAGCCGAGGATCGCCTCGGCTGCCGAGCCGACGGCCAGGACAGGGGTGAGGGGGTCGTCGAGTTCGCCACGCACGGCCCGGGCGAGCCGCAGCGGTCCGCTCACCGGTGCCAGCGCGCGCTTCTCGCCCAGCGCGCTGATCGTCCTGCGCGCACGGTCGGTGACCTGCTCGGGCAGGGTCGGCTCCGGCTCCGCCTCGTGTTCGTGCTCCAGCCGGTCGCGGACCTCGGTGGGCTCCAGTTCGTGCCAGGCCACGCGCGGACGGGGGTGCGGGGCCCGGGCCACCGCCACGCCCAGGGCCGCTCGCACGCCGGTCAGCAAGGCCCATGCCGCGCTCACGTCCACCGGCGTGTGACGGAGCCCGGGCCAGGGCGTACGGCGGCCACGCTGGGACTGGCCGATGGCCACCAGGAGCCCGGAGAGGGCGGCCCCGGACCGCGCCAGGACCTGCGACCTGCGGCCCACCCCGCGAGCGGCCGGGACCGCCCGCAGCAGCCGCCACACGTCGGCCAGACCGTGCGGGGCCAGCACGTCCGCCCCCCAGACGAGGGCACCGTCGCCGTCGGTGAGGGCGACGGCCACATCGCCGGTGAGCAGCCCGTCGAAGACGTCCTCGTCGCCCGCCCCCGGCCGGGCGACCGTGACGACCACGCCGTCGTCGGCGCGCAACGCGTTCACCACGTCGCTCAGCGACCGCTCGTCGCTCACCACCTGGTCGGCGAGGTTCGTGAAATCGGCCAGGGCGGGATCGTCCACCATCACGACGCGCAGACCCGCCCGCCGGGCCGCGTCCAGCACGGTCTCCGCCCATGGGTCCGCCCCTGCACCGTGGGTGCGCAGCGCGCTCGGGTGCAGCACGATCGTGTCGGCCATCTCCAGCTGCCGCAGCCGCTCGGGGTCCCGCACCAGGACGCCCGTACGGGACAGCGCGCAGCTCAGTACGGCGTGGAAGGCGGCGGGCCCGTAGCGGGCGGCCTTGGGGGAGCCCGCGAGCACGGCCTCGGCCGCCTCGGTGCCGTCGTGCTTGACCAGCAGCGTGGCCACGGCGCCCACGAGGCTGCCGGTCTCGGCGTGCGCCGCGTACTCCTGGGCCGGGGAGGTGCGCAGCGGCGGGCGCGGGCAGTGGCCTCCGGCCACGCTGCACCGCTCGGGCACACAGATCTCGTCGTGGACCATGTCGAAGGCGGCCGCGCGGGCCACCGTGTCCGCCAGCTGCAGCGAGCGCAGCGAACCGTCCAGCACCAGAGCGGTCGGGGTCCGGCCGGCGCCGTGGACGGCCGCGTTGACGACGGCCAGCACCAGATCCATGCGCGTACGGCCGAGCCGCGCGCGCAGCCAGCCCCGGAAGCGCGGGTTCTCCCGCGCCAGCGTCACCAGCGCGGTCACCGCCCTTGGCGTGGTCGGCAGGCGCAGCCAGTATCCGATGAACGCGGCCGCGATGCCGATGCCGTCGGCGGCGAGTGTCGCGGCGGCCGCCCGCACTCCGGCGGGGTCGGCCGGGTGCGGGATCTCCTCCACCGCCTCATCCGTCTGGGCCAGGCCGTGCCGGGCCGCGATCTCGGACGCCTTCTCCACCACCCGGTCGCTGACGGACTCCTCGACGGCGGTCACCACCAGTCGGCCAAGGCCGCCGTCCCAGTAGGCGAGGGCCACGTCGGGCCGCTCCAGCAGCGCTGCGGCGACCCGGCGCGCCACGCGTTCCGTCCCGCCCTCCCGCCGTACGCGGTCCGGTGCCGCGGGCCGCAGTGCGAGGTGGATCCGGGTGCCGGACCGCCAGGGGTGCGGGCGCAAGGGCAGGGTGTTGCGGGCGACCCGCACGACCCGCGCCGCGGAGTCGGCGCCCCGTACGCCTGCCCGGGCCGTCCCTGCCACCGCCCCCGCGGCGGCCCCCACCGCGGGGGCCGCTCCTCTGGCGAGTAGCCGGGGGCCCGCCGCGACCAGTCCGGCCGCGGCGGCCGCCGGACGTGTGACTGTGCGTGTGAGGAGTCCCAGAACCATCGCTCGCCCTCGGCCGGTCGTAAACGGTGACATCGCCTTTCGTGGGGCCCGGGTTCCCGCAAAACGGCATGTCATCCGCCCGCAGGTGCCCCGGACACCTTCCCGGGGCACCCACGGCGAGGGCTGAGCGCGTGTGGCGGGCGGATCGCGAGGGCCGAAGGCTCCTGGCCCCGGCCCACAGCGGTCCGCGCAGATCAACCTGTCGTGCAGGCCGTCCCGTTGAGCGTGAAGGCGCCCGGCGCCGCGCTGTTGCCGGTGTGGTTCGCCTGGTAGCCGATGCTGACGCTCGCTCCTGGTGCGAGCGCCGCGTTGTAGGAGGCGCTGGTCGCCGTCACCGCGCCGGAGGACGGGGTGTACGTGGCTCCCCAGCCGTTGGTGATCGTCTGGCCGGCGGGCAGGGTGAAGCCGAGCTGCCAGCCGTTGATCGCCGTCGTGCTCGTGTTGGTGAGCGTCACGGATGCGGTCAGGCCCGTGTTCCAGGCGTTGGTGGTGGCGCTCACCTTGCAGGTGCCGGGCTGGGGCTGGGGTGCGGGGCCGCCGCTGTCGAGGCCGAAGAAGGTGAGCGCCCGGGCCGCCATGCCCTGGCTGTAGAGATTGTGGCCGACGCCCTGGAGGCTGATCGCCTCGACGGGGGCCCGGTCACCGGTGCCGCCGTAGCGGGTGCGGGTCCAGCCGGACTGGGGCGTGTCCGTGGCGGCCGGGGTCTGGCTGACGCCGTGGACGTTCGTCCACTGCTTGATCATCTCCCCGAAGTTGGGGTAGCGCAGGACGTCGTCCTCGGTGCCGTGCCACAGCTGCATGCGCGGGCGGGGGCCGGTGTAACCGGGGTAGGCGCCCCGCACGAGGGCTCCCCACTCCTGCGGGGTGTGCGTCACGGTGCCGTTCGCGCAGGCGCTGTTCCACTCGGAGCCGTCGGTGGTGGCGAAGCAGCCGAAGGGGACGCCCGAGAAGGCGGCGCCCGCGGCGAACACGTCGGGGTAGTCGCCGAGCAGGACGTTGGTCATCATCGCGCCGGAGGAGATGCCGGTGGCGAAGACGCGGCCGGTGTCGGCGTCGTAGGTGCGGGTGACCCAGTCGACCATGGACTTGATGCCGACGGGGTCGCTGCCGCCGTCGCGCTTGAGCGCCTGCGGCGAGGAGACGTCGAAGCACTTGCTGCTGCGGGTGACGGACGGGTAGAGCACGATGAAGCCGTACTGGTCGGCGAGCGTGTCGTACTCGGTGCCGTGGTACATGTCCGGGCCGGAGCCGGTGCACCAGTGCACGGCCACCAGGACGGCCGGGTTCGCGGTGACGCTGTCCGGCACGTACAGGTACATGCGCAGGTTGCTGGGGTTGGCGCCGAAGTCGGTGACCTCGGTGAGCGTCGCGGTGGGTACCACGTCGGCGGCCTCGGTGCGGGCGGCGGCCGCGGGGGCGGTGACGAGCAGTGCCGCGAGCAGCGGCAGGAGGGCCGCGAGGGCCACGAGTAACGCCTGGAGCGGTCTTCTCACGGTGGTGCCGGTGGGAGTGGGCACGTCCTTGTCCCTTCTGGCGCTGTCTGTACCGGTCAACAGGAGCTGTTGGTCTGGGTCACCAGGCCGAGCTTCCAGGGGAGTTGGGAGTAGTCGCCGTCGGCGGCGGGGTCCATCACCTGGTAGAGGAAGCGAAGCCGGCAGGGGTTGATAGTGAGGGTCTGGTCGACGCCGTCGCGGATCATCTCGCCGTGGCTGAAGTCCGTGGTCCACGCGGGCTGTCCCGGCCCGAACGTCACGTTGGTGGACCGGATGAAGGGGTTGGCCTCGGTCTCGGCCAGCGGTGTCCGGGCGCCGCCCAGGCTGTCGGCCGTCCAGGCGCGGAAGCAGCGCCGCCAGTCGGAGCCGGTCGCCGGCGCCTCGACGAGCATGAGGTACTTGCCGCTGCTGCCGAGACGGTAGACGTTGCTCCCCTCGAAGAGGTCGAATCGGTTCGGCTCGGACAGGACGACGGTCGTGTCGCGGAAGCCGTTCGGGAACTCGGCGACCGTGGTGCGCGAGCGGTACTCGTGGCCGTTGCCGTCGGAGGAGAACAGATGGCAGTCGGTGTCGTCGCAGATGACCCAGTGGTCGAGCCGGCCGCCCGGGCCCTTGTTCTCCGTGACGATCGGCGGCTCGGCGCCGAAGCCAGCGGTCCGGCCCGGTCCGCCCGTGAGCTGCCGGCGGCGGCACGGTCCGGGGATACGGCCACGACACCGAAGGCCGGCAGAGTGAGCACCACCGCGCTGATCAACGTACGCATATGTGGAGTCGGCATGGCCTCGCCCTCTCGCAGGGACAGCATCCGGAGGGCATCGTGGCATGGACACGCTCATCATGGAAGCGCTCCCACGGCAGGCGCGAAGAGAGCCCTTACCTCCCACCAGGGCTGACTGGATTCTTTTGCGCAAAGCGTTGACCAGAAAGCGCTTGCCCTTTACGTTCCGTTCAGCAGGCTGACCGAGCCGCACCGCCACACCCCCACACGGTCACCCTGCCCGCGCGCGGCGTTCTGCATCACGCACACCGTTCACGTACATGATCGAGTAAGTCCTTCCGAAGGGACGCACCCGCATGCGCACTCTCCCCCCACGTGCACGCCCGCAAAGAACCGCGCTGGTGACGGTGGCCGCAGCCGCTCTCGCCACCGCCGCCGTCCTCGTCCTGCCGCAGCCCGCCGGGGCCGCCGAGACCTCACCGGTCGGGTTCGGTGCCGGGACGACCGGCGGCGGCAGCGCCTCGGCGGTGACGGTTTCGACGCTGGCCGCCTTCAAGACCGCCGTCACCGGCAACTCGGCCAAGGTCGTCCGGGTCAACGGACTGATCTCGCTGAGCGGTCAGGTCGACGTCGGCTCCAACACCACGGTCCTGGGCGTCGGTTCGTCGTCGGGGTTCACCGGGGGCGGGCTGCGGCTGAAGAACGTCACGAACGTCGTGGTCCGCAACCTGAACATCAGCAAGCCGGTGGCGCCGTCCGACGGCATCACGGTCCAGGCGTCGACGAAGGTGTGGATCGACCACAACTCCTTCTCGGCCGACCGCGATCACGACAAGGACCACTACGACGGGCTGCTGGACATCAACCACGGCTCGGACAACGTCACGGTGTCCTGGAACACCTTCAAGGACCACTTCAAGGGCTCGCTCGTCGGCCACAGCGACAACAACGCGAGCGAGGACACCGGGCACCTGAAGGTGACGTACCACCACAACCACTTCAGCAACGTCTACTCGCGCATCCCCAGTCTGCGCTTCGGCACCGGGCACTTCTACAACAACTACGTGGCCGGCGCGGACACCGCCTGCCACTCGCGCATGGGCGCCCAGATGCTCGTGGAGAACAACGTCTTCCGCGACACCAAGATCGCCGTCACCACGAACCGCAGCAGTGACGTGGACGGCTACGCCAATCTGCGCGGCAACGATCTCGGCGGAGCCGCGACCGAGATCTCCCGGGCCGGCACCTTCACCACGCCGCCCTACAGCTACACCGCCGAGTCCGCGTCCACCGTCGTCGCCTCGGTGACGTCCGGCGCGGGCACCGGAAAGATCTGACCACCCCCCAACTGGAAGAAGGCATCCGGGACATGACTTCACCAGCAAAGCCCCGCGCCCGCCGGCGCGCACTGACCGGCGGCCTGGCCGCACTCGGACTCTCGTCTGTCATGATCACGACAATCGGAGTACCGCCGGCGAGCGCCGCCACCTGGCCGACGCCCAACGGCAGCCAGGGAACCTCCTCCACCATCTCCGTGTCCGGCACCAAGGACTACGGCATGAAGCGGTTCTACGGCACCGGGGCCCTGGCCGGTGACGGCCAGGAGGAGGGCCAGGACCCGATCTTCAAGCTCGCGGCCGGCGCGACCCTGAAGAACGTCATCATCGGCGCGCCCGGCGCGGACGGCATCCACTGCGAGGGCAACTGCACGCTGCAGAACGTGTGGTGGGAGGACGTCGGCGAGGACGCCGCCACCTTCCGGGGCGGCACGACGTACAACGTGATCGGCGGAGGCGCGAAGAAGGCGGCCGACAAGGTCTTCCAGCACAACGGGCCCGGCACGGTGAACATCTCCAACTTCGCCGTCAGCGAGTTCAAGACGCTGTACCGCTCGTGCGGTGACTGCTCCACGCAGTACACGCGCAAGGTCAACCTCAGCAACATCGAGGTGACCGGCACGGGCTCCACCGCCCGCCTCGTCGGCATCAACGTCAACCGGGGCGACGTGGCGACCCTGCGCGGCATCACGATCCTCAACGACGCGAGCCGCAAGGTCATCCCCTGCCAGAAGTACAACAACACCACGGCCGTGGGTACGGGTCCGGACAGCACGAACTGCCGGTACTCCACGTCGGACATCACCTACAGGTAGCCGACAGCCGCAGGCAAACCCCCCACGGTGAAGGCGGTCGTTCGAAGCGCCCCCCGCACGGCGCTTCGGACGGCCGCCGCGTCATTGCCGGCGGCTACGCGCGCGTACGGCCGCGGTCGGCTAGCGGCGGCCACGCGCGCGTACGTCCTCGGCTGCCTCCCGGCCGTCACGCGCGCGTGCCTCCCCTGCCAACTCCCGCCGGTAGTCCGCGTACGCCGCCCGCAGCCGCTCACCGGGCCAGTCGGCCGGAAGGAGCTCGGGCGGCAGCACCGGGTCGGCGAGCAGGTGCCGCACGACGGCCGCGAAGGCGGTGAAGTGATCGGACGGGTGCCGCGCACGGGCGACATGGTCGAGCAGGGCGCGTCCCGTGCCGGCCCACGTGTCCAGCGGCCACAGGCGCGCGGCCAGCTCGCGCGCGGGGCGGTCGGGGCGGGCCGTACAGCGCTCGGCGACCTGGCCGAGACCGTCCGGCAGGGGGCGCAGCAGGTTGGCCGGCCGCAGCCAGACACCCTCACGCAGCTCCGCAAGCCGGAGCCGGGTCAACTCGTTGCGCAGTTCCGCGCGTTCGGCGGGGCCGCGGCCCGTCGCCGTGACCACGACCATCTCCCAGTCGCCGCCCCAGGGCACGGTCTCGGGGTGAACGGCGTCGTCCTGCCGCCGCTGGCGTTCCAGCAGCCGGTCGCTGAGCCGGTAGACCGTGTCCGCGCGCCGCAGGTCACCGGCCGCCACCATCCGGCTGAGCGCGGCCCGCAGGGTGGATCCCGCGATCCCGAACGGCTCCACACTGCGCACCAGGTCCTTCACCGGCAGCTGGGGAGGATGCAGCCCCAGCAGCAGGCTCAGGACGACCGACCGGGCGGACAGCGGGCGCAGTTCCACCTCGTCGGCCTGCGGTGATCCGTTGTTCGGCATGGCGACGACTGTACGTGGCAGGGTGACGGTGACGTATTACAGCATTGCTACGGCCGCAGCCTCAATGCAACACTGGTGGCATGGTCTCGATACCCGCGCAGGAGCTGTCCGGGCAGTACGTCACCCACGACGTCACCAACCAGCCCCCTCCTCTGGCCCCGTACGACGCCTCCGAGGACACGGCCCTGCTCGAAGGTCTGCGCCGTGAGGGCGCCGGGTGGGCCGAGGAGGACATCCGGCGGCTCGGCCTGCGGGCCGGGAGCGCCGAGGCGCAGGAGTGGGGCGAGTTGGCCAACCGGCACGAGCCCGAGCTGCGTACCCACGACCGGTACGGCCATCGCGTCGACGAGGTCGAGTTCCATCCGAGCTGGCACCATCTGATGCGGGTCGCCGTCGCCGAGGGGCTGGCGGGGGCGCCCTGGGCGGACGAGCGGCCCGGCGCCCATGTCGCCCGGACGGCCGGCGGGCTGGTGTGGGGGCACACCGAGGCGGGGCACGGCTGCCCGACGTCGATGACGTACGCCGCCGTCCCCGTGCTGCGTCGGCAGCCCGAGCTGGCCAAGGTCTACGAACCCCTGCTGACCAGCCGGGAGTACGACCCGGAGCTGCGCGTCCCGACCGAGAAGCGGGGTCTGCTGGCGGGCATGGGGATGACCGAGAAGCAGGGCGGCTCCGACGTCCGTACGAACACCACGACGGCGACGCCGACCGCCGAGCCCGGCGTGTACACCCTGCGCGGGCACAAGTGGTTCACCTCGGCGCCCATGTGCGACGTCTTCCTGGTGCTGGCGCACGCTCCCGGCGGCCTGTCCTGCTTCCTCGTGCCGCGCGTCCTGCCCGACGGCAGCCGCAACACCTTCCGCATCCAGCGCCTGAAGGACAAGCTGGGCAACCGCTCCAACGCCTCCTCCGAGCCCGAGTTCGACGGGACCGTGGCCTGGCTGGTGGGGCCCGAGGGGCGGGGCGTCAAGACGATCATCGAGATGGTCAACTGCACCCGGCTGGACTGCGTGATGTCGTCGGCGACGCTGATGCGCAAGACGCTCGTCGAGGCGGGGCACCATGTACGGCACCGCAGCGCCTTCGGGGCGCGGCTGATCGACCAGCCACTGATGCGCAACGTGCTGGCCGACCTGGCGGTGGAGTCCGAGGCCGCCACGACCCTCACGCTGCGGCTGGCCGGCGCGGCCGACCGGGCGGTGCGCGGGGACGACGTGGACGGGGCCGAGGCGGCGTTCCGCCGGATCGCCACCGCCGTCGGCAAGTACTGGGTCACCAAGCGGGGGCCCGCCTTCACCGCGGAGGCCCTGGAGTGCCTCGGCGGCAACGGCTACGTCGAGGAGTCGGGCATGCCCCGCCACTACCGCGAGGCTCCCCTGCTGTCGATCTGGGAGGGCTCGGGGAACGTCAACGCCCTCGACGTGCTGCGGGCGTTGAGCAGGGAGCCGGCCACTGTCGAGGTCCTCTTCGCCGAACTCGCCCTGGCGCAGGGGGCGGACGTCCGGCTGGATGCGGCCGTCACCCGTCTGAAGGGCTTGCTTGCGGCCGGTTCCGAGGCCGGGGCCCGCCGTCTGGTCGAGCAGATGGCCCTGACCCTCCAGGCCTCCCTCCTGGTCCGGCACGCCCCCGCCGCGGTTGCCGACGCCTTCTGCGCGAGCCGGCTCGGCGGCGACTGGGGGCACGCGTTCGGGACGCTGTCGGACGCCGCCGATGTGGACGGGATTTTGGGGCGAGCGCTGCCGGTTGGGGCGTGAGACGGCGGCATCGCCGGGCTCGCTCCGGGGGCGCGCGGCCGGCTGGCCGGGTCCGCGGACCGGGCCACCGCCTGGTCGGACATGGCCTGTGTGTCACTGGGTCCTCGGCGGTCAGGGGGTGGTCGTGGGCAGTCGTGGGCGACAGCCGGCCCGTGTCAGGGCCCTGATCACCCTGGACCCCGACTTCCCGGTGCGCTGACGCGAGTCCCCGGGCAGGCGCGAAGACGCGCAGATGCGCGGGGACGGACGCTACGGGAGGGTCTCGTCCGGCTCGTGGCCGCCGCCAACTCGGGGCTGCCGACCGTCTCGTGCGCGGCCGAGGCCACCGCGTCCTTGGCGGGCCGGGCCGCGGGGTGTCCTACCCGGCGCCACCGAGACGCCGTGCGGCGCGATCCGAGGGCAGGGCGGCGCGATCCGACGGGCGGGACGGCCACGCCTTTCCACGGGCGCGGCAGCCACGCCCCTTCGCCGACCCCTCGTACAGCCGTCACCCCGTCGTCCGCCCGCCCCACAGCGGGCCGAACCGTGCCCACTCGTAGCCCCACCGGTCGATGCGCCGGCTCTCCAGGCGGCTGCGGAGGGCGCGCCCGGCGACGAAAGGTACGCATGCGGCGCAGACGCCCGCGAGGCCGCCGACCAGAGTGGCCCGGGTGCGGGCCTCGGAGGCGGTGGCGGGCTGGGTCACCAGGCGGCCCTGGGGGTCCGTCCAGACGGTGACCGGCGTGCCGACGCCGCTGCCGGGCCGGACGCGGGCCTGTCCGGTGTGCGCGGAACCGTCTTGCGCGCTCCAGCGGACCTTCGCCCACACGCTCGCGCCGCTCGACGTACCGGAGCGCACCTCGGTCGTGCCCGGCGCCCGCTCGGTGAGCAGGGCGACGACGGGGCGCCACTCGACGCGCTCCCGGGCCATCCCCCGCTCCACCGTGCCGGCCGTCGTCAGGCCGGCGAGCACTCCGGCGAGGACGGTGAGCGCCCAGGCGGCGAGCAGCACCCAGGCCTCCACCGCGTCGGCCCGGCGCTTGAGCGGATTGCGCCGCCACCGCCACAGCCACACCTTCGGACCACGGAACGCCATCGAAGGCTTCCTCCTCATGAGCGCGCGAACCTGCCGGACCCACCTCCCTCCCATACGGGAGACGGCAGACGGATGCTCACGGCACGTACCGGGAGACGACCGTGGCACGGGTCACGCGGTCCCCGCGGGCGTCTCGCGAAAGCGCCCCGCAGTCCGCCGCGGCGAGCTATCCTCGCCGCCCTGACCTGCGACGTAGACCTTTCCAGGGGTGACTGTCAGTGCCGGGGTGCAGACTGGCCGGTACCTGAGACAAAGACGTCGCGGAGGTGATCGGCATGACCGAGGTACTGCTCGCCGTGGGCACGCGCAAGGGGCTGTTCATCGGGCGGAGGCGAGGTGGCACCTGGGAGTTCGACGAGAGTCCCTACTTCAACGCCCAGGCCGTGTACTCGGTCGCCATCGACACGCGGGGCGAGCGTCCGCGGCTGCTGGCGGGCGGCGACAGCGCGCACTGGGGCCCGTCCGTGTTCCACTCCGACGACCTGGGCCGCACATGGACCGAACCGGCCCGGCCGGCCGTCAAGTTCCCGAAGGACACGGACGCTTCCCTGGAGCGGGTGTGGCAGCTGCACCCGGCGGCAGCGGAACCGGACGTGGTGTACGCGGGCACGGAGCCGGCCGCGCTGTACCGCTCGGAGGACCGCGGTGAGACCTTCGAGCTGATCCGCCCGCTGTGGGAGCACCCGACCCGGTCGAAGTGGGTGCCGGGCGGCGGCGGTGAGGGCCTGCACACCGTGATCACCGACAAGCGCGATCCCCGGGCCGTGACGGTCGCCGTCTCGACGGCCGGCGTCTTCAAGACGACCGACGGCGGAGCGAGCTGGGTTCCTTCCAACTCCGGTGTCTCCGCGGTGTTCCTGCCGGATCCGAACCCGGAGTTCGGCCAGTGCGTGCACAAGATCGCACAGGACGCGGCGACTTCGGACCGTCTCTATCTGCAGAACCACTGGGGCGTGTACCGCAGCGACGACGCGGGCGCGCACTGGACGGACATCGGCGAGGGCCTGCCGTCCACGTTCGGCTTCGCGGCGGCCGCACACCCCCACCGCGGCGAGACGGCGTACGTCTTCCCGATCAACGCCGACTCCGACCGCGTGCCCGCCGACCGCCGATGTCGTGTCTTCCGTACGGCGGACGCGGGCAAGAGCTGGGAGCCGCTGTCGGCGGGGCTGCCGCAGGAGGACCACTACGGCACGGTGCTGCGCGACGCGATGTGCACGGACGACGCGGACCCGGCAGGCGTGTACTTCGGCAACCGCAACGGCGAGGTGTTCGCGTCGGCCGACGACGGCGACAGCTGGCGGCAGCTGACGTCGCACCTGCCGGACGTGCTGTGCGTGCGGGCCGCGGTAATCGCATGAGCCGTCCGAGGCGCCGGGGCTTACGGGCCGCCCTTGGCCACCGGTTGATCACGGCTGCCGGTACGGCAGTAGGGTGACGGCCGTGGCACCACGACCCTTGCATGAAATCCTCGAGGCGGGCTGGGCGAAGGCCTTGGAGCCCGTTGCCGATCGGATCGCCGCGATGGGCGACTTCCTGCGCGCGGAGATCGCCGCGGGACGCACCTATCTGCCGGCCGGGCCGAACGTCCTGCGGGCCTTCCAGCAGCCCTTCGACGACGTACGGGTCCTGATCGTCGGACAGGACCCGTATCCGACACCGGGACATGCCGTGGGGCTGTCGTTCTCGGTCGCGCCCGACGTGCGTCCGCTCCCCGGCAGCCTCATCAACATCTACCGGGAGTTGCACACGGACCTGGGGCTGCCGCAGCCGTCCAACGGCGATCTGACGCCGTGGACCCAGCAGGGCGTGCTGCTGCTCAACAGGGCGCTCACTACGGCCCCGCGCAAGCCGGCCGCCCATCGCGGCAAGGGGTGGGAGGAGGTCACCGAACAGGCCATACGTGCGCTCGCCGCCCGCGGTAAGCCGCTGGTGTCCGTGCTCTGGGGCCGCGACGCCCGCAACCTCCGCCCTCTCCTCGGCAACCTCCCGTCGGTGGAGTCCGCCCACCCCTCCCCCATGTCCGCCGACCGCGGCTTCTTCGGCTCCCGGCCGTTCAGCCGGGCCAACGACCTGCTGATCCGACAGGGAGGACAGCCGGTGGACTGGCGCCTGCCGTGACCGAGGCCTCCGGGTTCCTCGCCGTCGACTCCGGAGGGTCCGGGATGCGCGTCGTCGTCGGCACCGTCGCCCAGGGGGCGCTGGCCCGGTGGGAGTCCGGCGAGCCCGTGCGAACCGGCGAGCGGGGCATCGACGCCGGGCATCTGATGGAGCAACTGGTGCCCATGGTTCGGGCGTTGGTGGCCGAGGCCGGTGTCGTTCAGCTGGCGGCGGCCGTGGTCGGTGCCGCCGGGCTCGCCACCCTGGGCGACGGACTGCGCGCCGAGCTGCCCGCCGCACTGGAGCGGGAGTTCGGCATCGGACGCCTCGCCCTGGTCGCCGATGCCGTCACCGCCTATGTCGGCGCCCTCGGGCCCCGGCCCGGTGCCGTGGTCGCCGCCGGTACGGGGCTGATCGCGATCGGCACCGACCTGACGGGCTGGCGCCGCGCGGACGGCTGGGGGCATCTGCTCGGCGACTGCGGCAGCGGTGCCTGGATCGGGCGGGCCGGGCTGGAGGCGGCGCTGCGCGCGCACGACGGGCGGCCCGGCGGGTCGGCCGGGCTGCTGGCCCACGCCGAGGAGTTGTTCGGCCCGGTGCGAGGGCTGCCCGGCAGGCTCTATCCACGCCCGGACCGTCCCGCCGTCCTCGCCTCCTTCGCCCCCCACGTGGCCGGCTGCGCCGACGTCGACCCGGTGGCCGCGGAGATCGTGCGGACCGCCGCACGGCACATGGCCGAATCGGCGGCCGCCGTCTGCCCCACCGCCGGAGACCCCCAAGTAGCGCTCACCGGCGGCCTGTTCAAGATGGGCGCCGCGCTTCTCGTACCGTTGGAAGAGGAGTTGTCGAAGCGGCTGCCGCACGCGCGGCGGGTGCCGGCCGTCGGAGATCCGTTGCAGGGGGCGGTGCGTATCGCGACCGATCTGGCGGCGGACGCGTTCACCCTTCCGGGTGATGAGGCGATGCTCTACGTGGTGACCGGAAAGAGGAACTCATCCCCCTAGGCCGTCCGCTTCCGCACCGCACGTAACTCAATCAGACAAATACGGACGGATACCGCTCACCTGCACCCTCCCCGAACAGGGGAGCCCAAGAAGCCAGTAACATGCGTCGCCATGAGCTCCCCCACTGGGCCCGCGTCCGGCCTGCCAGTACGAATGCCGCGACCTCGTCAGCCCGGGCGGCACCGCCGACCCGAGCCCCTGGCGGCTCCTGAAGGCGCGCCCGCGCTCGTCCTCGCGGTGCCGGGCACGCCGAGCGCCGCCACCCGCGGCCTGGCCGAGGAGGTCGTGAGCATCGCCCGCTCCGAGCTCCCCGGTCTCGACGCCCGGATCGGGTACGTGGACGGTGACGACGTGGAGTTCCCCACGCTCCAGTCCGTGCTCGTGCACGCCGCCGAGGAGCGCATCGCCCGCTACGAGCAGGCGATCGCCGCAGGTGTGGAGGTCAAGGAGCCGGAGGGCCCCGTCGCCGTCGTCGTACCGCTGCTGGCCGGCCCGGACAGCGCGCTGCTGCGCGTCATCCGCCAGGCCGTGATGGACAGCCGGGTCGCGGCCGACCTCACCGATGTGCTCGGCCCGCACCCGCTGCTCGCCGAGGCGCTGCACGTGCGGCTGTCGGAGGCCGGTCTGGCCCGCGCCGACCGTGCCCGGCTGTTCACCGTGGCCACGGCCGCGGACGGCATCGTCCTCGCCTCTGTGGGCGGCGAGGAGGCCGTGCAGGCGGCCGGGATCACCGGCATGCTGCTCGCCGCGCGCCTGGCCGTGCCGGTGATGGCGGCGGCCCTGGACCAGGACGGTTCGATCACGGCCGTCGCCGAGCAGCTGCGGTCCTCGGGCTCGCAGCAGCTGGCGCTGGCGCCGTACCTGATAGGGCCGGAGATCGACCCGAGCCTGATCGCGCAGGCCGCCCAGGAGGCGGGCTGCTCCGCCGCCGAGCCGCTCGGCCCGTACCCGGCGATCGGGAAGCTCGCCCTGTCGAAGTACACGACGGCGCTGGGCATCGCCCCGCCGCAGCCGCAGGGCGCGCCGGTGCGCTGACGCGCACGTCACAGCCGTAACGCCGAAGGGCCCGCTCCTCACCCGGAGCGGGCCCTTCAGTATTCCTTCGGCATTCCTTGGGCACCCCGTGGGCGGCCGGTCATGCCTCGTCGGGGACCTGGCCGATGACCACGCAGGATGCCGCAGGCGCCTCGATCGAGCCCTCGTAGCGCGGGAGTCCCGTGGCCGGGTCCACGGCGAACCAGGACACGTCACCGGAGCGCTCGTTCGCGACGTACAGGAAGCCGCCCGCCTCGGTGACCGCGCGCGGCCAGTGCCCGGCGCAGGTCACCGTCCCCACCAGCCGCAGTTCCTCCCCCGCCACGGCGAACGTCGACAGCACGTCCTCGCCGCGTGTCGCGGTCCACACGAAGCGGCCGTCGGGCGAGGCGACGATCCCCGACGGATAGGCGTCACCGGCCGGGGCGCCCGGAAGCACGTGCGTCTCGGCCAGCGGCTTCAGCGTGCCGTCGTCGGCGTCCCAGTGGCAGACGGTGACGGTGGGGGTGAGTTCGTTGAGGACGTACGCGTACCTGCCGTGCGGATGGAAGGCCAGGTGGCGGGGGCCCGAGCCGGGCCGCAGGGCGATCTCCCGGTGTACGTCGAGGGTGCCGCCGGCCAGCGTGCACACCCGCACCGAGTCCGTGCCGAGGTCGACGCTGACGACCCAGCGGCCGCCCGGGTCGGGCTGCACCTGGTGGGCATGCGGGCCCTGCTGGCGTGGCGTGTGCGGGCCCGAGCCGGTGTGCTGGAGGACGGCGGTCGGGGCGTCCGCGAGGGCGCCGTCGGGGCGCACGGGCACGACGGTGACGCTGCCGGAGCCGTAGTTGGCGGTCAGGACGTGGCCGGCGACCAGGCTGAGGTACGTGGGTCCGCTGCCACCCACCGGGACCGGTGACCCGATGAGCTCCGGCTTGCCCCCGGTCAGACGGTAGGCGGCCACCGCGCCCTCGGCGGTCTCGCTGACCGCGTAGAGCGTGTCGCCGTCGGGCGACAGGGCCAGGTACGCCGGGTCGGGCAGGTCGTCCACGCCGCTCAGGACGGTCAGCGCGCCGCTGCCCGCGGCCACGGACGCCGCGGTGATGCCATGACCTCCGGCCGCCGTGAACGACCCGATGTAGGCCCGCGTTCCCCGTCGTTCCCGCCTGCCGAAGTCTGCCACCGCTGTTCCCCTTCCGGTCGGGTGCCGTCCGGGGTGACGGTAGCAGCGGATCATCATCGGTCTAGACCAAGGTCGCCTAATCGTCGGCGAGTACGGCCATGTCCCGCCCCTCGCGCGGGCGCGGCTGCGGAGACCGGCGGCCCGATCCAGGACCAGTCGGCGCCCACGGACCACCGGCCGGCGTCGCGTCGGGCGGCGCGCGCGCCGAAGCTCCGCACGGCACATCCAGGTGGCCGATAAAGCGACATGCCGACCCGAGTCGTTCAAGACCCGAGACAGTCCTGCCCGACCGGTCGTCTCAAGCCCCGACGAGCCGCGAACCGGACGGCGTGCGCAGGGGCTGGGCCAGTTCGGCCAGGGCGCGCTCCAGGCCGTGCAGATGGGCCAGCGCGGGGTCCGACGCCGTCGGCTGCTCGGTGGGGGCGGTGATGTCCGTGCCGCCGGTGAGCGCCGCGACCGCCGCCTCGACGCGCCAGCACGCGGCGGCCAGGCGGGCGTCGTGCGAGGCCTCCGGGTCGGCGGCCACGGCGGCCAGGCCGCGGATCTCCCGGGCGCAGTCGTCGAGCAGGACCAGGACCCTGCGAGCGCGCCGCTTGCGGGCCGGCATGGGGTTCAGCGGGTGCACGAGCGGGGCGACCGAGAGCCGTACCCGGCCGAGCAGCTGTTCCAGTTCGGCAAGCTTCGAGGCCGGGTCGGCGGTCGCGTCACCGGCGAGGCGCGCTGCGGCCTCGGCAGTGGCCGATTGGACGCAGCGCAGGGCCCGCTGGATCCAAGCGTCCGTGACGGTGTGGGTGGTGACGGGCAGGACGAGCAGCACGGCCAGCACGGCGCCGAGCGCCCCGACGCCGGTCTCGGCGAGCCGCAGCGCCAGCAGGGCGGGGTCGAGGACGCCCAGGAGGCCGTAGAGGAGCTCGGCGAGCACCGTGACGCACAGCATCATCCAGGTGTAGGAGACGGCGGCGGTGTAGAAGATGCCGAAGACGCAGACGGTGAGGAGCACGGCCGTAGGGAGGCCCGCGCCGTTCAGTGGGACGGCGACGAGCAGGCCGAGGCCGATGCCGATCACCGTGCCGAGGATCCGGCGGAAGCCGCGGACCAGGGTCTCGCCGCGCGAGGTGGTGTTGACGAAGATCCACCAGGTGGCGCCGACGGCCCAGTACCAGCGCTGCCCGGACACCAACTGCCCCACGACGAGCGCGAAGCCGGCGCCGGCGGTGGCCTGGATCGCCTGGCGCGTGGTCACGCGTGCCAGGCCACTGCCGCCCGGCGGTGCGGGTACGGGTGCCGGGGGCAGGCGGCGTTCGTAGCACCACAGCCCGAAGCGGACCGCGGACGCGGTGAGCAGGGACAGCAGTACGGCGGCGTAGAGCTCGGGCAGCTGCCGCGGGGTCGCCTGCAGGAACTGCGCCACGAAGAAGGTCATGAACGCGAACACGCCCAGGCTGTGACCGCGCGGTCCCCAGCGGCGCGCATACACGCCCGCGCCGACGACGGCGAGGAAGGTGAGGTCGCGGGCGACCGGGTGGTCGTGCAGTTCGGCCGCCGCCGCGAGGACGGGGAGGCCGACGAGCGGCAGCAGCGCGGTGGTGACCGCCTGCCCCCGGACCGTGGCGTCGGTGACGGTGAACAGAGCGAGCAGCGCGGCGAGCCCGCCGGTGACGGCGCCGACGAGGGAGTGTCCGGCCAGTGCGCAGACGACGACCGCGAGCCCGATGCCGAGGACGGCCCGCACGGCGAAGCGCAGCCGCGCCCGGCCCGGGTCCGGCGCCACGAACACCCTCTTCAGCACTGCTTTCCGCCCCTCCGTATCGGCATGAAAAAGGCGCCGCGGAGGTCCGCAGCGCCATCGACGGTCCCATTGCAGCATCGCCGGGGCGACTGGCTCAAGTGGCGTCGAATATGCTGGGCCATTGGCACAGACATTTCGGTCCCGAAGCGTCCACCAGCGAGCCAACGGACCACGTACGAGGGGAGGCCTGCCGCCATGGCCGTGGACGAGCTCGACACCCGCATCCTGCGGCTGCTGCTGGAACAGCCCCGCACGAGCGTGCGCGAGTACGCCCGCATCCTCGGCGTGGCGCGCGGCACCTTGCAGGCGCGGCTCGACCGGCTGGAGCGGGACGGCGTGGTCACCGGCATCGGGCCGACTCTCTCCCCCGCCGCGCTCGGCCACCCGGTACTGGCCTTCGTGCACATCGAGGTCACCCAGGGCCATCTCGACGACGTGGGCGACGCGCTCGCCGCCGTACCGGAGATCGTCGAGGCCTTCTCGATCACGGGCGGTGGGGATCTGCTGACCCGGGTGGTGGCCCGCGACAACGCCCATCTGGAGGACGTGATCCAGAAGCTGATCAGCCTGCCCGGCGTGGTCCGCACCCGCACCGAGGTGGCCCTGCGCGAGCGCGTCCCGCACCGGCTGCTGCCGCTGGTGGAGTCGATCGGGCGGACGGCGGCCCGGAAATGACCCTCGAGGCCGAAGTGACCCTTGAGGCTTTTGACATCCTGGGGCCATGAGCGGTCTCAACGGCACTTCGGTCATCTTCGATCTCGACGGAACGCTCGTGGACAGCGAGCCCAACTACTACGAGGCGGGCCGGCAGATCCTCGCCGACCACGGAGTTCCCGACTTCACGTGGGCGGATCACGAGCGGTACGTCGGCATCAGCACGCTGGAGACGGTCACGCTCTGGAAGCGGGAATACGGTCTGCGGGCCTCCGTCGACGAGTTGCTCGCCGCCAAGAACCGCCGCTATCTGGAACTCGCCCGCACCGCCACGCGCGTGTACCCCGAGATGCGCGAGTTCGTGGAGCTGCTGGCGGACGAGGGGGTCCCGATGGCCGTGGCATCCGGCTCGTCTCACGGGGCCATCACGGCGATCCTCGCCGGCACGGGCCTGGACGCCCAGCTGCGCACCGTCGTATCGGCCGACGAGGTCGAGCGCGGCAAGCCCGCCCCCGATGTCTTCCTGGAGGCGGCCCGGCGGCTCGGCGCGGCACCGGGCGACTGCGTGGTCCTGGAGGACGCGGCCCCCGGCGCCGCCGCCGCGCACGCGGCCGGAATGCGCTGCATCGCGATCCCGTACGTGGCCGCCCAGGCGAACGCCCCGGAGTTCGCGACGGCCGGGCTGCTGCTGCGGGGCGGACAGGGGGAGTTCACGGCTCGCGGAGCGTACGACTGGCTCGTACGGGCGACGGCCTCCTCCTGACCACCGGCAGCTGGGCCGACTGAGGGCTGGGCCGACTGACCAACCAGGCTTCCAGTCAGCACCTTTTGCGGCGATGGGCTCGGCGCGCGTGGCCGGCTGCCGTGAGGCATGCGTCCGAGCTCCATCTTCCCGGCGGGACCGACGGCTGCCGCGAAGACGCCCGACTACGAGCAGAACGTTCCGGACACCGTCTGCGGCTGTGTGGCCGCGCGGTCACAGGGCGGGGTACCGGTACCGATGACCCAGGCGAGCACTTCGAGTCGCCGCGCCGTTCCGTGCCGAGGAACGTGAGCGGGAACGGGAACGGGAACGGGAACGGGACGGGCCAGGAGTACGCCCGCCAGGCCGGCCTGACGGTGACCGCCGAGAGCCGCCTGGGATCCTCCGCGGCCGGCTCGCCTGCGGCGTACGAACAGCTGACGACCGGCAGGATCGTCAGCCACGAAGTGCGCCGGCGGGTCGAGATGAGCCGGGAGCGTTCCGTGACGCACCTGGACATCATCGGCGACCGGCAGCCCGGAGCCCTCGGCATCGGTGCCGCGCCCGGCGAGGACGCCATCGAGGGCCGTCGCGCCGGAGGAACCGCGCGTGCCCACGCGGCTGCACCCCGCGACAGCCGATCCGCCACGCCACTGGTCACGAACTCCCATCTCAACCCTCCCCACGACGTCGTCCGGCTGCTCATGCCTCGGCCCGCGTTCCCCGTCCTCCCCATCCGCGCCACCAATCCCGTCAGCACCGTTGACGGCCCCTCAGCCCACACATAGCGTCTGGTCGACCATCCGCACGCTGTTCGATATCCCGAACCTGCATTGACCTCGTGGAGGAGCCCCCATGGCACCGCCCCTCTCCAGAAGATCACTTCTCCGGACCGCGGCGCTGGCGGCGGCGACCCCCGCGGCCTCGTTCGCGGCAACCGGCCGGGCCTCGGCCGCCGTTCCGGGGGCTCAGGCTGCGGCTGCCGTGCAGGAAGCGCAGGCTGCGGCCGCCGCCCCGTCCGCTTGGACCGTCCAGCCCTTCGCCCTCGACGACGTGGCCCTCAGGCCGGGCGTCTTCACCGGCAAGCGTCAGCTGATGCTCGATCACGGCCGGGGCTACGACGTGAACCGGCTCCTGCAGGTCTTCCGCGCCAACGCCGGGCTCTCCACGGGCGGCGCGGTGGCCCCGGGCGGCTGGGAGGGGCTGGACGGTGAGGCCAACGGCAATCTCCGCGGCCACTACACCGGCCACTTCCTGAGCATGCTGTCGCAGGCCTACGCGAGCACCGGGGAGCAGGCGTACGCCGACAGGATCGGGGCCATGGTCGGGGCGCTGACCGAGGTGCGTGAGGCGCTGCGCCGCGACCCGCGGATACTCAGCGTCACCGGGAAGTTCGGCACCGCCCAGGAGAACGTGCGCGGCTCCTACCAGTACGTCGACCTGCCGGCCGCCGTGCTCGGCGGCGCCCCGGCGATCACGTTGTCCGCCTGGGTGAAGCCCACCCACGACGCCAACTGGGCCCGCGTCTTCGACTTCGGCGACAACAACACCCGGTACATGTACCTGGCCGGGCGCAACGCGGACGGCGTCCCCCGCTTCGCCGTCACCACCAACGGGCCCGGCGGGGAGCAGGGGCTCAACGGCACCGCCGCGCTGCCCCTGAACCAGTGGAGCCACCTCGCGGTGACGATCAGTGGCAGCACGGGAACGCTGTACGTCAACGGCACGCTCGTCGCCCAGAACACGTCGATGACCCTCAACCCGTCGACGCTGGGCACCCTGACGAACAACTGGCTCGGTCGCTCGAACTTCTCCGGCGACCCGGTGTTCGCGGGCGCCTTCGACGAGTTCAACGTCTGGTCGCGGGCCCTGACCGCCGCCGAGATCACGGCGCTGCATAGCAGCCAGGCCTCGGCGACCTCGGTCGGCCGGGGCAACCTGGCGTCGTACGACTTCTTCGAGACCACCGGCGGCACGTTCGCGGACGCCTCCGGCCGCGGGCTGACCGCCACCCTGCGCCGCACCTGGGGCGGGCCGAGCCACCCCGGGTTCCTCGCCGCGTACCCGGAGACCCAGTTCATCGAGCTGGAGTCGATGACCAGCGGCGACTACACCAAGGTGTGGGCGCCGTACTACACCGCGCACAAGATCCTCAAGGGCCTGCTGGACGCCCACCTCGCCACCGGCGACGCCCGCGCCCTCGACCTCGCGTCCGGCATGTGCGACTGGATGTACTCCCGGCTGTCCAAGCTGCCCGACGCCACCCTCCAGCGGATGTGGGGCATCTTCTCCAGCGGCGAGTTCGGCGGCATCGTCGAGACGATCGTCGACCTGCACTCGATCACCGGCAAGGCCGAACACCTCGCGTTGGCCAAGCTGTTCGACCTGGACAGGCTCATCGACGCCTGCGCCGCGAACACCGACATCCTGGACGGCCTGCACGCCAACCAGCACATCCCGATCTTCACCGGTTACGTCCGGCTGTACGACGCCACGGGTGAGGCCCGCTACCTCACGGCCGCCAAGAACTTCTGGGGCATGGTCGTCCCGCAGCGCATGTACGGCATCGGCGGGACGAGCACGGCCGAGTTCTGGAAGGCCCGCGGGGTCATCGCCGGCACGATCAGCGACACCAACGCCGAGACCTGCTGTGCGTACAACCTGCTCAAGCTGAGCCGGATGCTGTTCTTCCACGAGCAGAACCCGAAGTACATGGACTACTACGAGCGGGCCCTGTACAACCAGGTGCTCGGCTCCAAGCAGGACAAGGCCGACGCGGAGAAGCCGCTCGTCACGTACTTCATCGGCCTGAAGCCCGGGCACGTGCGCGACTACACCCCCAAGCAGGGCACGACCTGCTGCGAGGGCACGGGCATGGAGAGCGCCACGAAGTACCAGGACTCGGTGTACTTCAAGAAGGCCGACGGCAGCGCTCTGTACGTCAACCTGTACAGCCCGTCCACCCTGACCTGGGCGGAGAAGGGCGTCACGGTCACCCAGAGCACGGACTACCCGAGGGAACAGGGCTCCACGATCACCATCGGCGGGGGCAGGGCGTCCTTCGAGCTGAAGCTGCGCGTGCCGTCCTGGGCGTCCGGCGGCTTCAAGGTGACCGTCAACGGCAGAGCGGTCGGCGGCACTCCGGTCGCGGGCAGCTACTTCACCGTGTCCCGGACCTGGCGCAGCGGCGACACCGTACGCGTCACGCTCCCGTTCCGGCTCCGGGTCGAGAAGACCCTCGACGATCCGTCCCTGCAGACCCTCTTCTACGGACCGGTCAACCTGGTCGGCCGTAACGCCTCGACCGATTACCTCCAGTTGGGCCTGTACCGCAACGCCGGACTCTCCGGCGACCTGCTGCCGTCCCTCACCCCGGTGTCCGGCAAACCGCTCCACTACACCATGGGCGGCACCGAGTTCGCCCCCTTCTTCGAGGGCACCGACGACCCGACCCACGCCTACTTCCGGCGCTCCGAACCCCGGGTGATCTTCGGCAACACCGACTCCGGCGTCGCCAATCCCGCGAAGTCCGACGGCACCACGCTGCTGGACGAGATCTGGGCCGGGGCGCCGTTCAACGGCAAGGGTGCGCTGGTCTCGCGTGTGCGGTCCACCGTGAACGCGTGGGTGAGCGCGGGTGCGCTGAGCCAGGCCGACGGGCAGACGGTCGTGCGTACGGCGGAGCGGGCCACGTACGCCCGCTGAGCCACCGCCCGCCCAAGGGCCCCGGGTCCGGGACTCGGGGCCCTGCTGCGCATGCGCCGCACGCCCGGCGCGGTGATCCTGGCGCGGTGACGATCGACGTATCGGCGGAGCGGGTCATCCCGCTCCCTCCCGAGCAGGTGGCCGGGTACGCCATGGACTGGCGCCACGACGCCGACTGGACGCAGGGCATCCGCAGGGCGGAGCTGACCCGCGAGGCCGAGGCGGGCGGCTTCGGGGTCGGCGCCGAGGTCACGCGGACGGCGTACTTCCTCGGCCGGCGCATCGACTACGTACTGCGCGTGGCGTCGTACGACTTCCCGCGGCTGCTGGACATGGTGTCCGTGGCCGGCCCGATGCCGATGCACGTCACCTACGCCTTCGACCCGCATCCGTCCGGCACCCTCGCCCGTATCCGCGTCCGGGGCGGCCCCGGCGGTCTCGCCCGGCCGGCGGCCCCGCTCATGGCCCGCCAGGTCCGCTCCCACATCGGCAAGGACCTGCGCGACCTGGAGCGAAGGCTCACGGAACGCGCCGAGTAGGAGGCCTCATGGCGTACGACGAGGGGCGCGCCCAGCGGATCAGGGAGCGGCCGGGGGTCCCCCCTCTTGAGGGCCGGGGACGCTACGACCTGCCGCGGGGCTTCCCGCGCCGGGTTCCCTTGGCACTCCTGGCGCCGCCGGAGCCGCCGCGCCGGCGCCCTGGGCTGGCGCCGGCGTCCGGGCGCTTGCGCTTCGGCTGCTCCGGGGCGGCCGGGGCCTGGGAGGTGGTGCGGCCCCGGGTGCTGTTGACTGTGCGGCCACGGACGACGCCGATGAAGTCCTCGACCAGGTCGGTGGTCGCGTCCTGCGGCCAGGACAGGGCGATGCTCGACTGGGGGGCGTCCACGAGCGTCCGGTAGGTCAGGTCCTTGCGGTGGTGGAGGCGGGCCAGCGACTGGGGTACGACGAGCAGGCCGACGCCCGCCGCGACGAGCTCGACGGCGTCCGCGGTGGTCGCGGGGCGCTCGAAGGCGGGCTGCCCCGGTGGCCGCTCCCAGTCGAGGACGTCGTCGAGGGGGTGGAAGAGGACCTCGTCGGCCAGGTCGTCCGTGGTCACCTCCTCCACTGCCGTGATGACGTGGTCCTTGGGGACGACGACGACCGTGGCCTCGGTGTACAGGGGGATCGCGCTGAAGAACGTACGGTCGACCGGCAGCCGGACGAACCCGGCGTCGGCGGCGCCGTCCCGCAGCAGGTCGGGCGCGTCGGCGGCGGTGACCGCGTGGAGGGTCAGGGGGACGTCGGGGAAGCGCTCGTTCCAGGTCCGCACCCACTTCGAGGGGGTCACTCCCGGGACGTACGCGAGCCGGAAGGAAGCGGCTGCTTCCGAGGACGAAGGGGGTACTTCCGAGCCTGTCACCTGGCCAGGTTACCGGCCGTGGTCGGCGGGGGTTCACCCACTCGATACCCTTGTGACCATGACGTCGCACCAAAGCACCCAGACCATGAAGCCCGCGACCGCGGCCAAGAAGCTGGGTGTGTACCTCGAAGCCACCCCCGCCGAGTTCCGCGAGGGTGTCGTCACGCGCGCGGAACTGAACGCGCTGCAGGCGGACCCGCCGCAGTGGCTGCGCGACCTGCGACGCGACGGCCCGCACCCCCGCCCGGTGGTCGCGGCGAAGCTCGGCGTCTCCATCGCGGGCCTGGCCCGCGGCGGCGTCACGGAGCCCCTCACCACCGAGCAGATCGAGGCGCTGAAGCAGGAGCAGCCCGAGTGGCTGCGGAAGGAGCGCGCCACCCAGGCCGAGGTCCGCAAGGAGGCGGCCCGCCTGAAGGAGCGCAACGCGGAGCGCCCCTGACCCCCTCCTCGCGCTCTCGTCGTGGACGGGCTCAGTCCGTCACGTACCGTTCCTGGATCGACTCGAGAAAAGTGACCGGCGGGATGAAGAAGAGGGTTCCGGTGACGGCCTGCGAGTAGTCGAGGATCGGGTCGGGGCCGGATTCCGGGCCGCCGAGGAACATCTTCCGCAGCATGGCCTCGGGTGTCTCGGGCGTGCGGGCATAGGCGATGAAGTACGTGCCGAACTCGCCGTGCCCGGGCCTGCCGAACGGCATGGCGCCGCGCAGGATCTCCAGTTCCTCCCCGTCCGGCCCGGTGACCGTGTTCACGTCCCTGTGGGAGCCGGGCACGTCGAGTTCGATGTTGGTCAGCTTGGAGCGGCCGATCACCTTCTCCTGGGCCTCGACCGCCAGGGCCTCCCAGGCGTCCACGTCGTGCAGGTACTTCTGGACGATGGCGTAGCTTCCGCCGCTGAACGCGGGATCCTCGTCCCCGACGACCGCCGCGTCGGCCGCCGCCTGGCCGACCGGGTTCTCGGTGCCGTCGACGAAGCCGAGGACGTTGCGCGAGTCGAAGTAGGCGAAGGCCTGGACCTCGTCCTGGACGGTGACCACGTCGCGCAGCCGCTTCATGATCTCGGCGGCCAGGGCGAAGCAGAGGTCCGTGCGGGCGGCGCGGATGTGGAAGAGCAGGTCGCCGGGGGTCGCCACGGCGCGGTGTCGTGACCCTTCCAACTCCTTGAAGGGGTGCAGCTCCCGGGGACGCGGGGCACCGAACAGCCGGTCCCAGGCCGTGGACCCCACTCCGGCGACGCAGCACAGGCCGCCGTCGGGACTCGGGAACCCGACGGCCCGTACCAGTCCCGCGAGCCCGGCCAGCAGATCGCGCACCTCCGGCTCGCCGCCCGGCTCGATCGTGACCACCAGGAAGACGGCGACAGGCGCCGGCGGACTGAGCACCGGCTGTGACTGTGCATCGGCCAACCGCATCGACGACGACGGCATTGTTCCCCTCTCACCTCAAACCCCGCCAACTAACGATGCCCGGCCGAACCGCGAACGATACCCGCCAAATTTACGCACATATGACTAGTGCGACGTGTGAGGAAATCCGCGTTCGACGCCGCACTCGGCACCGCACTTCGCACCGCACTCGACGCGGAAAACCCGCATGCGAACTCACGTACGCATGCGGGATCATCCGGGAATGGTCCACCGTCTCGAACCCCTGGTCATCCGGCACGTCCACCGTCTCCCCTCCCCCGCGGGACCCGCCGGGGAAGGCGCCGTCGCGGCACGGCAGTTCGACGCCGCGTTGATGTCCGTGGGCTTCAAGCTCTCGGCGGAGCTGCTGGCCCATCTGTCGGGGCTGTCCGAGGGCACGGTCGTCGACACCGCGGTGCGGACGCTGGGCACGGTCCGCGAGATGGTCGGCGACCATGTGCGGCACAACGTGTACTTCGTCGACTTCCCGGCCAACGTGCCGGCCACCTACGACTTCTGGACGGGCTGCATCGCCGAGGCGCTCGCCGACGACGCGACGCGCGCGGGTGTTCTGGAGCAGTTGAGCGACGGTGTTGTCGACCTGCTCACCCTCCCGTCGTACGGCCGCTACCAGCACACCTACGCCGAGATGCTGGGCCACCACGAGGAGCTGATCGCGGCGGCCGGTGACCGTGTGACGGTGCTGCACCTGGGCGCCGACGCGGATGCCGAAGTCACCGCCCTGTACCTGGCGTTGGCGCAAAGCAGCACCCCGCTCGGCGAGGACGCCCTGCGTGATCTGGAGGCGCTCGCCGCGGCGTGCGCCGACGGGCCGCAGCCCGCGGAAATCCCGGTCCGGGAGAACCGTGCCGTGATCAACCGGGCTCGCCTGCGAGCCGGTTCGGCGCTTCTGCTGGACACGGTCACCGATGTGCTGCGGCTGGCGTGCGCGGTGTCGGGCGGTGACGTGACCCTGGTGGAGGCGACGCGGTTCCGTGGGCTCTCCCGACCGGTGCGCCGTGCCCTGCTGGCGGGTCTCGACTCGGTGGTCGCCGCCACGCCCGCCAAACTCGCGGACGTGCACGCGCACCGCGAGGACTTCAAGCGGCTCGGCGAGCGGCTGCACCCGCACGAGTATCCGCAGTGGCCGCACGCCGCCGACGTGTTCGCGGTCGCCCGCGGCGAGAAGAAGGCGCGCTCCTTCGACAGCCGGGTGGAGGAGCTGCTCG
This sequence comes from Streptomyces sp. SD31, assembly GCF_052068475.1. Lineage (NCBI taxonomy): Bacteria > Bacillati > Actinomycetota > Actinomycetes > Kitasatosporales > Streptomycetaceae > Streptomyces > Streptomyces sp. SD31. Next base: position 183,691 of record NZ_JBQHCX010000007.1, on the reverse strand, counting down.
GCATGCATGACGTCATCGGCGCGGCGGAGCTGCTGAAGTCCGCGCCCGGAAAGCTGCTGCGCTCCCTGGACCGGCTGCTGCGCATGGCCCTCGACCAGGAGGAGCGCACCACGGTCGCGGCGGCTGCCGAGGAGGTCGTGGGCGACGTGTCCGGCCGGGTCCTGCTGTCGGTCCGCGAACACCTCGCCAACCGCGCGCAGGACACCGGCGAGCCCCGCGTGTTCGTGAACCGGCTCGGCCGCGCCTGGGTCACCGAGGACGAGCGTCCGCCCGTGCTGCCGCCCGAACGGGAGCGCCTGATCACCGTCCTGGACGCGGAGATACGGCGCCGTCTGCCGGCCCCGGGCCATCTGCTGATCGACCCGGACGTCCTGGATGTCGCCCTGCCGCTCAGCGGCCGGGCGGCCCCGGCCGGGCTCGGCGTGCTGCCCCGCGGTTCGGTGTCACCCGTGGACGGCGAGCTGCTGCGCTTCTTCGTGTACTGGAAACAGGCCGCCCACCGCACCGACTACGACCTGTCGGCGCTGATGCTGGACGCCGACTACGCGACGGTCTGCTGGCTGGCGTACACCAACCTCAAGGACCTGGAGGGCGAGCACTCCGGTGACATCACCGAGGCACCCGACGGCGCCTCCGAGTTCATCGACCTGCGCCTCGGTGCCGTGCGCGGCGAGTTCATCGTCCCGCAGGTCAACATCTTCTCCGGGGAGGGCTTCGAGGAGGTCGAGGAGTCGTTCTTCGGGTTCATGCTGCGTGAGGCACGGCAACAGGGGCGTCCGTTCGAGCCGCGTACCGTGCGCATGAAGTCCGGTCTGCGCGGGCCGGGCCGGGTCGCGCTGCCGCTGGCGTTCCAGCGCGGTTCCGACGGCCGGTGGCGTGCCAAGTGGCTGCACCTGTATCTGAAGGGAACTCCGGCGGCCAACCGGGTCGAGGCCAACCGGGTGTCGGTCGCGACGCTGCTGCGCGGCATCGTGGAGCGCGAGCAGCTGACGGTCCGCTACCTCACCGGCCTGCTGGACGCCTCGTCGACCACCCTCTGGGACGGCGTGACGGTGCCCGAGGGTCCCGTCACCTACATCGGCCTGCAGCGGCCCGACGGGCTGCATCCGGAGTCCCGGATCGTGACTCCCGAAAATCTGCGCGACCTGATCCCCGCGTGACTGTTAGAGTCGGCCGTGGCGAGGCCATGAAGGGACTTCCTTCTCAACTCCTTCTTGAACTAGTCCTTTCGCTTTCCTCGCCACTCGACTTCCTCCGGCCGGCTCAGCTGTCGTAGTCCACCGTCAGCGTCTCCGAGACCGGGTACGACTGACAGGTCAGGACGTAGCCGGCGTCCACCTCGGCCGCCTCCAGCGCGAAGTTGCGCCGCATGTCCGCCTTTCCGTCGGTGACCAGGGCCCGGCAGGTGCCGCAGACGCCGCCCTTGCAGGCGAACGGCAGGTCGGGGCGGGTGCGTTGGGCACCGTCGAGGATGGTCCGCTCACGCGGCAGCGCGGCGGTGGTGGACCGGCCGTCGAGGGTGATGGTGACCTGGCTGACGGGCCCCTGCGGGCCGCTCTCCTCGTGGTGCACCTCCCGTACGGGCTCATCGTCGGCGTAGAACAGCTCCTGGTGCACACGCTGCGCCGGGACCCCGAGGCCCTCCAGCACCCGCTGCGCGTCCCGGACCATCCCGTGCGGGCCGCACAGCCACCAGTGGTCGGCGGTCGTCACGTCGACCAGCGCGTCGACGAGCGTCGACAGCCGGTCGGCGTCGATACGGCCGGAGAGCACCTCGGCCTCACGGGGTTCGCGGGACAGGACATGGGCGAGCTGGAAGCGGGTCGGGTACAGGTCCTTCAGGTCCGCCAGCTCGTCGGCGAACATCACGGTGCCGGTGCGGCGGTTGCCGTAGAAGAGGGTGACCGTGGAGCGGGAGTCGGCGGCCAGGACGGACTCGGCGATGGACATCATGGGTGTGATGCCGGAGCCCGCCGCGATCAGCACGTGATGGCCGGGGGTCGTCAGGTCGGGAGTGAAGGCGCCGGTGGGGGCCATGACCTCGACGGTGTCGCCGGGGCGCACGTCCTCGACGAGCCAGGACGAGAACAGGCCGCCGGGCACGACCCGTACGCCGATCCGCGGGCTCGACCCGACCGGCGAACAGATCGAGTACGACCGCCGCTCGTCCCGCCCGTCGATCTCGCGCCGCAATGTCAGCGACTGGCCGGGCTCGAAGGCGAACTCCTCGGCCAGCTCCGGCGGGATGTCGAAGCCGACGGCGACCGCGTCCGCGCACAGGGGCGTCACGGTGGCGACGCGCAGGGTGTGGAAGGCCGGACGGCGGCGGGTGCGCGGGCGTACCGCGGCAGCCGTCTGTGCTTCCTTCAGGCCTTCCATTCAGATCTCCTTGACGTACTCGAACGGCTCACGGCAGGCGCGGCAGCGCCACAGCGCCTTGCAGGACGTGGCGGCGAAGCGGGAGGTCTCCTCGGTGTCCGCCGAGCCGCAGCGCGGACAGGTCACGGCGCGCCGGGTGGGCGACAGCAGGAGCGGGACCGGGCCGCCGGCGCGGGGTGCGGGGCCGGGCGGGGCGATGCCGTGTTCGGCGAGCTTGCGGCGGCCGGCCGGGGTGATCCAGTCGCTGGTCCACGGTGGATCGAGGACCGTACGGATCTCCACGCGTGTGTAACCGGCGGCGCGCAGCCGCGCAGCCACGTCCGCCCGCATCTCGGCCATGGCCGGGCAGCCCGAGTAGGTCGGCGTCAGGCTCGCGACGACCGTGCCGTCCTCGGTCGTCTCGACGCTCCGCAGGACGCCCAGGTCGGCCAGGGTGAGCATGGGCAGCTCGGGGTCCGGCACCCCTTCGGCGATGTGCCGGGCGCGCCGGGCCTCGAGCAGGGTGGTCACCATGTCGCCTCCGGGTGGGCGCGGGCCACGCCCTGCAACTCGGCCAGCAGGGGCGCGAGATGCTCGGTGTGCTCACCGTGGCGGCCGGATCCGGGCAGCGGCCGGTACACCGGCATGGACAGGCCGGCGGCCTCGGTGACCTGGCGCAGGACGGCGACGACCTCGTCCCGTACGTCGTACGCCGTGAACAGCTCCCCCACGTACGGGGCCACTTGCTCCAGGGCCCGGCGTGTGCGGCGGTGCGACTCCTGCGTGCCGTCTCCCAGGCGTACGACCCACTCGGCGGCGTACTGCCGGTGGTAGGCCAGCTCCTTGACGCCCTTCGTGGCGATCGCCGCCAGCACGGGGTCCGGGTGCGACGCCAGCTGCTCGAAGTGCGCGAGGCGCCAGCTGGACAGCATCAGCAGCCGGACGATCGAGAACGCGAAGTCGCCGCACGGGAGTTCGGCCAGACGTACGTTGCGGAAGTCGCCGGCGTCCCGGAAGTAGGCGTAGGCGTCCTCGTCGCGTCCGGTGCCGTCGGCCTGGCCGGCGCGGGAGTAGAGCAGGCGGGCCTGGCCGAGGAGGTCGAGGCCGATGTTGGCCAGCGCCACCTCCTCCTCCAGCTCGGGGGCGCGGGTGATCCACTCGGCCAGGCGCTGGGCCGAGACCAGGGCGTCGTCGGCCAACTCGACGCACAAGGTCGCGAGTGCGCCGGCGTCGACGCCCTCGGGCACGGTGGTGTCCACGCCGTGCAGGGGGTCCTCGAAGCCGGTGCCGTAGGCCCAGCGGGTGTCGTCCTCGTGTCCCTCGGCGAGGGTCAGGTAGACGTGGTCGTCACTCATGCCCTCTCCTTCAGATGTGCGGGACGTCGTCGGGGATGTCGTAGAAGGTCGGGTGGCGGTAGACCTTGTCGGCGCTGGGGGCGAAGAAGGGGTCCTTCTCGTCGCGGGTGGAGGCGGCGATGTGCTCGGACCGCACCACCCAGATGGACACGCCCTCGTTGCGCCGCGTGTACAGGTCCCGCGCGTGCGTGAGCGCCATCCGGTCGTCGGCGGCGTGCAGCGAGCCCACGTGGACGTGGTTGAGTCCGCGCTTGCCCCGTACGAACACCTCGTACAGCGGCCAGTCCTGCTTCCCGGCGCTCATGCCACCGCTCCCTTCTCCGCGCGGGCGGCCTGCTTGGCCGCGTGGGCGGTGGCCGCCTCACGCACCCAGGCGCCCTCCTCGTGGGCGCTCCTGCGCCGCTGCATCCGCTGGTCGTTGCACGGCCCGTCGCCCTTGATGACCCGCATCAGCTCGTCCCAGTCGGGGGTGCCGAAGTCGTGGTGACCGCGCTCGGCGTTCCAGCGCAGCTCCGGGTCGGGCAGGGTGACGCCGAGTTTCTCGGCCTGCGGGACGGTCATGTCCACGAACCGCTGACGCAGCTCGTCGTTGCTGTGCCGCTTGATCTTCCAGGCCATCGACTGCGCGGAGTTGGGCGAGGCGTCGTCGGGCGGGCCGAACATCATCAGCGACGGCCACCACCAGCGGTTCACCGCGTCCTGCACCATCTCCCGCTGGGCCTCGGTGCCGCGCATCATCGTCATCAGCAGCTCGTAGCCCTGCCGCTGGTGGAAGGACTCCTCCTTGCAGATCCGCACCATCGCGCGCGCGTACGGCCCGTACGACGACCGGCACAGCGGCACCTGGTTGCAGATCGCGGCGCCGTCCACGAACCAGCCGATCACACCGACGTCGGCGAAGCTCAGGGTCGGGTAGTTGAAGATCGACGAGTACTTCTGGCGGCCCTCGATGAGCCGGTTCGTCAGGTCCGCGCGGTCGGCGCCCAGGGTCTCCGCCGCCGAGTACAGATACAGCCCGTGCCCGGCCTCGTCCTGCACCTTGGCGAAGAGGATCGCCTTGCGCCGTAGCGACGGCGCCCGCGTGATCCACTCGCCCTCCGGCTGCATGCCGATGATCTCCGAGTGGGCGTGCTGCGCGATCTGGCGGATCAGCGTCTTGCGGTAGCCGTCCGGCATCCAGTCGCGCGGCTCGATCCGCTGGTCGCGCGAGATCGTCGCATCGAAGTGCTCCTGGAGCTGCCCCTCGGGGGGCGCCTCGGCGGCGTGTGATGTCGTCATCGATACCAGCTTCCCCAACCGACCATTCGTTCGGTACCAGTGTGACTTGTTTCCGAGTGCCGAGCAAGACCCGTCACACAAGTCGGAGCCGCCCTGAATACCTCCACGGGGTATTCAGGGCGGCTCCGCGCCGGGGCGGCTCACTTCCCCCCGTCGGGCACCTTCAGCTTGTCCCAGCTGACCTTGCCGGGTACGCCGTCCGCGTCCTTGCCCTTGAAGCCCAGCTTCTGCTGCCAGGCGGCGTAGGAGCGGCGGTCGGCCTCGGTCCAGTCGGGGCTCGGACCCTCCTCGTAGCGGCCGCAGCCCTCGGCGACCAGGCGGCGGCCCATCGCCGTGATGATCGGGGACTTCTGGCCGACGTGGAAGAAGCCGCTGCCGGGGAACGGCACGTACTTCGGCTTGGGCACGGGCGTCGGGGCGGGGGTGGGCTCACCGCCACCGCCGCCGCCCTTCAGCCGCTGCGCTATACGCTTGCGCATCCCGTCCATCGTGAACCCGCGCGGGTCGGTCTTGCCCGGCTGCCACTCCTTGTGGCCGATGACCGAGCGCTCGCTCCAGCCGTGGTGACGGCAGATCGCGGCCGAGACCTTCTCGATGGCCTCCTTCTGCGCCTCGGGCCAGGGGTCCTTGCCGTCGCCGAGGTTGATGCACTCGAAGCCGTAGAAGCGGGCGTTGCCGTCGGTGTCGGCCTCGTTGTCGTGCGGCAGCTTCGACTCGTTGATCACGGCCCGCAGGACGTCGCTGTCGCCGAGGCCGGCGTGGTTGGCGCGACCGTTGCCGACGAGATGGATGTGGCCCTTCTTGTCGATGACGCCGTGGCAGAGCGGGCCCGGCAGGCCGGAGTAGCCGTTGTAGCAGATGTTGACCGACGCCTCGGTGCCCTTGGTGACGGTGTGGTGGATCATCACGCCGTTCACCGGGCCCCAGGCGCCCTTGCTGTTGCGGTTGTGGGTGCGCCAGCTGCGCACCTCGTGGACCGTCAGACCCTCCGCGCGGAGGATCTCCACCATCTTGGACGCGCTCAGGGGCTTGGCCATTACTCGTCTCCCTCCGCCGCCGCCTCGGCGTCCGCCGTGGTCTGCGACCTCCCGCCCGACGGGTCCTCCGCCAACTGCTCCTCCCGGCGCGCCTGTTCCTCCGCCGCGAGCGTCGCCTCGTCCGCGGCCGGGATGCTGCTGGCCAGCGGGTTGAAGGCGAGGCGCAGGTCGACGGTGCCGCCTTCGCCCTTGACCAGGGCCAGCGGCGCGAAGCTGCGGACGATACCGAAGGGGCCCCGCAGCAGCGGGCGGCGTGCCGCGTTGGTGGGCCACTCGACGCTGCCGGTGGCGGTGCGGGCGGGGATGATCCAGTGGTCGCCGGTGCGGTAGGTGGCGCCCTTGGCGAAGTACACCTCGACGCCGTCCTCCAGCGGCAGCCACTCCCCCTCCGCGACCGGCACCGCACCGCCCTTCAGGGCCGTCGTTCGGCCCTTGCGCCTCGGTCCCTCGTGGTGGTCCCAGCGGCGCAGGAACGGGTTGAGGTGGGGCAGCCGTCCGACGGACTGGTCCGGCTCGGCGGACAGGCGCACCCGGCGGCCCGGCAGGTCCAGTTCCTCGACCCGGAGCAGGGGCAGGGGTTCCAGGCGGGACGCGTACGCGGTGTCGACGAGCTCCACATGGTCACCCACGTCCAGGTCCAGCTTGTCGTCGTGCCCGAGGGACGCCAACTGCACCCAGGTGCCGTCGAGTTCGTCGACCGGGAAGACCACCGAGCCGTTCTCGCGGGACCACTTGAAGGTGGCGTCCTTCGCCTCCCCGCCCGCGTGGACCTCGACGCGGTACAGCTGGTTCTCCTGGCCGCGGTAACGAGCGTCCGGCTTCACGAGGCACGGGTCCTCGTCGGCGTGGTCGGGCCGCTCGCTGCGGGCGGCCAGGCGCGCGTTGGACGTGGCCCGCTTCTTGGCCCAGTTGTCGAAAGCGGCCCGGACGACCGCCTTGGACGGCTCGGTCTCCTCGATCTCCAGCGCGGCCAGCGACAGCGGCAGCACCTGCCAGACGACCTTCACACGGGCGGCCGTGTCCGGCATCGCCGCGCCGAGCGCGACCTCGCGCAGCGTGGGGTCCTCGGCGGCGGAGACGGCACGCTCCCACACCTTCAGGTAGACCACGAACGGCGACTGGGCGGGCGAGGGCAGCCGGTCGTCGGGCTTCTCCGGGTCGCGGAAGCCGTCGGGCTGGTCCCAGTAGGTCCAGTACGCGGGCGGGGCGGCGGCGTCCTGTTCCGCGGAGCCCTCGGCGTCGTCGTCCGGGACGGGCACGCCGGGTGCCGGGCGGGTCGCGTCGACGAGGATGCCGTCGACGTAGTAGCGGCCGCCGTGGATGAAGAGCGTGTCGATGTCGTGCCTGCCGCCCACGTAGTCGATCTTGAAGCCCGCGGCGCCGCTCGGCCCGCCGTACCGGCCGATCAGATCGGCGGCGAACGTGCGGGTCTGGTGGAGCTGGATCGCCGTCTGCTCGTTGATGTCGGCGTCGAGCTGGACGCGTCCTTGCTGGGCGACGACCGCCGAGTAGTGCCGTTCCGGGCGGAACGTGAGGCGGGAGAGGTCAGCGTGCATGAAGGGGGTCCCCCTGGTTCAGGAAAGTGCGGGTGGGGCTTGAGGCGGCGCGGCTCATCTCCGGACTCACGTCACGAAGAAGATCCCGGCGTCCGTGCCCGCCGGGGTGTACTCCGCGAGCCGTGCCCTGAGGCCGTCCTCGCGCTGCGGCCGGTACAGGTCGTGGAAGGCGCCCATCTCGGCGCCGTCGTCCGAGCCGCGCCGGATCTCCTCGGCGCACCGGTCCGCCAACAGCCCGTACCAGGGCGTCCCGTAGCGCTCGGAGGTGAACAACGGCCGTACGCGCCCGGCCTGTTCGGGCCCGGCCAGGTCCGGCTGGCAGCGGTACCGGCGCGGGGTGCGCGACCCGGCCGGCACATACGAGTACCGCAGGCAGCCGATGCCGCGCCGGGCCACGTGCAGCCGGCCGGTGAAGATCGAGTTCTCGGCGATCCTCACGGCGTGCGTGTGGATCTCGCCGATCACCGTCGTGCGGTGCAGATGCAGTACGGCGTGCGCGTGCCGGCAGTCCGGCGCGGACAGGGCCTCGCGGTCACCGCCCGTCGCGTCGAGGATGCTGTCGCGCAGGTGGATGTCGAGCGGTTCCTCGCTCACCTCGTCGCCGATGACCTCGATGGTGCCGAGGATGCTGTGCTCGACCTGGAGGCACGCGGTGGTGCGCTCCAGGACGATGCTGGGCTCCTCGGGCGAGTGCGGATCGCACTCCGGCTCCAGCGACCAGCCCGGGACGAGCGTGGAGTGCCGTAGGACGACCGCGCCCACCGGGCCGGTGACGTTGATGCCGCGCCCGGCGACCAGCAGGCCGTCGAGGACGATGCGCGGACGCTCGTGCGGGGCGCAGTCCTCCGACACCGCACGGATGTTGAGGGCGTCGGGGCGGTTGCTGTACCAGTCGAGCAGGCGTATCACCGGGCGGGTGCCCTCGGCGGCCCGGACTTCGAGGCGGTCGCCGGGGTCGAGGTCGAAGTCCAGCTGCTCCTGGTAGGCGCCGCTGTGCGTGATCTCGATGATGCCGGCGGGGCCGGTCCGGTCGGCGCGACGGTCGTGCTGCCAGGCCCGGTAGGCGTCCATGATCTGGCGGTACGGCTGCCCGGGCCCGACCCGGTAGACCTCGGCGTCGGGACGCGGCTCGCGGTCGAGGCGGTCGTACTCGCCGCCGCCCATGTCGGCCGCGAACGCGTAGTGGTAGTCCACCCACACGCCCTGCCGGGGCGCCGAACGCGACCCGAACGCGATCCGCCCGAGCTCCGGGTCCACGGCCACCTGGCCGCGCTTGGGCCGGTAGCGCCAGTCGGACAGGTCGGCGACCACGATGTCGGACGGCGGTACGGGCTGGTCCTCGCCGTCGCGCCGGATGACGAGGCTCTTGCCGGGGCCGTAGTAGTCGGCGAGCCGGTCGTGGAGTTGGCGGCGCGTGATGAACGCCGGGACGTTGTCGATGGTCGCGATGTGGGTGGGCGACGGCTCCGGGAAGGGCTTGGTGACCAGCGGGGTGTCGTTGCCCAGGATCGAGAAGGTGTAGAGGTTGCGGGCGCGGTCGATGCAGTACGCCGGGGACTGGGTGAGCGAGTGCGCCTTCAGTCGCCAGACGAAGAGCGCGACTCCGGCGGGCGTCCAACCCCCTTGCTGGTAACGGGAGTTGGCCCGGCGGACGTCCACCGTGCGGGCCGTCGCGCCGAAGGGGCCGCCCGCGAGGTCGAGGGCGGAGTTGTCGCGCAGGTCGACGAGACGGCCGCGCTCGCCACGGTGGACGCCGGTGTCGCCGTACAGCTTCACGGGCTGGGTGTGGGAGACCTGCCGGGACAGCTCGACGGCGCGGGCGGGCCAGCCGGTGACCTGGTCGGAGAGTTCCTCCAAGAGGTGGAGGGTGCCCTTGCGCCGGCGGCCCGCGACCGTGGCGGCCACGTCGGCGCGCGGGGCGACGGCCTCGGCGAGGGCGGCGCGGCCACCCTCATGCAGGCCGGTGGTGAGGACGCGCTCGTAGCCGGGCAGGGTGCGGTAGCCGACCAGATCGCCGAGGTACGGCAGCACCCAGGGCGCCGCCGTCTCCACGAACAGGTCCTCGTAGCCCTGCTGGACGCCGTCGCGGACCCGGTCGAGCTGCTCGGCGATCACCGCGAGCAGCGCGCGCAGCGGCTCGCCCTCCTCGGCGTCGCGCAGCAGATGCCAGCGGGGCAGCAGCTCGGCGAGCCCGTCGGGTTCCCTGGACGTCGTCGCCGGGGTCGCCGTCTCGAACTGGACATCCGCCGGGTTCGCAGACATCACTTGACCTCCGTCAGAATCAGGGTGTCCGCGGCCCTCGGCGACAGCAGCGCGAGCTGGGCCGGGCGGATACCGCGGAACACGAACACCGAACGGCCCTTCGCCAGGCGCCGGGTGTCGGTGATGTCGGGGTTCAGGCGCAGGAGTTCGGCGAGCGGGACGCCGTACCGGGCGCAGATCTCCGACAGCGTCTCGCCGTTCGTGGCGCGGACGGTGTGGAGCTTCTCGTCGTACGTCGCCGGGTGCGCCGGGACCGCCGACTTCGGCGGGCCGGGGTCGGTGAGGATCCCGGTGAGTTCCTCGGGCGTCGCGGACGCGGGGACGCCGGTGAAGACGTCGACGTCGACGTAGTCGACGCCGGGCACGGAGTGGGCCGTGGCCAGGACGTCCGAGAGTCGGGCGGGTCGGCCCAACTCCTGTCCCTCGTAGCCGAGTCGGCGGAGCAGGGCCTGACGCAGCCGGGGTTCGACGACCTCCCAGGCGTGGTCCTTGGCCACCTTCACCTTGGCCGCGACGAGCAGCAGGACCAGCTCACGGACGTCCACCCGGACGGGGAGGTTGAGGTCCCCGTACTCGGTCAGCGCGCCGCGCAGGGCCCTGAGCGTGTCCGAGTCGCCGTCGATCGGCACGTCGTCCGTGCCCGCGACCGTCACATGCAGCACGCGGCGCCGACCGTCGAAGAGTTCGCGCGCGGCGGCCCGGCCGATGCCGGCGCGGGAGCGGGCGAAGTCCTCGTAGTCGGACGCGGAGACCAGGCGGTCCAGCGCCGAGACGGCGAGCGGGATCGTCCGGCGGGTCAGGCCGGGGCCGTCCGCGTCCGCGCCACCCTTCGCCGGGCGCGGGTTGGTCACCTGGGTGACGCCGAGTGGGCGGGTGAGCGGCTGGGTGATGCGTTCGGCGGCGACGTTGGCGGCCCTGCCGGTGCCGAAACGGTAGCGGGCCCGGATGTTCTCGTGACCGGAGGGCAGGCGGGCGCCGTTGACGCCGTCCCCGAAGGTGACCGTCGTACGGCCGTCGGCGGTGGAGCCCGTGATGTAGACCCGCTCGCCCGGGCCGCGTCCGGCGAGGCTGTCGACCTCGTGCCACAGGACACCGTCGACCCGGATCTCCAGCACCGGGGTGGCACCGAGGGGGTTGTCGTCGGCGAGCCAGGTGAGCGGGGACTGCCACAGCGCGAACGTCTGGTTCACGCGGTCCGAGTCGCCGCTGCCGATGGCCTCCTCGCGGCTCTCGCCATGGGTGGCCTCGACGACGTTGCCGAGGATCTTGACCGTCTCGCGGCGGTAGCGGTGGGCGAGGTCGGCGGTCAGGGCCAGGCGGGTGTGGATGTGGTCGCCGGGGAGTTGGCGGTCGACGGCCGGGTCGGCGGCTGCGAGGGTGACGACCTCGGTGGCCTGGACGCCCGTCGTCCCCGGGATGTCACTTCGCTCGCCGCTCACGACGAGGGTACGTCCGGGCCTCAACCCGTCGTACAGCTCGGCGAGTTCGATCTCGTTGCCATGGACGTCCTCGCCGAGCGGTTCGTCGGCGAGGCGGAGCGGTTCGCCCGCCGCGTGGACGGTGGTGTCGCGGATGTGCGAGAGCAGGACGTCGAACTCGTCCAACCACGGGTCGGTGAGGGTCAGTTCAGTGCCGCGGCCGGTGATGCCGTAGTTGGAGTACGCCGCCGTACGCGCCGCGGCTACCTGCGTGGTGACGAACGCGAGTCCGGCGTCGCCGGGGATGCCGTCCTGGGCGCCCTTGGCGGGGCGCTGGATCGCGACCCAGCTGCCGACCGTGATGCCGGTGTGCACCGAGTCCAGCTGGAGGACACGGCGGTTGAGTGGCTCCGGCTTGCTCGCGATGACGACCTCGACGTTGGGCTCGGTGGTCCCCACCGTGTACTTGAGGCTCACCTCGTACTCGCCGTGCGTGAACTGCTCACTGGCGTTCGGCCGCAGGGAGATCTGCTCCGACGTGCCGTTGTGGATGCCGACGTGGACCAGGCCCTCGTCGTCCGGCCGGGACACGAACAGCGTGCGCTCGGGCAGACCCGAGTGGAGGCGGGCCGTGACGCCGGGCTCCTGGGAGTCGGTGGGGCGGCGGTTGAGCCAGTTGAGGTCGCGGTCCTGGCCGGAGCGCACCGACAGCTCGACCTGGCCCGTGCCGAGGGGGAAGGCCAGCGGCTGGACGACGGGCAGGTTCTCGGCGCGCTGGTCGGAGCTGCTGCCCTCGACGTACTGGAACTCGGCCCGGACCGGCGTGCGGCCCGACGTGTCGTACACGACGCGCATACTCGCCAGCACGGCACCGGTGAGCGGCCAGTCGGCGGTGCGGATGACCCGGCCGCGGTCGTCCTGGACGGGTTTGAGCGGGGCCGTGGCGCCGAAGGGGGCGGCAGTGACGCGCATGGCGAGCAGTTCGCGCAGGAGCTGACGGGTGCCGGGGGCGGCGGCTGCTGCCGTGCGCCAGGCCGGGTAGAGGCTGCCGAGGGCGGGGTCGAGGACGGAGAGCAGGCGTGCGGTGTCGCCTCCGGGGCGCTGGGGGCCGGTGCCGCCGTGGGGGGCGGGGGTCGCTCCGCGCAGGGCGGGGAGGACGGCACCCAGGGTGTGGAGGGCGGCTGCGCGAGGGTCGACGCCGGAGGTCCGGGCCCTCGCGCTCTCCTGCGCGTCGCGCACTCGCGCCTCGGCCTCTGCGGGCTGCGCGGGCGCCAACTCCAGTGCTCGCTCCGCGAGTTCGGCCAGCACCGCCTCCAGCTGCTCGAACCACGCCGCCACGTCCTCGTAGGGCTCGGCCAGCACCTGCGCCTCGCCGAGCCGTGCGACGGGCTCCGCGAGCCGGGCCGCGAGCCGCTCGGGCGTCTTGATGCCGTCGAGGTCCTCCCGCAAGGGCTCCAGGACCTGGTCCTCGAAGTCCTCGATCAGTCGGCTGACCGGCCGCGGATTGGGCACCTCGGGCGTGGGCGGCTCGTCGCCGGGCTCACCCGGGGCCTGCGGCGCCGTCCAGCGCCGCACCTCGTCGACAAGCTCCTTCAGGGTCGGCGGGGCCGACTTCGGCAGGGAGATCGCCGTGATCTCGTCGTCCCGGTCGACGCGCGCCTTGGCGACGGGCAGCAACTTGCGTGCGCCACCGGCCCGTTCGCCGAAGACGAAGAGCAACTGGTCGCCGGTATGGAGGGAGTTCGCCGTGCCCGTGACGTAGATCTCCGAGCGGCGCTCCAGGTCCTCGGGTGTGAGCAGGGTGGGGCGCCGGCGGCGGACCTTCAGCTCGTTCCAGTCCCAGCGGGCCGTCAGATCACGGCTGGTCTCGAAGGTGAGGGACTGCTCATCCGCCGACGCAGGCACGCTGTGGCTGCGGGCACCGCGCGCAATGGTGACCGGCAGAGCCTCCGCGCGCGGGTCGCGTTCCAGCGTGTACGCCAGGTGCGTGGCGGCGGCCACGCCGGGGCGCGGGCGGTGGCCGACGAGGCGGCCGAGCAGGACCAGGGAGCGGTGCTCGTTGGCCGTGCGGATGTAGGCCTCGTCGGCGATGCGCTCGGAGTGGAAGGTGAGCAGGTCGCCGAGGACGGCGGTGGCGTCGAGCAGGCCGATCGCCGGGTCGTCCGGCGTGCGCACGGTCAGGCCGTTGAGAGCCGGGTACGCCGGTGAGGCGAGGCGGTCGAGCAGGGCGGCCCGGAAGGAGCCGTACTCGCCGACGCGGTAGTCGAGGGCGGTACGGCCGGGCGGGTTGTGCACGGCCGCCGGGGCGAGGCGCTCGTCGTGGCCGCCGCGGCAGGCGCCGCCGCAGGCGCACTCGTCGATCGTCGAGTCCGTCGTCATCGGGCACCTCCCAGGGAAATCGCCAGCCGGCCGTTCTCCGGCCGGTCCGGGTCGTTGTCGCAGGTGGCGATCTCCAGCGGGCCGAGCCGCAGCACGCCGTCCTCCCTCTCTCCTCGGTCCGGCTCGAACAGCCGCCGCAGCCGGGTGACTTGGACGCTCTCCACGCCGGGCACGGCCGCCGCGACGGCGACCAGACGGCTGAGCCGTACCGGTTCACCGAAGGTCAGCGCGTCCGGGTGGAAGAAGCCCCGCACACCGCTGCCGAGTACGCGGTACAGCTCGGCCAGGATCTGCCCGTGCTGATGGCCGGGCTTGGCACACACGGTGAGTGCGATGTCCAGCGGAACGAGACGCGCGGCGCCGACCACGAGGTCGTGGCCGATACGCCGGTACGGCTCCAGGGCCTGGGCGACCGAGCTGAGCAGCTCGGCCGACGGGGCGCCGGTGCCGTATGCGTCGATCGCGACATGCGCCTCCTGGATGCTGCCGGTCCAGCGCAGCTCCGCCGCGGCGCGCTGCACGCCGGGCAGGGCGGTGGCGAGGGCCGCGTAGTCCTCGGCGGTGACCGCGCGCAGGCGGGTGCGGCGCAGGTCGAGCGGGGCCAACTGGCGTACCTGCTCGATGGGTTCGGGTTCGATGCCGCCCTTGGCGGGCAGCGGGTTGCGGACCACTGCGGCGGGCGGTGGCTCGCAGTCGGACTGGATGACGAGGTGGTTGATGGCCTCCGCGCCGACGTTGCCGGCCGTTCCGCCGCCGAGCCGGTAGTGCAGGGCGAGGCGGGATCCGGGCGTCGGCTTCGCGCCGTGCCGCCCGTCGCCGAAGCGCAGGGCGAGGCGGCCGTCGTCCTCGAGTTCGCCGACGAAGTGGCGGTCGCGCGGGCCGCTGTCGAGCAGATCGCGGCGCGGGTCCCACACGGCATCCTCGTCGCCGCTCTCGTGGAGGCATACGGCGGGCAGGGCGCGGCGCGGGTCCAGGTCGAGCGCGGCGGTCGCCGAACCGCGCAGCACCGGCTCCTCCGGGTGCAGTCCGGCCGCGTACGCCGGGCCCCAGCTGTGGGCGATCTCCCAGGCGATGTGTCCGTCGAGGACGGTGCCCGCGCGGGCGCGGGCGGTCAGGACCTCGATCCGGCGCAGCTTGGCGTCGAGCAACTGGTCGCTGCGGTAAAGGAGTTCACGCAGGGCACGGACGGGATGGCGGCGGAGCTCGATCCTCTCCAGGATCCTCAGGCCGTAGATCACGGCGAGTTCGGCGATCTCCTCCTCCCCGAGACCGTCCCGGTCGCGGGCGCTGCGCCACAGCTCGACGAGCCGCTGCCGGACCCGTTCCGGTATCGCGGCGATCCGCTCGGCCTGCCCGGCGGCGACGGTGCCGAGGTCGGGGAAGGGCACCGCCTGCGCGACGGGCGCCCGCCCGAGGACCGGACGGAAGCGGGGCAGGATGCCCGGGTAGACGGACTGGGCGAGCAGCGTGCGCAGGGCGGCCGCCTGGGCGTACGCCGTGCCGGGGACGACACGCTCGTGGCGCTGGCCGGCTCGTTCCAGGCCGAGCCCGGCACGGTTGGTGGCGGATTCGCCGACGACCTCGAAGAGCTCGTGGATGTCGTCAGGGGTCAGCGCCTCGCCGGCTTCCGCCTGATCCGTAAGGGAGTTGATGAGCCGGGCGGGTGCGTTGCCCTCGTCGCGGTCGTAGCAGCCGAAGGAGGGCGGATCGCAGGGGGCGACGACAGCCGGGACCTGCGGGACGGTGAACGTCTCGGGGAGCCCGTGCAGGGTGCGGCCGTGGTCGACGAGGACGACGTTGCCGCGCGCGAGAGTCACGTCCTCGACGGGCAGGCAGTCGCGTCCGCCGCGGGTGGTGAGGCAGAGCGGGAAGCGGAGCGCGTCCGCGGCGGCCCAGGCGACCTCCAGGACCGGCTGGTCCTCGATGCGGTCCACGGCGGGGGTGACGGAGGTCAGGCGAACGACCTGCCGGTGGCCGGGGTCGGCATCGCCGGGGGTGCCGGTGCGCGGGCCCTTGACCTCCTCCAGGACGAGCAAGTCGCCTGGCTTCAGATCGAGTTGGCGATCGCGGCAGGTCTCCGCGTCGACCCACTCGTCGCGGAGGGTCGCGGAGGTGGCGCCCTTCGGCAGGGTGCACACCTCGCCGCCCCAGGTCCACAACCGGATCGCGTTGTGCGCGACGCGCAGTTCGAGCGGGTCGGCGGTGACGACCGGCTCGAAGACCTCCACCGAGCCGCGCTCGTCGAGGTCGCCGAGGTCGGCCTCGTCGATGACCGTGCCCGGTTCGGGGCGGTCGTGCGGGTCGAGGGTGCGGACGTCGACGGAGGCGAAGCGGTAGGTGCCCGCGGCGAGCGTGTGGTCGCCGGCGGTCTCGACGGCGACGTAGGCGCGGGCCGTGCAGCCGTCGTGCATCGCGTAGTCGATGAGCCGGACGTGCCGCCGTACGGAGACGCGGCGGCGCGCGGTGTCGAGGTAGGCCTCGGTGGCGACCGCGTCCTGCTGGTAGCTGATCTGGTCACCGGTGTACGCGAGCAGCTCGACCAGGGTCGTGCCCAGGTCGGCGGGGTTGCGCTCGACCCAGTCGGGGGTGGTGAGCGCGAGCCGGTCCAGGAGCAGCTTGCGGATGGTGTCGTAGTCGCGGGCCGTGTAGTCGACGACGGGCGCGGCGGGGAAGTCCGGCGCGGACTGCTCGTCTTCCTTGCAGTCGAACGGAGTCGGGCAGTCGGGCCGGAAGACGAAGGTGGCCCGGTGGTAGCGCTGGTCGAAGCCGCGGAAGGGCTCGGTGCCGGGGCGGCCGTACGGGTCGGTCTCGACGAGGGAGAGCCGGTAGCGGGAGGTGTCGCCGGCCTTGTCGAGGGTGACGTAGAGCCGGTCGTCGAGTTCCGGGTCCTCCTCGCGCTCCACACTCACGTCCACGGCGGTGATGCCGGTGATGCGCCGGCCGCCGTCGATGCGGACGTTCTCGGGGCCGAGGCCGTGGGGCGCCTTGCCGAGGAAGGTGACGGTGAGGAGGAGGCCGTCGTCACTGACCTCGACGGAGTCGATGCCGTTGAGCTGCGCGGCTCGTACTTTGCCGCGGCGGGAGGTGGCGGTCGTACCGGTCATGCCGTGGCCCTCCCTTCGAACACGTCGTCGCGCCGGGTGCCGTCGGCGCGTATGGCGTACGACAGGTACACGCGCACGACGTTGTCCTCGCTGATCACGTCGAGGGCCTCCACGTCGATGAGGTCGCCGAGCCAGCGCTGGAGCGAGGCCTGGACGGAGAGTTCGAGGGTGCTGACGAGTTCCGGGCTCGTCGGCGCAAAGACCAGGTCGAGGAGCCCACAGCCGAAGTCGGGGCGCATCACGCGCTCGCCGGGGCTGGTGAACAGCAGCTGTTCGATGAGGTCGTGGACGTGCTCGCCGTGGGTGGCGTGCGCGGTGCGGCCCCGGCGGTCGGCGCGGAAGGGGAACGCGATGTCGCTGCGGGGGCGTTGACTGGTTCGGCGGCTCATCGGACGGTGACCTTTCGCTGCGCGGCCTGGACGACGGGCGGCCCCTGCGGCACGAACGCCGCGGTGAAGCACTCGGCCGCGGAGGTGTCCAGCAGCACGGGTGCGCCGTCGACGGTGATGCCGGTGCCGTGGGCGGTCCAGCGGACCGTCACGCAGGGCGCGGGCACGCCGTTGACGGTGTGCGGGCAGCCGGTGATCACGTAGCTGTGCGCGGCTGTGGCGACGGCGGCGCCCGCGAGGCGCACGCCGCCGGAGGGTGTGGTGGCGGGCGCGGCACGGCCGCCGTGCGGGCAGCCGATCACGGCGTGGGCGTCGAGCAGACTCCCGGATGTCCCGGACACGTTCTTCCTTCCCCCGTTCCTATCGCTTGGACGCGATGGTCAACTGGCCCTCGTTCACGTCCACTTGGTTACCGCGCAGAATGACCTCCGCGCCGAGGCCGTTGGAGATCACGATGGCTTCCTTGGTGATGCGGATGTACGCCCCGCCCTGGGCCTGGAGCAGAATCCCCTGGTCGGGGCCCGGCGGGTCGCTCATCACGATCTTGTGCGCCTCTGGTGTCTGCACCACGACGGGCTTGGCCTGCGACGCCGGCTGCACTAGACGGCGGGCGTCTGGCGGCAGTTCGCCCTGTTCCCCGTACCAGCATCCCGTCCACACCGGAAAGCTGGGATCGCCCTGCTCGAACTCGACCCACACACCGGCGCCGGGCGCCGGCACCACGAACTGGCCCGCCTGCGGCCCGGTGAACGGCAGACAGGGCAGCGCCCAGGTCGACGGCTCGTCCCCCAGGACGTCGGGTACCTCGACGGTGATCCGGCCGATGTGCAGCGGATCGTTGTTGTCCACGACTCGGCCGCGGAACTTGCCGAGGTAGCGATTGCTGGGTGCCGCCATGGTGAGGATGCTCCTGGTCGATGGGTCGTGTCGTGGGTTGCGTGGGTGCGTCAGGGCCGGACGTGGTCGCTGCGCGCTTCCAAGCCCTCCCTGGAGAGCGTGAAGTTCTGCTGGAACGAGCCCGGTCGCAGGACATGCGTCACGGACTTGACGAAGTAGTCGCCGTCGTACGCCCGTCCCGAGCCGCGTACGCCGACGAGTTGGCGGGGCTGGAGGATGTAGCCGTGCCGGTTGACGTCGAGCGAGCCGGAGCCGGAGACGACGTCGGCGGACACGGCGGCGCGGGCGAGGAGCTCGGCCTCGGCCTGCTCGCGTTGGTGCTTGGCGGTGCCGGAGAGCGTCCTGCGCTTCAGGGCCGGGGTGGGCCGCTTGCCGAGTGGCGGGCGCAGCGGGCTGATGGACGGCTGCGGGAGCAGGTCCGACTGCCGGGTCTCGGGGTTCTGCCAGCGGGCCTGCGGCTCTTCGCGTGCGGTGCCGTCGTAGGCGAACGTGAGCTGGTCGACGGTGGAGTTGGCGTCCATGTTGACGCTGAGGGCGTGCTGGCGGATGCCGAGACGGACCTCCGGTCCCCAACGGGCGTTGGACTGACCGGGGTTGGGACCGGGCTCCAGGTAGAAGGTGTATCCGTTCGCCCGGGCCAGCTCGTTGACGTACTGCAGGTCGGTGCTCGTCTGGTAGTGCACGCGGAGGTCCTGGTGGGGCGGCTGGGCCACCTTCTCCTGGTAGACGTCGGGACGGATGCCGTAGTCGGAGTAGTGCCGGAGGATGGCGAGCACGCGCTCGGAGGGCGGGAGGTTCGGATAGCGGGCAGCGCGCTCCTCCAGGTCCATGAGCAGCGTCAGATCCTCGCCGGTGACGGTGAGGGTGGAGTGGCCGGGCTGGTTGCTGGCGCCGACCTCGTGGCGAACGATGAGCCCGTCGAAGAGGACCTCGGAGGTACCCCGGACAGTCACGGTGACAATGAGCCGGGTCTTGGGATCGAAGAACCCTTCCGGCAACAACCGCCGGCTGATGATCCCGTTCTTGGTGAGGTCGAAGGCCAGCTGGAATCCGCTGCGCTCCCCCGCGGTAGCGGTGATCTGGGCGGACAGCAGGGCCTCGGTCACCTCTGCCGGGACGGGCCGGGCGAGCTTGGGCCCCATCTGGAGCGTGATGTGGACGGGGCCCTGCCCCACGGGCAGATCAAACACGCCGGTCCCCCCTGCCGCCCGGGAACCCGCCGGCGAGCGGGATGTCGATGACACGGCCCGCTTCGTCGGTCAACTCGCGCGGGTCGAGTACGGGGTTGGCGTCGGCGATCTGCCACCACTGGCCGGGGTCGCCGAAGTAGCGCTGCGCGAGCAGGTCGGGACGTTCGCCGGCGGCCACGGTGTGGGGCTGGGTGAGGTCTGCGTCGAGGGTCTGGTCGAGCGGGGGCAGCAACCGGCGCTTGGTGTACCGCACCTCGGTTCCGTCGGGACGCCGATGGATCCCGATCTCCGCGTCGTGGTAGCGACTGGTGCGGGGGTAGGGATGTGCCCCCGGGATGGCGTCCAGGGCGTTCTCATACGGCTCGATCTCAGCCATGGTGCTCTGTTCAGCCCCTTCCGATCACGACGTTGGTTCCGGTTCCGCCTCCGATGCCGCCTCCGCCCAGCCCGAGCGAGCCGAAGCTGCCACCACGGGCGGCCGCGGCGAGGCGTTCCTTCTGCGCGAGGTGAGCCATGTACAGGTCGGCCCCTCGGTGGCCCGCCGGGAGGTCGCTCACGGTGAGGATCTTCATGCCGATGCTGAGGGAGGCCCGGATCGGGTTGAGGTTCACGTCGAAGGCGGACTCGTTGACGGAGAGCTCGGTGAGCCGGACGGGCATGACCCGCTTGCTCCCCCAGGTGAAGAGGGTGAGGGGCATCTCGATCGGGCTGATCTCGATGGCCCCCTTCTGGGAAAGCTTCATCGCGGCGCGCAGCTGGGCGGTGGTCGGTTGCACCAGCATTTCGAGGGTCGCGAGTTGGGGGTGGATGCCGTCGGGGGCGGCGACCTCGAACTGGTCGGTGGCGTCGATCTCGGCGGTGAACTTCCAGGTCTCCTGGGCGGGTCCCTTGAGGCGGAGGGCTTCGTTTCGGTCACCGCTGCCGGTGCCGCCGCTGCCGGAATCCCCGCTGCCGCCGGCGGACTGGGGAGAAACGCTGCGCTCCAGGGTGTCCGGGTTGAACTGGAGGACGATGATCCGCTGGGGGGTGCCCGTGTCGGGGTTGACCACGACTATTCCGGAGCGGATGGGTTTGGGGATGTCGGCGTAGCGAGTCACAGGCGGGCCTCCAGGCGGCGCACCAGGGGACTGAAGTCCTGATCGGGAAACAGGTCGGGAAACGCGTCCAGTCCGTTTCGGAGGCCGTCTGCGAAATGACTGATCACTGAGTTCTTGAAGGAGACATCCGCGAACAAATACTGCCAGCCCATGAGCCCCTTGGCGAGGAGCAACATCTCTTCGTATTCATGGAAGGAAAGTTCGAGCTTCACGAATCCGGCCGGGTGCGGCGCCTCCTCCAGGGCGACCAGGTTATGAAACCAGACCTCATGACTAGGCCCTGCCGGATTAATGTGGAGATAGGTGGTAAAGTCTCCTTCTTCGGCCCCGAGCGATCGGTCGAACTGTCGAATATGCATAGCGAATTCCCGCTGGACTCCGTCGGGGAGCATGTCAGCCAAGCGGCGCGAATCCTGACCCAGGATATCCATTGGGGCTGGAATCCTGTATTGCCCGGTAAAGTTCGGCAGAGGCGGCACGGACCTCCAACTCACAGCCAGGTCGAACCTCAGTGAGCCGCTCAGCATCTCTGGTTCCAGCTCTAGGCCGTCCCAGGCCTCATCGAAAACGCTCAGCGGCGTGATCTCGTCGAAACCCAGCCCAACCCCACCTCGAACATCTTCAGTCACTTCCAGAAGGTCGACCCCTTGCAGATCGTCCAGCGACGACAAATGGCGCTCTTCCAGATGGTTGTACTGCGACATTTTCAGCTCCTTTCGGGCGCCGAGATTTCTTAGAATTCGAAATAACGATGTTTCGCATTCGGATCCTGCTTCTTCTTGAGCCTTTCAAGGATCTTGGCTGGGTCATCCGGCTTTTTGTCCGGGTTCGCTTCCCAGTAGTTCTTGAGCTTTTCCTCCATTTCATTCCAGTCCCGGAAGGGGCGCAGACGGAGAATCGCAAGGGCGACTTTGTCGTCATTCTTTCTTGTGAAGCTGTCGTTCCCTCCGAACGCGGACCTGATGATGGCCGAATCTTTTTCAGTGTTGATGTTGAACAGGGTTTTCTTGGCGGTCGGGGGTGGCTCGAAGGAGAGCGTTTCCGACCTCTTCTCCTCGTCGGGCTTCCACTCCGACGGCTCTTTTCCTGTACCTTCGCCCTCGTGCGTGTACGTGGCCCAGTAGGCCTGAAGGGTTGCCGGGAATCCTTGGGGTGTCCCACCGTGTAGTGAGAGTTCAACTCCGTAGTAGCCCGGCTTTTCGCCGTTCGACCCTAGCCCGAAGGCGTTGACCGCCTTGACTTCGAAAGTGTTGTAGAAGGCCTTGTTGATGTAGTTGCGGGCCGGCACGAAGTTCGAGCCCTCCTTGGGACCTCCGAGTTCCTTGGGGAGCAGATGCATGGCATCCCACTGCAGGTCGCCTGAGGGTTCCTGGAGAGGATTGTTAGGGTCGTAGATATGCTGGAACCCGATCATGTGCTTCATGCGGGCACTCTGGCTGCCGTGTGCGGCCTTGCCACCCTTGGACCATTCCTTGTTGATGAACTTGTGCGTGAAACTCTTCGGCAGCACACCGTCGACGAAGTTGGTTCGGGGGTCCGTTTCAGGGAACACCAGCCGTTTCTTCCTGTCCTGATTTCCCTCGCCTCCGCGTTCGTCCTCTTCGCCCTGGGTAACATCATCCTCAGGGTTGAGTGCGGCCCGTACGGTGAAGTCACGCCCGCCCTTCTTGTATAGACGGGTCAGGCGATACCTGAGGCGCAGCTCGTCGAGGAAGGCAGCGTGGTCTTCAGGACTGATTCCTTCCTTTAGTCTCTCGTCGATCTTGGGACGGATCCGGGCGATGATCTTACGGAGTCGCTCCTCCTTGGACTCCTCCGACTCCTCTTCCTTCCTCCTCTCTTCCTTGGCTTCCGTACTCTTCGGCCGACCGGGCTCGCCCTTGTCCTTGCCGTCGGGGTCCCTCCTGCCGTCTCCGTCGGTTTCCTTGTCCTTGTCCTTGTTGGAGCCCTGGGCGCTGTCCGGGTCCTTCTTGTCGGAGTTGCCGGGGTCGTTGTTCTTGTCCTTGTTGCTGTCCGGATCCTGTCCCTTACTCGTGTCGTCCTTGGTGGGATCCTTCTTGGAGGTGTCCGGGCCGTCCGTCTTCTTGGGATTGGGCGTCGTGGGCTTCGGCGACGGAGTCGGTTGCGTGTCCTTCTTGCCGCCCGCGTCCTCGTTCTTCGGGTTGCCGTTCTTGTCCTTGGACGTAGGCGGCGTCGGCGTGGTCGACTTGTCGCTCGGGGTGTTGTTCTTGCCCTCGGTCTTGTCGTTCTTGTTCGTGGGGCCCTTGGGCTTCGTGGGCTTGGGGGACGGGGCCTGAGTGTCCTTGTCCGCGGGCTTGGCCGGCGCGTCCTGATTCTTCGGCTTGGCCGGGCCGTCCTTGTCCTTGGGCTTGGCCGGAACGTCCTTGTCCTTGGGCTTGCCAGGAGAGGTCTGGCCCTTCGCTTTGTCCGGGCCGTCCTGGCCCTTGGGCTTGGCCGGCGTGTCCTGATCCTTCGGCCTGGCCGGCGTGTCCTCGGACTTCTTCCCTGGCGGAGTCGTGGCCGTCTGCGTCTTGGGCGGTGTCGACGAGGGCGCGCCCTCGTCCCCGCCCTGCCCGTCCTTCCCCTTGTCCGTACCGCCGCCCTTGTCCTTGCCCAGGTTCGCGGCCACGCCCTTCAATCGCTGGCCCACCTTCGACACGTACTTGCCGATCCCGCTGAGGATCAACTCGTAGGCCATCTCCAGCAGGACCACGATGCCCGCCGCGATCGCCTTGGCGAAGAGGACGCCCGCGCCGCCCTGGCGTACCGACTTCAGCCAGGTGATGACCGCGCCAATGGCCTTGAGGATCTCGCCCAGCGAACCGATCGCCGCCTGGATGGCCTCCAGGATCGCCGCGCCCCAGCCCGCGCCCGGAATGAGCTTCGCCAGGACCTTGGTGATGACGATCTCGCCGATGATGAAGGGGAGTTGGGGGACGATCGCGTCCCACACCTCCTTGGCGATCTTCTCTAGGGTCCAGCCGCCCTTCATGAGCTTGTTCCAGACGGCTTCGGTCAGGCCGGTGATCTCCTTGACCTTGTCGTTGAACCACTGCTTCACGGCGCTCTTGACCTCGTTGAAGAGGTGGTTCTTCGCGCCGTCATAGGCGGAGTTCTTCGCGCCGCTCAGCCAGCCGCCGGGGTCGGAGAGGATGTCGACCAGGATCATCATGAACTCGCCGAACGCGGCGATGAACTTCGTCGCGAAGTCGAGAACCGCCTTGAGGGCGTCCTTGCAGGCCTTCAGGACGTCGAGGAGCATCTTCTTCAGGACGTTCAGGATGTCGCTGAGAAGCTTCGCGATGGACTCCAGCAGATCCTTCATGATCTGCTTCAGCGCCGCGGCGAGCTGGGTGACGAACGCGAGCGCCGCGTTGATGAGATCCGTGATGAACTTGCGGATGCGGCGGCCGATTTCGATGATCGTTTCGACCAAGGACACGACGAACTCGATCAGGTCCTCGATGAACTGCTTGATCATCTCGACGATGCCCTCGCGGGCCGCGTTGATCCAGCCCTCGACCGTCTCCTTGAAGTTCTTCAGCGCCTCGACGATCGCTTCACGGGCGTCCTTGATGATCTGGACGACCTTGTCCCGCAGCTCGATGAACTTCTCTTTGATCCATTCGAGCGTCTTGGACAGCCAGCCCTTGGAGTCGTTGACGTTCTCGTCCTTCTTCTTCTCCGCGTCCTCCTCGGCCTTGTCGCCCTTGTCCTTGACCTCCTTGTCGCTGGTCTCCTTCTGCTTGTCGACGTCCTTGTCGGTGTCTTCCTCTTCCTTCTTGACGTCGTCGCGGATCTTCTTCTCACGGTCGGACTTCTTCGTGCCGAGCTTCTTCAGCTCGTCGTCCTGCTCCGCCGTCCAGTCGGAGCGCTGCTTGTCCACGTCCGTCAGGACGCCCTCGCGCTTGCCCGTCTGTTCCTTGGTATTGGACTGGACTTCCTTGTCGACCTGCCGCTTGTGCTTCTCCTGGGACGTACGGGTGTCCTGGGTCTTCTTCTCCCGGCCCTTGCCCATGTCCTGACGGCCGTCGCTGAGAGCCTTCTTGAACTGCGGCTTGCGCTCATGCTCGGCCACTTCCGAGGCCGCCTCGGGCGGTACGGCACCGGTACTCGCGCCGCCGCCACCGACACGCGACTTGCCGCCCTGCTCGGCCGGTACCTTCCCTTCGAGCCGTTCCTTCGGCGCGTCCGGGTAGATCTGGTCCTCGCCCATCTTCCGACCGGCGTCGTCGGCGCCGGTCTCGGCGGCCTCCTGGCTCTTGTCGTCGGTGTTGCCGCCCTGCTCCGTGGCCTTGTCGTCGGCCTGGCCCTGCATGTCGACGCCCGGCGCGGTGCCGTTCTGCGCCTCCTTCATGGCCTCGTCCTTGGTGGGCATCCCGGCGAACTGCGCGGCCAGGTCCTCCGCCGTCACATCGAAGCCGAGCCAGTCGCCGATCCCGCCGATGGCGTAGCCCACCATCATCCCGACCTGGTCGAAGAAGTCGGGCTCCTCCATCTCCTCGGCTTCGATCTTGCCTTCCGGCTTCTTCTCGCCTTTGACCTCGGCCTTCTCGCCCTTGGCGTCCTCGGCGCGCTCGGCCTTGTCCTCGTTGTACTGCGCCGCTTCCTCGGCGTCCGGCTTGCCGTGCAGGGTCTTCGGAGCGCCGGAGGGGCGGTCCATGGCGGGCGGCTTGGACGCCAGTTGCTTGTGTTCCTTGCCGACGTCCTTGTCCACCGCGCCGCCGACGCTGTCCATCGCCTCCAAGGCCTGGTGCGGCTTGAGGTTCGACGCGGCGGAGAGGCCCTCCTCGGGGGAGCCACCGGAGAGGTCCGGCGCCGCCTTGGCCGCCTTCTTCGTCTTGGCCGCGGAGGCCTTGCCCCCACCCGTGGAACCGCCCTTCGGGGCGCCGCCACCGCCGCCACCGCCGCGGGTCGGCGCGGGGGCGGCCCGGGAGCCGGAGTCGTCCCCGACACTGGAGTCGGCCTTGCTCTCCTGCTGCGGTGCCTGCTCCTTTGGCTTCTCCGTCCGCGGCTCCTGGGCTCGCGGGCTCGGCTTCTCCGTGCGGGAGGACGAGCGAGACTCCGTACGTGAGCCTGAACTCCCGGTGTCTGCGGCGGAGTTGTCGCCGCCCGACGGCTGGCTGGATGTCGAACCGGACGACGGTGTCGTGCCGGTACCGGCCGAACTGTCGGAGTCGGTCGTCCCGTCGCCGGACGCGGAACCCTCCGAAGTGCCGCTCCCGCCCTGGTCCTTGGGCCCCTTGGACTCCTGCGGGCCAGGGGACTCCTCGGCCTTCGCAGCCCCCGTGGCGCCCCCGTCGGAAGCCGCCTTGTCCCCCTCGGCCCCCTTCTGGGCCGTGTCCGACGGGGACGCGGTGGCCGAGGTGTCGGAGCGGGCCTGCGCGGAACCCTTCTCGCCGCCACCCGAGGACTTGTCGCCGGGGCCGCCCGCGGCGGGTGTCCCCTTCTCCTCCTTGGCGGCCTGCTCGGCCGTATCGCCGCCCGTCTCCTTCGAACGGTCCTTGGCCTCCTGAACGTTGGCTTCGGCGGCGACCGGGCCGGCCTTGGGGTCATCGCCCTGTTTGGGGTCCTTGGAGGCCACGCCCGGGGCGGGCTTCGGCTCGTTCTTCTCCTCGGGATCGAGCTCGCTCTCCGTACGGCGGCCCTGCTCCGCCACCTCCTCCTCGGCGCCCGGCACGGGCGGGGAGTCGTCGGTGCCCGGGTCGTCCTTCTCCGCTGCCGCCTCGCGCTCGGCGTCCTCCTCGTCCTCCTGCTCACGCTGGGCGTGCACCTTGTCGGCCCTGGTCGGCGGCGGGGCAGAGAAGGAGGGGGTGGGCGGGGCGGAGTTTCCGGCGGACTCGTCGATCTGCTCGGAGGTCGGAACGTTCGACCCGTCGAGGTCCTGCTCGGGAAGGAAGTCCTCCGGCCTGAGTTTGATGTCCCAGGCACTCTCCTCCCCGCCGCCGACCTCCACCTCGGAGTCCCCGCCCTGGACGGTGGACTCCCGCTCCTCCTCGCCTTCCTGGTCCTGGGCGCGGGCCCCGTCCAGCGTGCTGGCGCGGCCTGGGAACCCGTCGTCCCTGCCCGCGACCTCGGCGGTGCCCTCGTCGCGACCCGGCTCGTCCTGCTTGGCCGCCTCGGCCGCGGCGGCGCTCTCGCGGGCCTTGGCGGCGGCCTCGTCCTCGGCGTCCGTGCGCGGGCCCGCCGCCTCCTCCTGGCCGGCTTCCTTCTTGGCCTTCTCCTCGGCCTGCTTCGCGCCGGCCCGGTCGCCGTCCTTCCCGCCGCCCTGCTTCCCCTTGTCCCCCTTGTCCTGCTGCTGCCCCTGCTGTCCGCTCTTCTCCGCGCCGGACTTCTCGCCCTGCTTCCCGCCCGGCTGCCCGGCAGCCTTCCCGCCGGCCCCGGCATCCTGCTGCCCCGGCTTCTGCTCCGACTGCGCGGCGGGCGAAGTGGGCTGCTCGCCATCCCCCTTGGGGCTGGAGGCGTCCCCACCCGTCCGCGGGTCGGACTCCTTCTCGTCCTCCGCCTTCCCGGCGTCCGCGCCCGGAGTGCCGCCCTGCGGGACGGTGCTGACCGCGTTCTCCGGCGTACTGCCCTCGGCGGAGGCCGTGTCCCCTTCTACGTCCTGCTTCTCCGGGCCGGGAGCGGGTCCCGTCCGCTCGGTGCGCCGCTGCTCCTCCTGGGCGGCCTCCTGCTCCTTCTCCCGCTCCGCGTGTACGTCCTCGGCGGTGTCCTCCTCGACCTCCGGAGCGAGGAGGCCGCGCTGTCGGGCGGTGGCCTCGCTCTCCGCCTGGCCGTCCTCGTCGATCTCCGTGACCAGGTCCACCACGAAGTCGTGCTCGGAGGTGAGCAGCCGGTGCTCCAGGCGATCCAGTACGCGCTCCTGAAGCTCCTCCGAGAGCGGAGCCAGGGAGGCGCGCACGCGCTGCGCGCTGTCCGTCGGGTCGGTGCGGAGCGACCGGATGACCGTGTTGGCCAGGCGGTCGACCAACGTGGCGGGGTCGAGATGCTCCAGCCGATTGCGGTCGGCGTGGACGGTGGTGTAGCGCATCCACGCGGGAGTGTTCGCCTCCGGGGCGACCTCGGGTGCCTGGTCGCCGCGCGCCACGGCCTGGGCGGTGTCCTCGGCGGCGCGCTCGGCTGCCTCGTGCGGCGCGCTGACCTGGCCCAGGTCGCGGCCCGCCGCCAAGGAGCCGCTGGCGAAGGGGTGTTGGATCGTGTGCAGCAGCTCGTGCGCGAGCAGAGCGCGGCCCTGCTCCGTGCCCGGCTGGTACTGGCCCTCGCCGAAGAAGATGTTTTGGCCCACCGCCACCGCGTCCGCACCCAGCATGCCGGTGAGGGCATTCGCGTCGCGGTCGGTGTGCAGGCGTACGGAGCCCAAATCGTGGCCGAGCTGCTCCTCCAGCTCCCGGCGCACACCGGCGTCCAGCGGCTGCCCGGCCCCGCTGACGATGTTCTTCGGCTCGGGTGCGCGGTTCTTCGCCGCGCGCTCCTTGCGTTTGCGGCGGCGCTCTGCGGCGGCCTGGTCGGCCGACTGGGAGTCCTGAGCGGCGGAGGACGTCATCGCGTCACCTCCCCACGGCCTGAAAGCCCCGCGTGCACCGCGCGGGCCAGCTCCTGGCCGAGACGGCGCGCGGACAACCCGGCGGGCATCGGGGGCAGTCCCGACACCCCGTCCACCGACACGGCGCCGTCCGCGGCCAGCGGCACGCCGTGTTCCCGTACGAGACGGGTCAACTCCCGCTCGAACGACGCCGATACGCGTCGCGGGTCCACGGACGGGCCGAAGCCGTCCAGGACCAGCTCGCCGATGTCGACGCGGATCTCGCGCGGCTCGGGACGACCGGCCGCGCTCTGCCGATGTGGCCTGTTCACACCCATCCGCGGACCTCCCCCGGTGTCAAGGAGCGTTCCAGCTTGAGATATTCGGTGCGGGCCGCGGCGAGCATGTGCCGCATCTGCAGCCGGTCGCCCTCCTCCGCGGCGAGGAACGCGCCGGACAGGGCGATGTTGCGGATCGAGCCGCCCGCGACGGTGAGTTGGGCGAGGAGTTCCGGATCGATGCCCTTCGTCGGGGTCTGCGGGGGCAGTACCCGGCGCCAGATCTCCGCCCGCTCGTGCTCCGCCGGGAAGGGGAAGTCGACGACGAAGCGAATGCGACGCATGAAGGCCGTGTCCAGGGCCTTCTTCATGTTGGTGGTGAGGATGGCGAGACCCCGGTAGGCCTCCATCCGCATCAGCAGGTAGCTCACTTCGAGGTTGGCGTACCGGTCGTGGCTGTCCTTCACCTCGCTGCGCTTGCCGAAGAGCGCGTCGGCCTCGTCGAAGAGCAGGAGCGCGCCGCCTCGTTCTGCGGCGTCGAAGACCTTGCGAAGGTTCTTCTCCGTCTCGCCGATGTACTTGCTGACCACCTGCGACAAGTCGATGATGAAGAGATCCAGGCCCAGCTCCTTGGCCATGACCTCGGCGGCCAGGGTCTTACCCGTGCCGGACCCGCCGGCGAACAGGGCGGTGACGCCGAGACCGCGCCGCAGCGTCGCAGCGAATCCCCACTCCTGGTGGACGGTGGCCCGCTGCCGCACATGCGCGACGATCTCCCGCAACACGCTCGTCTGCCGGTCGTGCAGGACGAGATCGCCCCAGCCCGCCTCGGGCTCGATACGGCGGCCCAGTTCATCCATCCCGATCCGGGCTTCGTTCAGCCCGGCCCGCCAGGCGAGCCCAGCGGCGTCGAGTTCGTCCTCGCCGGGCAGATCACGGCGTACGGCGGCAGCGGCGGACCGTACGACGTGCGGCGGCAGTTCGAACTGTGCGACCAGCGATCGCAGTTCGCCCTCGCCGATGTCGGCGACGTCCCGGAACGCGCTGACCCACAGGCCGAGTTGCTCCTCGTCGTCCAGGCGCGGCACGGTCACCCGCTCGCCGTGCGGTCGGTCCGAGTGCCGGGGATCGCCGCTCGACACGACGACGGGCACAGCAGCCCCGGTCAGGAACGCGTCGGTGGCCGCGTGCTGGTCGCGGTCCAGCTCGCCGACCTCCACGAGCAGCGCGGCGGGCAGCAGGATCGCCTCGCGCTGCCACAGACGGGCGAGCCGGTCGCGCTCCGCCGCGTCCGTGGGGATGTCCTCGGCGCTCATCGCGTACAGCCCGAGCCCGGACCGCGCGGCCGCCGCGGCGGCGATCTCGGCCCGGCTCGGCAGATCGCCGCCGACCACCTCGACGAGCAGCGGCGCATCCGGGCGCGCGGCGGTGGTCCAGCCGGCGGCGACCCGGCTCGCGGCGAGGTCGTACGACGGCGGCAGTTCGTCGGGCACCGGAGTGCGGCGCAGCTGGCCGTGCAGCCGGGCGTCCAGGTAGGGCGAGCCGAGCAGGAAGTGCAGGATGCGTTCGTCGAGCCGCAGCCGGGACAGCGTCAGGCGCGACGCGTCGTCCAGCTCGACGATGCGCCAGCGCCGCAGCGGTGCCACCGGGGTCAGGGCGCTCCAGTGCGGTTCGGCGAGGGCGGCCAGGGCGAGCGAGAAGGTGGGGTACGCCCGCTCCGGGTCACCGCTCGCGGCGGCGCAACGCGCGGCGGTCGTGGCGTCCAGTTCATAGGCGGCGGTCAGGAGTACGAGGTCGCGTTCGAAGGCCGTGAGACCGAAGCAGGTGACGAGCGTGTCGAGGGGCGCGGTCGTGGGGGCCGCCGGGTCCTGTACGTGATCGACGGCTGTGTCACGACGGCGGGTGCCGTCATCGGACTTCGATGCCGTGCCCGTTTCGGCCGTGCCGGGTCCGGCCGCGCGCGCCGCGTGGGCGTCGACACGGGCCAGGACGCGCCGGATCTCCGCGGTCAGCGTCGGGCTGCCGCCCGGTGCGCCCGCCATGCCCGTCCGATGTGTCCCCATGTCCTCGCCTGCCCCCGTTGTCCCCATGCCGACTCAGCTCTCCACGCCCTCGGAGCCCCCCGCCGAAGAAGAGCCCGGCGACGATTCCGACGAGGAGTCCGAAGAAGGCGCGGCACCCGTGCTCTTGGCCGCGCCACGCGCGGGCTTGGCCGTCTGCGCCGCCTTGCTGGGCTGCACGTCCTTTCGGGCGCGGGCAGGTGCCTTGGCCGAAGCCTTCGCGGGCGCCTTGGCCGCGGATTTCGCGGGCGCCTTGGCCACGGCCTTCGCAGGTACCTTCGCGACCGACTTGGCGGGCGCCTTCTCACGCGCCTTTGGGACGTGTGCTTCTCCCGAAGTCCCGCTCTCCGCGGGAACGGGCTCGGGAGTCGGCGCACCGCTCTCACTGTCCCGCGACGCCTCCGCCCGGCTGCCCGGCGGCACCGGTGCCCCGGGTGCCCCGAACGGCAGCACGCGCGCCGTGAGCCGCTCCACCGGCTTCGCCGGCACCGGCGTCTCGCGGCCCTCGATGAAGACGAGGGCCGCCTGGTAGACCACCGACAGGGCGTACGGCGTCTGGTGAAGCATCCCCCACAGCTTCGACGTCTCGTCGATGTCCATCACGGTGGGCGTGAACCGCACCCGTTGCGCCGCCTCCGCGAGATCGCTGCCCGCCAGGTGCGGCAGTTGACCGGTCTCTTCGATGACGTCCTTCGGCAGGATCGGTATCTCGTGCAGGGTTCGCACCACGGAGCCGATGAGCCGCTGCCCGACCAGGGTCGTCTCGTCGCCGTAGGCACTGATGAGGTAGTGCAGGTCCAGCGCGGCGGCCGGCCGCTTCACCAGCGTGCCGTCGGAGGCCCGGGTCGGCAGGTCGTTGTTGCGCATCGACGTGTTGGGCGTGACCTGGTAGAGGAACACGTTGAGGGTGGGGTAGTCCGGCGGCTCCGTCGGCGGCTTGTGCGGCTCCACCTTCACGGCCTCGTCGAACTCCGGGCCCACGTTGGACGCGAGCAGCAGGGCGAGGGCCTGGGTGACATGGGCGATGGCGAGTGCGTTGCTCATGAAGTCGGTTCCTCGGTTCCTCGATCCGTCATGTCACTCCCGCCCTCGCGCCAGATAGTCGGCCAGGCTCAAGGTCGCGCCCGGCCGCTCCCTCGACGACGTACGCTGCCGGGCGCCGCCGGACGGTGACGGCCCGGCCGTCACCTCCAGCCGCCCGATCTGCACCTGCACCACCTGCTCGGGCGCCTTCGAGGGCCGCCGCGCGGCGGCCTGCCGTACGGCGTCCCGTGCCGCCGCGGTGTCCGCGGCGCTGGGCCGCAGCGGCGTGGACGCGGCGGCGGATACGGCGTCCGTGCCCGGGGGGATGGGCACGGACGCCGCGTTCTGGGGGGCGTCCCGGTCCGAGCGTTCCCGTCCCGTCGCGTGGCGCGCGGCGTCAGGGGCCGGCCTCGGGCCCGGCGCGATCGACGCGACGGGGCGCAGCAGCGGCGTCTCAGGCAGGGGCCTCGGGACGGGCTGCGGTGCCGGGTCGACCGGATCGCGTTCGGTGCGTACGACGGTCCGCTCCCGTTCCGTGTGCAGCCGGGCGGCGGGCGTCGCAGGGCGCGGCACCTCCGCCTGCCGTACGGCGGACGGTGGGGCGGAGGGCCACAGCAGCTCGGATCCGTCATCCGGCTCCGGCGCGCCGCGGACCGCCTCCACCCGCTCGAACGGGCCCGGCAGCCGGGGCCGTACTCGCACCACACCCGCACTCGGACCGGCGGCGGCGGCGGCCGGAGCATGCCGGGCGATCAGCCGGTCGAGGAAGTCGGGAACCGGCGCCCCTTCGGCGTCAGACATCCGCACACAGCTCCAGGTAGTAACGGCGCCGCAGCGGGCTGAGCGCCAGGATCTCCGGCTCGCTCCAGCCGTAGGAGGTGGCGAGCAGATGGACGTCGAGCAGCAGGTCCCGGGCCCAGGCGTCCAGTTCGGTCCACAGGTAGGAGGCGATGTCGAGTTCGGCCCGGGTGGCCTCGCCGCACTCGGGGCAGGCGATGTTGAGCGTCACGTCGGCCCCGGGGTCGGCGGCCTCGACGGCCTCGGCGATCCGGCGCTGGACCGGGACCGGCAGGTCCCCGGCGGCCACGGCCGCCCCGTCGCGCACCGCCGAGACCAGGCACCGGGCGAGCAGGGCCGTGCGCGGGTCGGCCGCCCGGGCCGCCGCCGTCAGGTCGGCGACCCCGGGCAGCCGGAACTCGACGTCCCAGCCGTCCTGCCGCACCCGCACGACGGACCCGGCGGACGAGGTGCCCCCGTCCACCGAGCCGCCCAGCCCGTCCGCCGAACCGCCCCGCCCGTCCAACGACCGGGCGAACTCCCCGGCGTCCAGGTCGAACTCCATGTCCTCCCCGCACGCCGAGCACGCCAGCCGCACCTGCATCCGCTCCCCGAACAGGGCGCGGCGCAGCGCGAACAGGTCCGCCTCGCGCTCCCCCACCGGCAGCACCGGCAGGCTCGCGGCGTCGACGTCCGGGCGGGCCGTGCGGTGCAGCAGCAGGGCGCGCCCGTTCGGTGCCTCGGCGAGGCCCGCCTCCCAGGTGGCCAGCAGCTCGGCCGCCCCGGTGATCGCCATGTTCTCCCCCCGCTTCCTCAACTGGCCCTATTTCAGGCGGGGTTGAGGAACGACGGCTCCTCCGGCTCGGGCACCTCGTAGTCCCGCTCCCAGCCCTCGCACTCGAGCTTCAGCGACTGGATGGCCACCGCGTTGGCGTTGGCGTCCAGCTCGCCGAGGACCTGGTACTCGCTGGGCCAGGTCCGGTACAGCTTGTGCGAGACAGCGACCTGGCCGGCCTCGTTGAGGACCTGGATGACTATGTCCTTGCGGAAGTCGGCGAGGGACACCTCGGAGCCGAGGCCCGCGCCGACCTGCCAGACCTTGTTGGCCCAGCGGTCGAACTCGGGGTCGTGGGTGACCCCGCGCTCCAGGGTGATGCCCTCGAACTCGGAGCGGCCCGGCGACTTGCGCGGAGACGACGGGTCGCCTCCGTGCCGGTGCTTGACGACTTCCGTCGTCCGCTTCAGGGGACTGATCTTGCTGATGCCGGCGACCGTACGACCGTCCCACAGGACCAGGAACTTGAAGTTCTTGTACGGGTCGAAGCGATGCGCGTTGACCGTGAACTCAGCCATCGGATTCCTTCAGTTCTCCACGATTCCCCGCGCCTAGAGCGCGAACTGCCCGGACGTCTGCTGGATTTTGACGATCACGAACTCCGCCGGCCGGACCGGTGCGATGCCGACGAGGACGTTGACGATGCCGTTCTCGATGTCCTCGGCGGTCGTCGTGTCGCTGTCGCACTTGACGAAGTACGCCTCGCGCGGGGTGCCGCCCTTGAAGGCGCCCTGGCGGAAAAGGGTGTGCAGATACGAGGAGGCGGCGAGCCGGATCTGCTGCCACAGGTTCTCGTCGTTGGGCTCGAACACGACCCACTGCAGGCCGCGTTGGAGGCTCTCCTCCACGTGCAGCGCGAGCCGCCGCACCGGCACGTACTTCCACTCGCTGTCGAGCGCGTCCGAGCCCTCCAGCGTGCGCGCGCCCCACACCACCGGGCCGGTCACCGGGAAGGTGCGCAGGCAGTTGACGCCGAGCGGGTTGAGCAGACCGGTCTCGCGGTCGGTGAGGTTGACCGTGAGCGAGTGCACGCCCGCGAGCCGCGCCTCGGTGCCGGCCGGTGCCTTCCACACGCCGCGCTCGGAGTCGGTGCGCGCGATGACGCCGGCGACCGCGCCGGACGGCGGGAAGGAGCGCAGCCGGCCGGTGAGCGGGTCGGTGAGCTGCAGGTGCGGGAAGTACAGGCCGGCATGGTTGCCGCGCACGGCGTCGAAGGCGGCGAGCCCGGCGCGTGCGGAGTCGACGCTGACCCAGGTGCTCGGCGCGTCGACCAGCAGGAAGATCCGCCGCTCCGCGCACAGCCGCTGGGCTGCGGAGATGACCGTGAGCGCGTCCTCGGTGTTCTCGTACGCCGCGAGCTCGGGCAGCGCCAGCAGGTTGACGTCGGCGACGCCGCGCAGCGCCTGGATGCCGCTCTTGTCGCCCTCGGAGCCGATGAGGTCGCGCGGGCCGGGTGCCGCGCCGTCCTCGCCGCCCTCCAGCGGGAAGACCGGCGGGTTGACGGAGGCCTCCAGGCCGAGGTCGTTGGCGCACTCGCCGAGGAAGCGGACGACGTCCTCGGGGTCGGTGGAGCCGGCGACGACCTGGATACGGCGGCCGAAGGCGGTGACCTCGGCGCCCGCGAAGGCGTGCTTGCCGGGCGCGTCGGGCAGGGCGCGCAGCTTGCGCTCCAGGAGCAGCGCCAACTCGGCGACGCTGCACGGGGCTTCGCCGTCGCAGTCGGGGTCGTAGAGCGTGAACTCGCGCTCCACCTCACCGATCTTGACGGTCAGGTCGACGGCCAGGTTGGGCAGTTCGTCGCCGAACGGCTTGGAGACGGTGCCGGACGGGTCGGGGCGGCCCTCGCCGACGACCTCGACGCGGATCAGCTTCGAGCCCGCGTTGATCACGGTCTGCGCGTAGCGGCCGTGCGAGGGGTCCATGGACAGGCCGGTGAAGCTCTCGCGAGCGTCGCCCTTGGCGTCGTACACACGCAGGTTGAAGGTTTCGGCGGGGCACGTCGTGTCGTGGTCGACGGCGACCCGCAGGCCGTTGCCCCAGAGGCCGGGCTCCTTGGCGTGCACTTCGAGGACCGGGCCCTCGCTGTGGCCCTCGGTGGACTTGAGGGTGACGCAGGCGGCCTTGCCACTGCCGGCCTTGGCGACACGGACGATCACCGCGACGGTGCCGCCGTTGCCGAAGAACTGGTGGACCGCGTAGCCGACGGCGCTCTGCGCGCTCAGGCCGCCGAAGCGGCGCTCGAACTCCGCGAAGCTGGTGACGCGTACCGGCTCATTGAGCGGACCCCGTCGGGTGTGGCCCACAAAGGCCGTCACGGACGTGGTCAGGGTCGAGATCGTGCGGGTGCTGCTGGGAAGTTCTTCGACGTAGACGCCGGGATACGTCGGCTTGGCGGCGCTGACCGCGCTCATCGGCATTCCCCCTCCTACTCCCTGTCTCGGGTACCGGACAAAGGCACCAAGAGATGGCAGAGGTAGGCATTCCCGACCCGGGGCACGAAGACGCCACCCACAAGGGCGACGTGGTCACGTGCACCGCACCAGTTTTCCCCCGTCATCACCGTGGGCGATCGACCGCACGGCTCAAGCAGCGCGCTTGTGACTCCTGATGCTCAAGTGCTCAACCCACCTTGGTGTGTGGGAAGTTGACCGAACAAGGCGCCTTCAGGCCAGCCCGGGAGGGGGTTTGGTGAAGGCGCCCTCCCGACATCCACACATCGCGCCTGCGCGCCCCGGCCAGCTGGTTCACAGTTCCCGCACAGGGGGTGCCACGACGGAGCACCGGATGCGCCCGCCCCCGCGACGGAACCCCTTACTCACACCGTTCGACTGGTCGCACGCCCGTGCGACCTCCCCGAGTCGCACACAACGCACCATGGCTGGTTTTCCGGGGGTGACGCGAACCCGCCCACAGACCCGCTCCACCGACGCCTACCCACCCACGGGCGCCTACCCCTATAGGGCCGGTGAAATCTCGCCGCCATGTCTTGACATACGGCCGAAATGATTCGTAGCTTGGCCGATCATTTAGATGCATGAAGCGAGTTCACATACATGAACTCCACAGAGCCACGGAGTGTGCCCATGCGGGATCGCCGACGAAGTCGCCGCCCGGCCGCCCTGCTCGTCGCCGCGGCGCTCGCGTTCGGAACGGCCGCGTGCGGCTCCGGTTCCGGCAGTGCGGGCAGCGACGACCCGAACACGCTGGAGGTGTGGACCCGGAGCAACCCGGACCCCGCCGCCACCTACGAGCGGGTCTTCGCCGCGTTCACCAAGAAGACCGGTATCAAGATCGACTACCAGCCGGTCATCAACTTCGACCAGCAGCTCCAGAGCCGGGCATCCACCAAGGACCTCCCGGACGTCATGATCAACGACACGGCACTGATGGGCAGCTACCAGGGCCAGGGCCTGCTCAAGCCGATCGACCCCGCCTCGATCGCGGGCCACGACCAGATCACCGACAAGACCTGGTCGTCCACGGTGGGCGTCGACGGCAAGCACTACGGCATCCCGTACTCCCGTCAGGCCCAGACCCTGATGATCCGCAAGGACTGGCTGCACAAGCTCGGCCTCAAGGCACCGACGACCTGGCAGGAGATGCTCTCCGTCGCCAAGGCCTTCGCCACCGAGGACCCGGACGGCGACGGCAAGGCCGACACCTACGGCATGGTCGTGCCGGGCAGCGCCCAGAACGGCTATGCCGCCTGGTGGGGCGCGAGCTTCCTGTGGCAGGGCGGGGCAAAGATCATCGAGCCGGACGGCAAGGGCACCTACCGGCCCGCCATGGACTCGGCGGCAGCAGTGAACACCGTGACCTGGATGAAGGACAACCTCTTCTGCGGTGACAACGGTGTCACCCAGCCGGGCGCCCTGACCGCCGTCACCTCGACGGCGACCAACTTCCAGGACGGCAACGCCGGGATGTACATGACCGGCCCGTACAACATCGCCACTTTCGACACCACGCCCGGCAAGGACAAGTACGAGGTCGTCCCGGCGCCCGCGGGCCCGGCCGGCGGCGATGTGCTGGCCGACGGCGAGAACATCTACTTCGGCGCCAGGACGGGCAAGGCGCAGCAGGAGCAGGCGCTCGCCGCCTTCCTGGTCTCCCCCGAGGGCCAGCGGCTCGCCATGACCGGCAAGCACCAGCCCGTCGTCCGCATCCCCGTGAACTCCACGCTGGACGCGGCGAAAGTCCGGGACGACGCCCGCTGGAGCGTCGTACAGAAGGCGTACGAGGACTCCTCCCAGCAGTTCCCGAACGCGCCGGACTTCGCGCCGATCAAGCAGGACACCGCCGACAGCCTCAACGCGATCTTCACGTACTGCGGCGGTGACGTCCGCTCCCAGCTGGGGGAGCTCAACGAGACCCTCGCCGGCGACCTCAAGGACCAGGACCTGTTGAAATGACCGCTACCGTGACCACCCCCGCGGCGCGCAGAGTCTCCGGCGTCCTCAACAAGAAGGCCGTCGTCCCCTGGCTCTTCCTGGCGCCGGGTCTGCTGCTCGCCCTCGTCTTCAAGTTCTGGCCGATGGCCAAGGGCATCTGGCTCAGCTTCTTCGACGTACGGCCCTTCCTCGGCGACCAGTGGATCGGCCTCGACAACTACACCCGGGTCCTGACCGACCACCGCTTCCAGGACGCCATCGGGCACACCCTGGTCCTCGGCATCGGCCAGTCGGTCGGCGCCATCCTGCTCGGCTTCGTCCTCGCCCTGCTGCTGGAGGGCCAGGCCCGCTCACTGAAGATCATCCGAACCGCCGTGTTCCTGCCCGCGGTCACCGCGACCGCGGTCGTTGGTGAGCTGTGGCGGCTGATGTACTACCCGACCTCCGACGGCCTCCTCAACAGCGGCCTGCACCTCCTCGGGCTCGGGCCCGTCCAGTTCCTCGACAACCCGGACATCGCGCTCTACTCGACGATGGCCATGGGCATATGGATCTGGGCGCCGTACAACATGGTGATCCTCCTCGCCGGTCTCGCGGGCGTCGACCGCTCGCTGTACGAGGCGGCGGCCATGGACGGCGTCTCCCTCTGGCAGCGGCTCCGCCACGTCACGCTGCCCGCGATCCGGCCGGCGCTCATGATCGTGCTCACGCTCGCCACGATCCGCGGACTGCGCGTGTTCACCGAGGTCTACGTCCTCACCGGCGGCGGCCCCGCGGGGTCCACCGAGGTCTGGATGACCCGCGCCTACACCCTGGGCTTCACCCGCAACGACATCGGCGGCGCCTCCGCGGCCTCGGTCGTGCTGCTCTGCGTGACGCTGCTGCTCACCGTCACGGTCAACTACCTCCGCAAGAGGGGAGACGTGCGATGAGCGCCCCCGCCATCGAGCCCGTCCGGACGCCGGTGCCGGATGCGAAGAGCCTGGCCGCCGAGGCGCGGCGGACCACCCCGGCCCGCTTCGACACCGCCCTCGGCTGGAGCGACCGGCCCGGTCTCGCCCTGACCTTCCGGATCCTGCTCTGCGCGCTCGCCCTCGGCATCTTCGCGGCGCCGTTCCTGACGATCTTCTCGGGCGCCCTCACCCCCAACCCCAGCGGCTCCTCGCTGTCGTTCCTGCCGCACGACAGCACGCTGCTGAACTTCAAGGTGGCGGGCGAGCGCGGCATCTGGGACTACCTGGGCAACTCGCTGGTCATCGCGGGCGGCGGGCTGCTGCTCCAGCTGGTGGTGTGCACGCTCGCCGCGTACGCCCTGGCCCGGCACCGGTTCCGCGGCCGGGCGCTGATCATGCTGCTGTTCATGATGACGCTGATGCTTCCCGAGGAGGTCATCGCGATCCCGCTGTCGCTGGTCCTCGGCGATGTCCCCGTGGTCCACCTGGACCTCAAGGGCACCGTCTGGGGCATCATCCTGCCACTGGGCGCCTGGGGGTTCTCGGTGATGATGCTGACCGAGTTCATGCGGGACATCCCCGCCGAGATCGAGGAGGCCGCACGCCTCGACGGCGTCGGTGAGCTGAGGATGCTGTGGCAGGTCATCCTGCCGCTGTGCAAGCCCGCGCTCGGCGTGGCCGGGGTGCTCGGCTTCATCATGATCTGGGACCAGTACCTGCTGCCCCTGATCGCCGCCAAGGACCCCACCGACTACACGGTCACCGTCGCCCTGTCCATCCTGCGCACCGACCCCGAGGTCGGCTCCGGGGTGGTGCTGGCCGGTGCGGTCATCGCCCTGATCCCCAGCCTGATCGTCTATCTGCTCCTCCAGCGCTCGCTGGTCACCGGCATCGCCGCCGGGGCCACCAAGGGCTGAACCAACCCCCCACGTTTGAGGGAGACATGAAGTTCCACGGAGTGCTGTTCTTCCCGGTGACGCCGTTCGCCGCGGACGGGTCACTGGACGAGGAACGACTCGCCCGGCACATCGACAGCGGCGTCGCGGCCGGCGCCGGCGGCGTGTTCGTCGCCTGCGGCACCGGCGAGTTCCACGCGCTGACGCCCGACGAGATCGAACGGGCCACGCGGGTCGCCGTCGAGACGACCGCCGGACGCGTCCCGGTCCTCGCGGCGGCGGGCGGCCCGCCCCCGGTCGCCCGCGACCAGGCCGCCCGCGTCGCACGCGCCGGCGCCGACGGCATCCTGCTGCTGCCGCCGTACCTGGTGACGGCGCCACAGCAGGGCCTGGTGCGGTACGTCGAGGAGGTCACCGCCGCGGCCGACCTGCCGGTGATCTTCTACCAGCGCGGCACCGCCCGCCTCACCGCGACCACGGCGGCCGAGATCGCCGCCCTGCCCAAGGTCGTCGGACTCAAGGACGGCATCGGCGACATCGAGCGGATGCACCGCATCGTCCGGGCCGTACGCGCCGTACCCCGCGGCGCGGACTTCCAGTTCTTCAACGGTCTGCCCACCGCCGAGATGACCGCGCCCGCCTATCGCGGCATCGGCGTCGACCTCTACTCCTCGGCCGTGTTCGCCTTCGCCCCGGAGATCGCGCTGGCTTTCCACCGGGCGCTGGCCGATGGCGACGAGGTGACGGTCAGCAGGCTCCTGGACGAGTTCTACGGCCCCCTCGTCCAGCTCCGCGACGAGGTACCGGGGTACGCCGTGGCGCTGGTCAAGGCGGGAGTGACCCTGCGTGGCCTGGACGTGGGAGGCGTACGAGCACCCCTGGTCGATCCGGCACCGGAACACATCGCGCGGCTCTCGAAGCTGATCGACCACGGCCTGGAGGTGGTCACCGCATGAGCGCCCCGACCCGGATCAGGGAACTGATCGTCACCCCGATCGCCTTCCGCGATCCGCCGCTGCTCAACTCCAACGGCGTGCACGAGCCGCTCGCTCTGCGCATCATCCTCCAACTCGTCCTGGAGGACGGCACGGTGGGGCTCGGCGAGTCCCCCGGCGGGGTCGCCCGCCTGGAACGGCTTGAGGCCGCCGCCAAGGTCGTCGTCGGCATGGACGTCTTCGACACCACGGCCGTCTCGGCCGCGATCGACGCGGCCCTGCTGCCGACCGTGCCCAGCTCCCACGAGCGCGGCTGGACCACCTCCGCGGTGGAGGTGGCCTGCCTCGACGCGCAGGGCAAGCTGCTGGGCCGTCCGGTGAGCGACCTGCTCGGCGGCACGGTCCGGGACTGGGTGCCGTTCGCCGCGTACCTCTTCTACAAGTGGGCCGAGCACCCGGCCCTCGACGGCCGCGCCGCCGTGGGTGACGACTGGGGCGAGGCCCTGGACCCGGCCGGCATCGTGGAGCAGGCCCGGCTGATGCAGGAGCGGTACGGGTTCAGGTCGTTCAAGCTGAAGGGCGGTGTCTTCCCGCCCGACGAGGAGATCGCCGCGATCAGGGCGCTCGCGGAGGCCTTCCCCGGGCAGCCGCTGCGGCTGGACCCCAACACGGCCTGGACGGTGGAGACGTCCACGCACGTGGCCCGCGAACTCGACGGTGTCCTGGAGTACCTGGAGGACCCGACCAAGGGCATCGAAGGCATGGCGGCGGTGGCGCAGGGCGCGCCGATGCCGCTGGGCACCAACATGTGTGTGATCGCCTGGGAGCATCTGAAGCCCGCGATCGAGCAGAACGCCATCCAGGTGCTCCTCACCGACCACCACTACTGGGGCGGCCTGCGCCGTACCCGTGAACTGGCCGCGGTCTGCGAGGCGTTCGGGCTGGCGTTGTCCATGCACTCCAACTCGCACCTGGGCATCAGCCTGGCCGCCATGACCCATGTGGCCGCGGCGATCCCCAACCTCGACCACTCCTGCGACACGCACTATCCGTGGAACCACGCCGACGACGTGATCCGCCCGGGTGTCCTGGAGTTCCGCGACGGCGAGGTCAAGGTGCCGACGGGCCCCGGCCTCGGCGTGGAACTCGACCACGACGCCCTGAACCGGCTGCACCGGCTGTACGTGGACTCCGGGGTACGCA
Organism: Streptomyces sp. SD31; assembly: GCF_052068475.1. Lineage (NCBI taxonomy): Bacteria > Bacillati > Actinomycetota > Actinomycetes > Kitasatosporales > Streptomycetaceae > Streptomyces > Streptomyces sp. SD31. Next base: position 142,498 of record NZ_JBQHCX010000007.1, on the reverse strand, counting down.
GCCGGGACGACACCGGCTACATGCGGCGGATCCAACCGGAGTACGAACTCCGGCTGCCGCGCTGGTGACGGTCGGAGGCTCACGGCGACGGCAACCGGACAACACCGGTAGCCGTCGCCGCCCCATAAGGTGACCCCCGACCGCACGACAGGAGGGGTGGAGGGCGTGGGCATGGACGACTCGACAGGCGTGTTGGTGACCGGCGGCAGCGGGTTCGTCGGGAGTCATCTGGTCAAGCGGCTTCTGGAGCGCGGGTATCGGGTCCACGCCACTGTGCGCAGTACGGCCGATGCGGCGAAGGTGCGGCCGCTGCGGGAGATGCAGGAAGCGAGGCCCGGCCAACTGTCGTTGTTCGAGGCGGACTTGCTGAGGCAGGGTTCTTTCGACGAGGCGATGACCGGGTGCCGGGTGGTGTTCCATGTGGCGTCGCCGTTCCGTATGCCGGAGAAGATCAAGGACGGTCGGCGGGACATGGTCGACCCGGCCCTGCTCGGCACACGCAACGTACTGGCCGCCATCGAGCGGACGCCCACGGTCGACAGGCTCGTCCTCACCTCCACCGTGGGCACGATCTTCGGGGACTACGCGGACGTACTGGCCATGGACGACGGAGTGCTGTCGGAGCGGTACTTCAACACCACCAGCACGGTCGAGACCAACCCCTACCACTACGCCAAGACGGTCGCGGAACGCGCGGCGTGGGACGCGGAGGCCGCCCAGGGCCGCTGGCGGATGGTGTCGGTCAACCCCGGCCTCGTCCTGGGCCCTTCCCTCACCCCGGCCTCGGAGTCCGGCAGCCTGTTCCTGCTGGAGGAGCTCTTCAAGGGCTACTTCTTCTACGGCGCCCCGGACTTCAGCTTCACGACGGTGGATGTGCGTGAGGTGGCCGACGCACACATCGCGGCCGCGGAGAACCCGGAGGCGAAGGGCCGCTACATCGTCGCCGACCGGACCATGACGTCTTTCCACGAGATGGCCCGCATCATCCGAACCCGCTATCCCCGCGACCTCCGCCTCCCACGCACCGCCCTCCCGCACTGGCCGGTACGCGTCCTTGGCCCGGCCTTCGGATTGACGCAGGACTACATCCGCAAACACCTCGGCATCCGCTTCCGAGTGGACAACAGCCGGAGCGTGAACGAACTGGGCGTCACCTACCGCCCGATCGAGCAGACGGTCCTGGACCACTACCAGGCGTGGCGAAGCCAGCGCTCAGCGAAGTGAATGCGGGCTCCCCACCACCCCAAGCGTCGAAGGTCACAAAAACGTATCGGACATTTCACATGTCAATCTTCACGCGAGGCTCACAAGTTGGTTAGGTTACGCATCGGACCGCACGACGACCTCCGGCGAACCCCGCCGGGACGCGCGGCCTCCGCCGAGTCCGGTGTTCCCGCGAGGGCCCACTGGAGCCGGGGACCCAACCGAACTTGGGGTGAATCGGCCCAACTCCCCTTCGGGGCAAGGGCCGTAGGGCACACCTTCCGGACCGACCGCCCGAACCCTCCCCAGCGCCTGAACGGCCGGGGGGACCCCCACGCTAACCCGGTAGGCGGAGTACGGAAGGAGTACGTCGCCCATGGCGTCGGAACGCACCGCGCGTCCGGGGGCTTTGAGCCTCCCCGGCATGCGCAATTCCGCACTCGCGTCGGCGGCCCTCACCTCTGTGGCCCTGCTCGCACAGACGGCCAACGCCGCCCCCTCCGTCGGGGACGAGACACCGAGCCGTGAGGAGGTCAGCCGGCGGGTCAGCTCCCTCTACGACCGGGCCGAGTCCGACACGGGAACCTTCAACGCCACCCGCGCCGCGGCGACGGGACCGCGCAAGCGAGCCGAACGACCGGGGCGCGCCGCAGGCACACCCGCCGCCGCGCCCCGGGGCGACGAGGGCAGGCGCAGCGACCCCGCTCTCGACGATGTCGCCCGGCAGTGGTTCGACGGGGCCCGCTCGAAGCTGGGTCCGACCGTTCCGGCAGCGCTCCCGGCCGACAGGATGCCGGAGCGACCCGCCGAGACACGGCGCGTCCGCCCGGCGGAGCGCGCGGGGGACGGTCTCACCGATCGTGGACCGGAGACGTCCGGCCGCGCCGCACTGGAGCTACCCGCCGCGCCGGTCGCCGAGCTGACATCCACTCAGGCGACGGGGACGACTCCCCTGGCGGAGCTGACCGCCGGCCCGATCGCCGCCCTGCCGGCTGCTCCCGAGGCACCGCAGGAGACCACGCAGACCGACGGGAGCGCCCAGTCGGCCCTTGCGCTGCCCACTCCGATCGCCGAGACGGCGGCCGAGCCCCAGCAGCGGTCCTCGCTACGGGCGGCCAAGGAGCAGAACCAGCGCAAGCTCGCCCGGGCCCGCGAGGTGCTGTCCGCGTACACCGCCCAGCAGAGCACGCCTCTCGCAGCCGTCGAGGCCCTGCCCGCCGCCGACACCTGGAGTGCCACCGCACCCCAGGTCCAGCCTTCGGCCGAGGCCCAGTGGCAGGCATTACAGGCGCAGTCCGCCGCCGACCTCACCACCGTCCTGCCCGGCACCACGGCCTGGCCCACCACCACCGGCCAGGCCTTCGACGGGAGCACCCCCCTCACCTCGACAGCCCCACAGGACACGCGAGCCGTACGAGCCCTCGCCTTCGCCCGCGCCCAGATCGGCAAACCCTGCGTCTGGGGCACGACGGGCCCGGACGCCTACGACGGCCCCGGCCTCACCCAGGCCGCGTGGAAGGCCGCCGACATCACCCTCCCGCGCACCGCACCGGAGCAGGCGACCGCCGGCCAGGGAATCGCCCTCACCTACCTCGAACCCGGCGACCTGGTCCTCTTCCACATCGGCCACGTCGGCATCTACTCCGGCAACGGGATGATGATCCACGCCCCCGGGCCCGGGGCGGTCATCCGCGAGGAGTCGATCCACTACGCCGGGGAAGCGGCGATCCACAGCGCGATACGGCCTGCCTGAGCCGTCAGCCAGTCAGCCGGCCGCTGTCACCCCGTCTCCCCCGAGGCGGGGTGATCTTCTTTCCTCCCGGACTGCACTCCCGGACGGCACCCCCGGACCGCGCACCCCCGGACGGCACGCCCGTCACTCCCAGCGACGCACCCTCCCACCTCGGCTTTGTCGATACGTCCTGACAAACCCATTGACATCACCTGTCGGCCGCCGCATAGTACCTGCCACTAGAGCGCGCTAGTGAAGCGCTCCAGTCGGTATCCAACGGGCGGTACCCGTGAACCTCCCCCCACCTGAGAACCCGCCCCGACCAGCACAGCGAGGTGCATGGGACATGCGCAGACACCACCGAGCCGCCACACTGACCGCCGCCGCCCTGGCCGCAGGCCTGTTCGCAGCGGGGTGCTCCAGCGGCTCCGGAGGCAAGCAGTCCGAGGAGGGCTCCGCGGACGCTTCGGCGGGCAAGGCGACCACGCCCCGGATGACCGTGGCCATGATCACGCACGCGGCCCCCGGCGACACCTTCTGGGACCTGATCCGCAAGGGAGCCGAGGCCGCCGCCGCCAAGGACAACATCAAGCTCGTCTACTCCAGCGACCCGAGCGCCGGCACCCAGGCCAACCTGGTGCAGAACGCGATCGACCAGAAGGTCGACGGCATCGCCCTGACCGCGGCCAAGCCGAGCGCGATGAAGGCCGTGATCGGCAAGGCCAAGTCGGCCGGCATCCCGGTCGTCGGCTTCAACGCGGGCCTGGACAACTGGAAGGACCTCGGCATGCTCGAGTACTTCGGGCAGGACGAGAACATCGCCGGCAACGCCTTCGGTGAGCGGCTCAACGAGACCGGTGCCCAACATGCCGTCTGTGTCATCCAGGAGCAGGGCCATGTGGCGCTGGAGGCCCGCTGCGCCGGTCTGAAGAAGGGGTTCAAGGGCAAGACCGACATCCTGTACGTCAACGGCACCGACATGCCGTCCGTGAAGTCGACGATCACCGCGAAGCTGCAGCAGGACTCCTCCATCGACCAGGTGGTGACACTGGGCGCTCCGTTCGCGCTGACCGCCGTGCAGTCGGTGGCCGACGCGGGCAGCAAGGCCAAGGTCGCCACGTTCGACCTGAACAAGGAGCTGGTCACGGCCGTCCAGGACGGCAAGGTCGAGTTCGCCGTCGACCAGCAGCCCTATCTGCAGGGCTACTTGGCGGTCGACTCGCTGTGGCTGTACAAGACCAACGGCAACTTCAGCGGCGGCGGCACGGCTCCGGTGCTGACCGGGCCCGCGTTCATCACCAAGGACAACGTCGACGCGGTCGCGGAGTTCGCGGCCAAGGGCACGCGCTAGGGCCTGTCGTCAAATTCCCGCCTGCCCTTCGGGCGACGACGGGAATTTGACGACAGGCCCTAGGCGCGTCCATGGACAGGCGAGGTCGGCCGTGGCCGCGACGGGGCGCGGCCGGCCTCGCCGCTGTTCGATCTCAGGCCGGCTCCTGTGGGGCCGGGCCGCTGCTGCCCCGGACGACGAGCTTGGGGTCCAGTACGGCGTCGCGGGGCTCCAGTTCGGGGTTCTCCAGCCGTTCCACGGCGAAGCGGACCGCGCGCTGGGCCATGAGGACGGCGTCCTGGCGGACGGTGGTGAGGCCGATCGGCATCAGGTGGGAGAGATGACTGTCGTCGTAGCCGACCACGGACATGTCGCGCGGGATCTCGACGCCCGCCCGCGTCAGGGTCATCAACAGGCCCATCGCGCACCGGTCGTTGCCCGCGAGGACCGCCGTGGGCAGGGGCAGCCCCTGGTCGCGCTCGGCCATCAGCAGCCGGCCCGTCTCGATGCCCGAGTCCTCGGTGTGCGCGCCGGGGATCACCCGCTGCTCGGCCTCCAGCCCGTGCCTGCGCATCGCGGCCCGGTACGCGCGCCGCCGCTCGGCCGAGCCGGGGCCGCGCCCGCCGTCGATGTGCACGATCCGGCGGTGGCCCAGCTCCACGAGGTGGTCCATGGCCTGCCGTATGCCCTTGCCCTCGGCGGTGTGCACACTGTCGACGCGCGCCTGGGGCACCCGGCGGCCGACCGAGACGGCGACCGTGCGGTTGCTGAGGGCGTCGAGTTCCGCGGCCGACGAGTCCGGGCCGAGCAGGATCACCGCCTCGCAGCGGTGGCCGAGCAGCGCCTCGACGGCCTTGCTCTCGCCGCGGCCCTGGCCGGTGGCGGACAGCAGGACCTCGTAGCCGAGCCGTTCGGCCTCGGGATAGATGCCCTCGACCAGGTCGGCCTGGAAGGTCTGGTGGACGGTGAACATCACGCCGAGGGTGCGGCTGCGGCCGCGGGCGAGCAGCCGGGCCGCGTTGTCGGGGCGGTAGCCGATCTCGTCGGCGACGCGCAGCACCCGCTCGCGGGTCTCGCGGCTCGCGCCCGGCAGGTCGCGGAAGATGATCGAGACGAGCGCTCGGGACACGCCCGCCTTCTCGGCGACGTCCGCCATCGTGGGCCGCTGCCTGCCCGATGCATCCACCTGTGAACCCACCCTTCGACGCCGCTCACCTTAGCCGGGCCGTGAAATCTCCTGGCAACAAGCTATTGACATGACATTTGGACCAGGGTCATCGTACTCGCACTAGAGCGCGCTAGTAGAGCGCGACAGACGATCTGTGGATACGCCTCCCTACTTCCGTCCCCTCCCCGAAGGACCCGTCATGGCAACGGCGCCAACCTCGCTCCGCACCACCGTGGGCAACCTGTGCCTGGGCTCGGCCCCCGACTCCTGGGGCGTCTGGTTCCCCGAGGACGAACAGCAGGTCCCGTACACCCGCTTCCTGGACGAGCTGGCCCGGGCGGGCTACCAGTGGCTGGAGCTCGGGCCGTACGGCTACCTGCCCACCGACCCGGGGCAGCTCAAGGGGGAACTGGACTCCCGCGGCCTCAAGGTCTCCGGCGGCACCGCCTTCGGCGCGCTGCACCGGCCCGAGGCGTGGGACGGGATGCTCGCCCATGTCCGCCAGGTCGCGCAGCTGACCGCCGCCGCGGGCGCCCATCACCTGGTCCTCATCCCGCCCATGTATCGGGACGAGAAGACCGGCGCGTTCACCGAGTCGCCGGAGCTGACCGCCGAGCAGTGGGCGGGCTTCGGCAAGGCCGCCGACCGGCTCGGCAAGCTGCTCCTCGACGAGTACGACGTACGCCTCGTGATTCACCCGCACGCCGACAGCCACATCCAGACCCAGCCGGAGATCGAGCGGCTGCTCAACGAGTCCGACTCCCGTTACACGAACCTCTGCCTGGACACCGGGCACGTCGCCTACGGCGGCGGCGACAACCTCGACCTGATCCGCCGCTTCGGCGAGCGCGTCGGGTACGTGCACATCAAGCAGATGGACCCGGAGATCCTCGCCCAGGTCGCAGCCGACGACCTGTCGTTCGGCGAGGCCGTCAAGCGCGGCGTGTGTGTCTCGCCGCCCGCCGGCGTGCCGAACCCCGCCGATGTGGTGGCCGAACTCGCCCGGCTGGAAGCCGAGTTGTTCGTGATCGTCGAGCAGGACCTGTACCCGTGCGCACCCGAGGTGCCGCTGCCCATCGCCGTGCGGACGCGTGAGCACCTGGCGGGCTGCGGCCTCACCGGGACGCGACGCCCGACCCTGACGACTCTCGACCGGTGAGGGGGCGGCCCGTGGATCTCAAGGACGACGCGCCCCAGGCCCCCGCCCCCGGCACGGACGACGCCCCGCCGGCGGTCTCGCGCAGGCTGCGGCTCATCACCGTCATCGCCACCTTCGGCGGACTCCTCTTCGGCTACGACACCGGCGTCATCAACGGCGCCCTGCCGTACATGACCGACGACCTGGGCCTGACCCCGGTCACCGAGGGCATGGTCACCAGCTCGCTCCTCCTCGGTGCCGCCCTGGGTGCGGTGACCGGCGGACGGCTGTCGGACGCGCGCGGGCGGCGCCGTACGATCCTCACCCTCGCGGTGCTGTTCTTCATCGGCGCGCTCGGCTGCACGCTGGCGCCGACGACCGCCGTGATGGTCGTCGCCCGGTTCGTGCTCGGCCTCGCGGTCGGCGGTGCCTCGGTGACGGTGCCGGTCTACCTCGCGGAGGTCTCGCCCGCCGAAAGGCGCGGTGCGCTGGTCACCCGTAACGAACTCATGATCGTCAGCGGCCAGTTGCTGGCGTTCACCTCCAACGCGATCATCGCCCGGGTGGGCGGCGAGTCCGGCGGGGTGTGGCGCTGGATGCTGGTGATCGCCACCCTCCCGGCCGTCGTGCTCTGGTTCGGCATGCTCGTGATGCCGGAGAGCCCGCGCTGGCTCGCCTCCCAGACCCGCTTCAGCGAGGCCCTGGACGTGCTCAAGCAGGTCAGGTCCCGGCAGCGGGCCGAGGCCGAGCTCGCGGAGGTCTCCGCGCTCGCCGTCAAGGAGGAGCAGGAGAAGCTCGGCGGCTGGCAGGACATGAAGGCCACGCCCTGGGTGCGCAAGCTGATGTTCGTCGGCTTCGGCATCGCCATCGTGCAGCAGATCACCGGCGTCAACACGATCATGTACTACGGCACCCAGATCCTCACCGACGCCGGTTTCGCCGCGGACAGCGCGCTCACGGCGAACATCGCCAACGGCGTCATCTCGGTGCTGGCCACCTTCGTCGGGATCTGGCTGCTCGGCCGGGTCAACCGTCGCCCGATGCTGATGGCCGGTCAACTGGGCACCACCGCCGCCCTGTTGCTGATCGGCGTCTTCTCCCTGGTGCTGCCGTCCGGTGACGGCCGTGCCTACGCCGTGCTCGCCATGACCGTCACCTTCCTCGCCTTCCAGCAGGGTGCGATCTCGCCGGTGACCTGGCTGATGCTGTCGGAGATCTTCCCGATGCGGATGCGCGGCTTCGGGATGGGTGTGGCGGCCGTGGTGCTGTGGCTGACCAACTTCGTGATCGGACTGGTCTTCCCGTCACTGGTCTCCGGTATCGGGATCTCCAACACCTTCTTCCTGTTCGTGGTGGCGGGTGTCTTCTCGCTCGCTTTCGTGAAGCGCTACGTCCCCGAGACGAAGGGCCGCTCGCTGGAAACCCTCGAGGCCGAACTCCGGGCCCGCTTCTCCTGACCCTCTGTCATAAGGAATGAAAATGACCGTACGTGTAGGCGTCATCGGCGCCGGCTGGATCGGCAAGGAACACATCCGGCGCCTCACCGATACCGTCACGGGCGCCCGCGTCACCGCGGTCACCGACATCGACGCCGCCCGCGCCGAGGAGGCGGCGGCGCCGGTCGGTGCCCGGGTGCTGCCCGACGGCGCGGCCGTGCTCGCGGCGGACGACGTGGACGCCGTCCTCGTGACGTCCTGGGGCCCGACCCATGCCGAGCACGTACTGAACGCGATAGCCGCCGGCAAACCGGTGTTCTGCGAGAAGCCGCTGGCCACGACCGCCGAGGACTGCCTGAGGATCGTCGAGGCCGAGACGGCACGCGGCCGCCGCCTGGTCCAGGTCGGCTTCATGCGCCGCTACGACACCGGCTACCGGCAGATGAAGCAGGCCATCGACTCCGGCCGCATCGGTGAGCCGCTGATCGTGCACTGCGCCCACCGCAACCCGACCGTCCCCGAGTCGTACACCTCCTCCATGGCCGCCCTGGACACGGCGGTGCATGAGGTGGACGTGCTGCGCTGGCTGCTCGACGACGAGATCGTCTCCACCCAGGTGGTCACCCCGCGCGCCACGAGCAAGCGGTTCGCCCATCTCAAGGACCCGCAGATCATGCTCTTCGAGACCGCCAAGGGCGTGCGCATCGATCTGGAGGTCTTCGTCAACTGCCAGTACGGCTACGACATCCAGTGCGAGGCGGTCGGCGAGGAGGGGCTGGTCCGGCTGCCCGACCCGGCCTCAATCGGCCTGCGCAGCGCGGGGCGGCACAGCACGGAGGTGCTCACGGACTGGGTGGGCCGCTTCGCGGACGCCTTCGACACCGAGTTCCGCGAGTGGATCGCGGGCGTCGCCGCCGGTGCCGAGCCCACCGGTCCCTCGGCGTGGGACGGCTATGCCGCCACCGTCATCACCAGCGCGACCGTCGAGGCCCTGGAGTCGGGCCGCGTCGTCGCCACCGACCTCAAGCCCCGCCCTGCCTTCTACGGAGGTGCCGCGTGAAAATCGCCCTCGACCCGTACATGTTCCGCGCGCTCCCCATCGACGAGATGGTGCGCACGGTCGCCGAACTCGGCTACGAGTACATCGAGTTGTCGCCCCGCGACGACTTCATGCCGTTCTTCCTGCACCCGCGCGCCGACGACGAACGCATCGCGGAGCTGAAGAACTCCCTGCGCACGCATGGCGTTCAGCTGTCCTCGGTGCTGCCGCTGTACAAGTGGTCGTCGCCGGACGAGACCGAGCGGCAGGCCGCCGTCCGGTACTGGAAGCGAATGATCGAGATCACCGCCGATCTCGAATGCCCGCTGATGAACAGCGAGTTCAACGGCCGTCCCGAGCGAGCCGCCGAGAGCGAGGCGGCCTTCTGGCGCTCGCTGGAGGAGCTCCTCCCGGTGTTCGAGCGCGAAGGCATCGCTCTGAACCTGGAGGCGCACCCGGACGACTTCTGCGAGGAGAACACCCCCGCGGTCGACCTGGTCCGTGCGATCAACAAGCCGTGGGTGAACTACCTTTACTGCGCGCCGCACTCCTTCCACCTGTCGGGCGCGGACCCGAAGGCGGACATCGCGGCGATGATGCGCTACGCCGGCGACAAGCTCCAGCACGTGCACATCGCGGACTCCTTCAATCACAAGGGCTCCTCCGGCCTGCGCTACATCCTCAACCCGCCCGGCACCCCGGCCCGGATCCACCAGCACCTGGACATCGGGCAGGGCGAGGTCGACTGGGACACCTTCTTCGGCACCCTGCGCGAGCTGAACTTCGACGGCGTCGCCACGGCCTGCGTCTTCGCCTGGGAGGAACGGGCCAGGGAGTCCTCGGCGTTCATGCTGGACCGCATCCGCAAGGAGCTGGCCGCGTAGCGAGCAGCAAGTAGCCTGCCGCGTACGGACGTTCAGGCGGCCTTCAGGGCGAGTGGCAGTGCGCTCAGGCCGCTGAGGAAGTTGGAGTAGACGGGCTTCGTAGGGCCCGTCTGCTCCATCTCCGCCACCAGGTCACGCAGCCCTGTCAGTACGGCCCCGATCTCGGCCCGGGCCAGGTAGGCGCCGAGGCAGAAGTGAGGCCCGTAGGCGAAGGTGACGTGCTTGTTGGGCGTGCGGTCCAGGCGCAGTTCGCCGGGGGCGTCGAAGATCCTCTCGTCGTGGTTGGCGGAGGCGTTCCAGACGGTGACGATCTCCCCCGCCCTGACGGCTTGGCCGCTGATCTCGGTGTCGGTCGTCGCGGTGCGTCCCGAGTGCAGGGCGGGGGTCGTCCAGCGCAGGATCTCCTCGACGGCGGTGTCGATGCCGGCGTCGCCCCGCTTGAGGGCCTGCCACTGGCCGGGGTGTTCCAGCAGGGCGAGGGCGGCGCCCACCATGGACAGGCGGGCCGTCTCGTCGCCGCCGAGAATCAGGCTGTAGCAGTTGAGCATGATCTCGTCGTCGTCCAGTGGCAGCCCGTTCACCTCGCTGCCCGCTAGCAGGGCGATGACGTCCGCGTGGCCGCTGTCACGCCGGTCGCGGGCCAGGTTGGCGAAGTAGAGCAGGATCTCGTTCTTGGCGATCCAGGCATCGGCGGCCGTACTGTCCGCCTCGTGCGAGCCCAGCGCGGAGGACGTCAGGCTCAGCACGTAGGCCCGGTCGCGGTCGGGTACGCCGAGCAGGTCGCAAATCGCGCCGAGGGGTATGCCGGACGCCACGTCGGCGGCGAAGTCGCAGGTCCCCTTCTCCAGCGCGTCCCGCAGCAGCCGGGTCACGGTGCGTCGCACGCTCTCAACTATCGGCTCCAGGGCCCGCGGCGAGAACGCAGACATCAGGACGCGGCGCAGCCCGGCGTGCTTCGCCCCGTCGGTGATGGCGAGCATCCGGCCGGCCGCGGAGTCGCCGCCGGCGAGCAGCGTCTCCAGCACGTTGCCGCCCTCGGAGGTGAAGCGTGCGCTGTCCCGGTACACGGACGTGACGTCGGCGTGCCGGGTCACCACCCAGAAGCCGGGGGCCGTGTCGGTGGCCGGATTCCAGTGGACCGGCCGGTGCTCCCTCAAGTGGCGCCACACGGCGGACAGATCGCTCTCGGCGTGCAGCCGCGGATCGGCCAGGTTCAGCGTGTCGAGCTCTTCCGGTGCGATCGTCCGCCGCGTGGTCATCGCGTTTCCTCCCGTGTTTCCGCTGTTCCCTATGCGCCCATGGCCCGGACGAGGCTCTTCGGACGCATGTCGGTCCAGTGCTCCTCAACGTAGTCCAGGCACGACTGGCGGCCGGCGGCACCGTGGACGACGGTCCAACCGGCCGGCACCTCGGCGAAGGCGGGCCACAGCGAGTGCTGGCCCTCGTCGTTCACCAGGACGTAGTGCTCGAGGGCGTCGTCGTCGAAGGGGTTGGTGGTCATGCGGAGTTCCTCCTGTGGGTGGGGTGGGGTGCGGCTGTGCTCAGTCGCCGGGCGAGCACGGGTCCGATCCGGTCCAGTGGTCCGGGTCGGGTCATCTCGCCGTGGGCGCAGGGGATGTCGTGGTTGTCGACGCGGCCTCGCACGTACGGCTGCCAGGACATATGGCGTTCCGGGTGCGCGTCGGGATCCTGGGCGGCGCTGAAGAACAGCAGGTCGCCGTCGTACGGCAGGGAGGCGAACTCCTCCAGCAGGCGCCGGTTGTTCGCCGTCACCTCGACCAGGGCCGCGAGTTCGGCGTCGTCGAGGCTGCCGGGGAGATCGGGGACGCGGCGCACGAGCTCGGCAAACCTACTGTCCGTCAGTTCCACGTCCTCCGGCGGCAGTTCGCGCCCCAGGATGGCGAGCAGGCTGCGCAGCACCGCCGGCCGGTCGGTGGGGCGGGGGCCTTGACTCGTCCATGCACCCGGGAAGGAGTCCAGCATCGCCAGCATCGCCACCCGTTCCCCGGCCGCCTGGAGCGTCGTGGCGACGGCGTGGGCGACGAGGCCGCCCATGGAGTAGCCGAGGAGGTGGTACGGGCCCTCGGGCTGGATCTCGCGGATGCGCGCCGTGTGTTCGGCGACCGTCTCGGCGAGGCTGTCCTGCCGCTTTTCCCCCGGCTCCAGTCCGCGGGACTGCAGTCCGTACAGCGGGCGGTCGGCGTCCAGATGCCGGGTCAGCCCGGCGAAGCCCCAGGCCAGACCGGAGGCCGGCGGGAGACAGAAGAGCGGCTCGCGGTCGCCGCGGGTGCGCAGCGGGAGGACGGTGGCGAGGGCTGCCGTACCGGTGTCCGTGCCCATGTCCGGGTCCGTGCCACCGGTCGTCCGGCGGGCGAGCGCGGCCACGGTCGGTGTCTCGAAGACCGCGAGCACGGGGAGTTCGGCGGCGAGTTCGGTCCTGATCCGGGTGGTCAGCCTGGGGACCAGGAGGGAGTGTCCGCCGAGGTCGAAGAAGCTGTCGTGGACGCCGATGCGGGCAGGGTCGAGTCCGAGGACTTCGGCGACGAGCGCGCGCAGCTTCTCCTCCCGCTCGGTGCGCGGAGCACTGCGGGGCGGGGTCGGGGTCGGGGCGCCGGGGGCAGGCAGGGCCGTGCGGTCCAGTTTGCCGCTGGCGGTGAGCGGCAGCGCGTCGAGGGCGACGATCGCCGAGGGGACCATGTGGGCGGGCAGCGTGCGGGCCAGGTGCGCGCGCAGTACGTCGGCTTCGGCGGCTCCTTGCGCGGCCGGTACGGCATAGGCGATCAGCTGCTGCTCGCCCCGTGCGTCCGCACGTACGGTGGCCGCCGCCTTGGCCACGGACGGATGGGTGGCCAACGCGGCCTCGATCTCGCCGAGTTCGACGCGGAAGCCGCGGATCTTCACCTGGTGGTCGGCCCGGCCCAGGAAGCGCAGCTGTCCGTCGCGGTCGCGCACCGCGAGATCGCCGGTCCGGTACATGCGCTCCCCCGGCCCGCCGTACGGGTCGGCGACGAAGCGCTGCCCGGTCAGCCCGGGTCGGCCGAGGTAGCCGCGGGCCGGTCCGCCGCCCGCGATGTACACCTCGCCCGTCACCCCGTCGGGCACAGGCTGCAGGGCCTGGTCGAGGAGGCGGATGCTGTTGCGGGCGAGGGGGCCGCCCAGGGGCGGTGAACCCTCCTTGGGCTGAGGATCGACGTCGGACTGCCAGGCGGTCGCGTAGATGGTGGCCTCGGTGGGCCCGTAGAAGTTCACGACCCGGGCCTCGGGAAAGGCGGCTTGAAGATCGGTGAGGAGCCGTTCGGGAATGGGCTCCCCGCCCAGCGCGATGACCCGAGGGGAGATCTCGGGTCGGCCGGCGACGACCGTGGCCATCACCGAGGGCACCCCGCTGACCAGAGTCGCGTCCCGGCCGTCCGACGTCGTGAGTGCCAGCAGGTTCTCGACGATCTCGATACGGCCCCCGCACAGCAGCGGGGAGAAGATCTCGAACACCGACACGTCGAAGTTGAGCGAGGTGGAGAAGACCACCTTGGCCAGCCGTTCGGGGCCGAGCGCGGTGTGCGTCCACTCGACGAACTCGACGATGCTGCCGTGGGTCTCCGCGACGCCTTTGGGTCGGCCGGTGGAGCCGGAGGTGTAGATGACGCACGCGATGCTGTCGGGGTACAACGGCGGGGCTGGAATGGCTTCCTGACGTCTCATCACCTCACCCGTGAAGACAGGCGTTTCCTCGGGCAGCACTTTGGCCGTCTCGTCCGTGGCGAGCACGACGACCGGCCGGGCGTCCTCGACGATGTACGCGAGGCGCTCGCGCGGGTACGCCGGGTCGAGCGGCAGATAGGCGGCGCCGGACTTCAGCACGCCGAGGACGGCGACGACCAGCTCCGCCGTACGGGGCAGCGCGATGCCGACGACACGCTCGGGCCCGGCGCCCAGGGCCAGGAGCCGCCGGGCCAACTGCTCGGCCCTGTCGTCGAGTTCGCGGTACGTCAGCCGGACGCTGCCATCCAGCACGGCTTCCGCGTCCGGGGTGGCCGCGACCTGGGCCGCCCACAGGTCGGTGAGGGTGCGGGTCGCCGGAGCCGGTTCCGGGCGCGGGTCCTCCTGGTGCCGGGCGAGTGCGACGCGGCCCAGCGGGAGTTCCGGGTCGGCCGCCACGGTCTCGAGGAGCCGTACGAGACGGTCGAGGGTGGCCTCGGCCCAGTCGGCGTCGAAGAGGTCGGGTCGGTAGGCGAGGCGGAAGCGCGGCCGGGGCCCCGGTACTGCCACCAGGGTCACCGGATAGTGGGTCGCGTCGCGCCCGCCCGTGCCCACGACCCGCATGCGGTCGCCGTCGTCCGTCTCGCGCCGGTCCATCGGGTAGTTCTCGAACACGACCAGCGTGTCGAAGAGTTCGGGCACCCCGGCTGCCCGCTGGATGTCGGCGAGGCCCAGGTGCTGGTGGTCGAGCAGGCGGACGTATGCCTCCTGGACCCGCGGCAGCAGGCCGCTCAGCGGCTCGTCGGGGCGCAGTCGGATGCGGGTGGGAATGGTGTTGATGAACAGGCCGACCATCGACTCAACGCCCGGCAGTTCGGCGGGGCGGCCGGAGACGGTGGCGCCGAAGACGATGTCGTCTTGGCCTGTCGTACGGCTCAGCAGGATCGCCCAGGCGCTCTGGACCAGGGTGTTCACGGTGACGCCGAGGCGGGCGGCCAGCGCGGAGAGGGCGGTGCCGGTCTCCGGTGCGAGCTCCGTGCGGGCCTGCGCCAGGTCGCCGGAACCGCGGCCGTCCGGGGCGTGCGGGGCGAGCCGGGTCGGCTGCGTCACTCCGGCCAGCGCCTGCCGCCAGGCGGCCTCGGCGGCCGTACGGTCCCGGCGGCCCAGCCAGTCCAGGAAGGTGCGGTAGGGCGGGGCGGGCGGCAGGGCGGCGGAGTCGCCGTCGGCCTCGTACAGGGCGAGGAGTTCGCGCAGCAGGACGGAGACCGACCAGCCGTCGAGCAGGATGTGGTGGTGGGTGATGAGCAGCCGGTACCGTCGCTCGCCGGTGCGGGCCAGGGTGCAGCGGAGCAGCGGGGGCGTGGCCGGGTCGAAGCCGCGGGCCAGGTCCTCGTCCAGCAGGTGGGCCCACTCCTGCTCGGTGTCGATGCCGGGGCCGGTCAGTTCGGCCTCGGTCCACGGCAGCGTGGCCCTGCGCGGCACCACCTGCACCGGCTGCCCGCCGCGCCGGCGCCGGAACGCCGCCCTGAGCGTGGGGTGCCGGTCCAGCAGGGTTTGGGCGGCGGCGCGCAGCCGGTCGGGGTCCACGGCGCCCTCGAGTTCGAAGACCAGCTGGACCAGATAGACGTCCCGGGCGGCCCGCTCGTGCTCGTACAGGGCGTGGAAGAGCAGGCCTTCCTGGAGCGGGGTCAGGGGCAGTACGTCGATCTGTGCGGCGGGCTGGGTGGTCATGTGCTCTCTTTCGGGTCGGGTCAGCCGTCGAGGCCCGCGGCGAGTTCGTCGAGTTCGTCCTGGGACAGGGCGTCCGCGGAGAGGTCGTCCTCGGCAGGCGCGGTCTCCGGGAGGCCCGCGGCCCCCGATGCCCGCTCGGTGAGGGCGCTCAGCGCCACGAACCAGGCGTCGGCAAGGTCCCGTACCTCCGTCTCGGTCACCACCCCGTCCGCCCACGACCAGTCGGCCACCAGCCGGGGCCCGTCGTCGGAGTCCTGGACGACGGCGTTGAGGTCGAGCACGTGCGCGGCGCCGAGACCGGGGTCGACACCGCTGCCGAGGGCGGAGGACTCGGGCGCGAAGGTCCACTCGCCCGTGCTGTCGGGGGCGGTGAACCGGCCCAGGTAGTTGAAGCCGATCTCGGGGGCGGGGTGCTCGGCCAGGCCGGGCGCCGTCTCGGGGTTGAGGTGGCGCAGGAGCCCGAAGCCGACGCCGCGGTCGGGCAGTTCGCTCAGGCGCTCGCCCACGCGGCGGGCAGCGACCTCGGCGGCGGGGCCGGCGGTCAGCGCGTCGGTGAGGTCGAGTCCGGTCAGGTCGAGGTGGACCGGGTAGAGGGAGGTGAACCAGCCGACCGTGCGGGACAGGTCCAGGCCGGGCGCCAGTTCCTCGCGGCCGTGTCCCTCGACGTCGACGAGGACGTGCGGGGTGCCCTGCCGGTCCGCGACGGCCAGGGCGAGGCCGGTGAGCAGGACGTCCTGTGTACCGGTGCCGAAGGCGGACGGGACGCTGGTCAGGAGCGGGCCGGTGGCCTCGGGGGGCAGGGTGCGGCGCAGCGAGCGTGTGGTCGCGGCGGTGTCCCGGGCGGGGTCGAGCGGGCGGGCGCCCAGCGCGGTGCGCGGGGCGGCGAGCATACGGCGCCACAGGGCGGCCTCGGCGACCCGGGCGGGCCTGCGCGCCTCCTCGCCGAGGAGCCCGGACCAGCGGCGGAACGACGTGCCGACCGGCGGGAGCTTCGCAGCGCGCCCCTCGGTGAGCGCCGACCAAGCGGCCTCCAGGTCGGGCACGAGGATCCGCCAGGACACCCCGTCCACGGCCAGATGGTGGACGACGAGGAGCAGCCGTCCGGGGCGCTCAGGCCCGGCGTCGAACCACACCGCCCGGATCATCGCCCCGGCGGCCGGGTCGAGCAGCCCGACGGCCCGCTCGAACTCCTCACTCACCACCGTGGGGAGATCCTCACCGGCGTCGCTCCGGTCGAGCAGGGCGGCGGCGCGCACCCGGCCGACCGGACTGACGTCGAGTTCGCCGGACGGGGTGAGCCGGGCCCGGAGCATGTCGTGGTGGTCGATCAGGGTCTGCAACGCCTCGGTCAGGCGCGGCAGTCGGGCGCTCGCCGGGACGGTCAGGAGGACGGACTGGCTGAGCCGGTCGATCGGCCCGCCGCGCTCCAGCAGCCACCGCATCACGGGGGTGAGCGGCAGCGCGCCGACTCCGTCGTCCTCGGTGCGGCCCGCACCCACCGGGCCGCGGGCCACCGCGGCGAGGCCACTGACGGTCTGGTGCTCGAACACGTCCCGGGGAGTGATCACGACCCCGGCCTCGGCCGCCCGGCTCACCAGCCGGATCGAGGAGATGCTGTCCCCGCCGAGGGCGAAGAAGCCCTGGTCGAGCGGGACGTCCGACAGCTTGAGCAGATCGCGGAAGAGAGCAGCGAGGATCTGCTCGGCGGGCGTCGCGGGCTCCCGCTCCGTGGGCGTCACGGTTGCCGTGGGGGCGGGCAGGGCCTTGCGGTCGAGCTTGCCGTTGGGGGTCAGCGGCAGGACGTCGAGGACGACGACGGCCGACGGCACCATGTAGTCGGGCAGCGACCGCTCGGCGTGCCCGCGCAGCTCTGCCGGGTCGGGGGTGGAGCCGGGGGCGCCGGGTACGACGTACGCCACCAGCCGCTCGTCGCGCACGACGACGACCGCCTGCGCCACCTCGGGGTGGGACGCGAGCGCCGCCTCGATCTCTCCGGGCTCGACGCGGAAGCCGCGGATCTTGACCTGGTCGTCGGCCCGGCCCGCGTACTCCAGCTCACCGTCGGCCGACCAGCGCGCCAAGTCGCCCGTGCGGTACATCCGTTCACCGGGACCGCCGAACGGATCCGCCACGAACCGCCCGGCCGTCAGACCGGGCCGCCCCAGATAGCAGCGCGCCACACCCTCACCGGCGAGGTACAACTCGCCCACCACACCCGGCGGGACCGGCCGCAGCCAGGCGTCCAGCACATGGGCTCGCGTCCCGGTGACCGGGCGTCCGATGGGTGGCGCCTGGTCACCGGAGAGCGGCACGCTGATCGTCGCGCACACCGTCGACTCGGTCGGACCGTAGGCGTTGGCCATGCGGCGGCCCGGCGCCCAGCGGGCGACCAGCTCCCCCGGGCACGCTTCGGCACCGACGACCAGGGTGCGCAGCTCGGGAAGGTCCCCGGTGGGGAGTGTCGCGAGCGCTGCGGGCGGGATGAGGGCGTGGGTGATGGACTCGTCCGCCAGCGTCCGCCCCAGCGGTTCGCCGACGAGGGGTCCGGTCTCGGTCGGGACCACCAGCGTCCCGCCCGCGGCGAACGCCATGAGCAGTTCCATCACCGACGCATCGAAGCCGGGCGCGGAGAACTGGAGCACCCTGGAGCGCCCATCGAGGCCGAAGCGCTCGATCTGGGTCCGTGCCAGTGCCGCCAGCCCTCGGTTCTCGACGACGACGCCCTTCGGCACGCCGGTCGAGCCCGAGGTGTAGATGACGTAGGCGGCTTGCTGCGGGTCGTGGACCGTCGGCAGGTCGCCGGGTACGCCGGCCGGCGCCAGGTCCCGCAGGACATGGGCCGGTCGGGCGTCGCCGAGCATGAAGTCGATCCGCTCACGCGGCAGACCCGGGTCCACCGGCAGGAAGGCCGCCCCGGTCAGCGCCACCGCGAGGATCGCGACGATCCGGTCCACGGAGCGCGGCATCAGTACGGCGACGACGTCGCCGGAGCCGACCCCGCGTCCGGCCAGGACCCGCGCCAACCCCTCGGCTCGGGAGCCGAGTTCGGCGTACGACAGGTCGTTGAGCGCCGGGGCGTGCGGAGTTCGCCGTACCTGGTCCCGGAAGAGCTCGGCGAGGGACGTCGGTCGCACCTCGTCCGACGTGGTGTTCCACTCGGCGATCCGCCGGAGTTCGGTGTCGTCGAGAAGGTCGATGTCACCGATGCGCCGGTCCGGGTCGTCGGCGACGGCGGCCAGCAGGCGCACGAGCCGGCGGACGAGGTGCTGAGCCGTGTCGGGGTCGAACAGGTCGGTGCTGTACTCGGCGACGCCGTCGATGCCCGCGGTCGAGCCGTCGGCACGGCGGTGCTCGGTGAGGTACAGGGACAGGTCGAAGCGGGCGGCGCCGGTCTCGACGGGCTCGCGGGTGACGCGCAGGCCGGGCAGGGAGAGGGCGGGCTCGGTGGTGTGGCCGGTGAAGGCCAGCATGACCTGGAAGAGGGGGTGGCGGGCGAGGGACCGCTCGGGGCTGATGGCGTCCACGAGGAGGTCGAACGGCACGTCCTGGTGGGCGTAGGCGGCCAGGTCGAAGTCCCTCGTGCGGTCCAGGAGTTCACGGAAGGTGGGGTTGCCCGAGGTGTCGGTGCGCAGGGTGAGGGTGTTGACGAAGAAGCCGACGAGGTCGTCGAGCCTGCCGTCGGTCCGCCCCGCGACGGGCGTGCCGATGGGGATGTCGGTACCGGAACCGAGCCGGGTCAGCAGCGCGGCCAGCCCCGCCTGGAGCACCATGAACAGCGTGACGCGCGAGGAGGCGGCGAGGTCGGCCAGCCCGGCGTGCAGATCGCCGTCGAGAGCGAGGGCGACACGGTCACCTCGGCCGCTGGGTTCGGCGGGCCTGGGGCGGTCGGCGGGGAGAGTCAGCTCCTCGGGGGCGCCGCTCAACGCCTCCTTCCAGTAGTGCGTCTGACGTGACATCAGGCTGTCCGTCGCGTCCTCCGGTCCGAGCAGCTCGCGCTGCCAGCACGCGAAGTCGGCGTAGGTGACGGGCAGTTGCCGCCATTGCGGCGCGTGCCCCGCCGACCGTGCCTCGTACGCCGTCTCCAGGTCGCGCATCAGCGGTGCCATGGACCAGCCGTCCACCGCGATGTGATGGGCGAGGAGCAGCAGGACGTGGGTGTCGGGCGCGAGGCGGTACAGGGTCGCGCGCAGCGGGAGGTCCGTGGCGAGGTCGAAGCGGTGTCCGGCCGCCTCGGTGAGCAGGGCGGGCAGTTCGGCCTCCGTGGCCGGGGCGACCGGCAGGGACGGCCGTGCCTCGTCCGGGGGCAGGATCCGCTGGTGCGGGGTGCCCTGGACGTCCGGGTAGAGCGTGCGCAGCGGTTCGTGGCGGGCCACGACGTCGCTGAGGGGGGCCTGCAGCGCCTCGTGATCGAGCGGGCCGGTCAGCCGCAGCGCCCACGGCACTGTGTAGGTGGTGTGGCCGCCGTCGAGGCGGCTCATGAACCACAGGCGCTGTTGGGCGTACGACAGCGGGAGCGGCTCCGTACGACGGTCCCGGGGGGCGAGCTCGGGGCGGCGCTCGTCCTCGATCTCACTCGCGCGGACCGCGAGTCCGGCGGGTGTCGGTGTCTCGAAGACCGCCCGTACGGGCAGTGCCGTGCCGAGCGCCGCCCTGATCCGGTCGGCGAGCCGCATGGCGAGCAGGGAGTCGCCGCCCAATGTGAAGAAGCCGTCGTCGGGGCCGACTTGGCGGGCGTCGAGGCCGAGGACGTCGGCGAACAGGCCGCAGAGGATCTCCTCGTGCGGGGTGCGCGGGGCGCGCCCGGCGCCCGGTGCCGCGGCGGGGGCGGGCAGGGCGGCACGGTCCAGCTTGCCGTTGGCGGTCAGCGGCAGCCGGTCCAGGACGACGACGGCCGAGGGCACCATGTGGTCCGGCAGTGTCCGGGCCGCGTGCCGGCGCAGTGCCGCCGGGTCGGGCGCGGTGTTGGACACGGCGTATGCGACCAGGCGTCCGTCCCGGACGAGCGCGGCCGCCTGCGCCACCTCGGGGTGGTCGGCCAACGCCGCCTCGACCTCGCCCAGCTCGATACGGAAGCCGCGGATCTTGACCTGGTCGTCGGCCCGGCCCGCGTACTCCAGCTCACCGTCGGCCGACCAGCGCACCAAGTCGCCCGTACGGTACATGCGTTGGCCCGGCTCCCCGAACGGGTCCGCCACGAACCGCCCGGCCGTCAGCCCCGGCCGGCCCAGATAGCCGCGCGCGAGACCCGCGCCGGCCACGTAGAGCTCACCGGTCACACCCGGAGGAACGAGTCGCAGGCCGGCGTCCAGTACGTAGGCGCGCAGGTCGGGAATGGTCCGGCCGATACCGCTCAACCGGCCCTGGCTCAGCGGGAGTCCGGTGACGTGGACGGTGGTCTCCGTGATGCCGTACATGTTGACCAGGGCGGGCGCGTCCTGCGGGTGGCGCGTGTACCAGTCGGCCACCAGCGCGGGGTCGAGTGCCTCGCCACCGAAGACGATGTACCGCAGCGTCAGGTCGTCGGGGACGCCGACGCGCAGCAGTTCCCCGAACGCCGACGGGGTCTGGTTCAGTACCGTGACCCGTTCGCGGGCGAGCAGCCGCAGGAACGCCTCCGGTTCGCGGCTCACCTCGAACGGCACGATCACGAGCGTGCCGCCGTGCAGCAGCGCGCCCCACAGCTCCCAGACCGAGAAGTCGAAGGCGTAGGAGTGGAACAAGGTCCACACGTCGTCGGGGCCGAAGTCGAACCAGTGCCGGGTCGACTCGAAGAGCCGGATCACGTTCCGGTGCGGTACGGCGACCCCCTTGGGCCGGCCGGTGGAGCCGGAGGTGTAGATGACGTAGGCAAGGTGATCGCCCGTCACTTTCGGGGAAACCGTGGGTGCTTCGGGAAGCGGCCCGTCGAGCGTCAGCACCGGGACCTCCGAGGCGGGCAGGTCCGCGGCCTTCTCTCCGGTCGTCAGGAGCAGGATCGGGTTCGAGTCCGCCAGCATGAAGGCGAGCCGGTCCGCGGGATACTCGGGGTCCATCGGCAGGTAGGCGGCGCCGGTCCTGAGTACCGCCAGCACAGCCACCACCAGCTCGGCGGAGCGGGGCAGCGCGAGGGCGACCAGTCGTTCCGGGCCCGCGCCGTGTGCCGCGAGCACCCGGGCCAGCCGCTCCGCGCGGGCGTCGAGTTCTGCGTAGGTGAGGCGGGTGCCGTCGTGCACCACCGCGGTCGCGTCGGGGGTGCGGGCGGCCTGGCGCGCGAACAGCTCAGGCAGGGTGGCCTCCCCCACGCCCTGGGCCGGAGCCTCGCCGAGCAGGCGCTGCCGCTCCCCCGGCAGCAGGATCTCCACCTCGCCGAGGCGTCGCGACGGTTCCGTGGCCAGGGCTTCGAGGACGAGGGCGAACCGGTCGAGGAGGGCGCGGGCACCGGTCCCGTCGTACAGGTCGGGGCGGTACGACAGCCTCAGTGCCAGGCGGTGGGCGGGCAGGACGGCGAGGGTCAGCGGGTAGTGCGTGGCGTCGCGGCCGGGGAGCTCGGTGACCCGGGAGGCGCCGGGGCCCGCGGAGCCGGGGTGGTTCTCGAAGGCGAGCAGGGTGTCGAAGAGGTCGCCGCCGGTGCCGGTTGCCCGCCGAATGTCGGCGAGGCCCAGGTGCTGGTGGGCGAGCAGGCCCGTCTGCCGGTGCTGGAGGCCGGTGAGGAGATCGGCGACGGCTGCGTTGTCGTCCCAGCTCACCCGGGTGGCGACGGTGTTGATGCAGAAGCCGACCATCGAGGCGATGTTGCGCAGCTCGGGCGGGCGGACGGACACGGTCTGGCCGAAGACGACGTCGGTGCGGCCGGTGAGGCGGCCCAGCAGTACGCCCCAGGCGCCCTGGACGAGAGTGTTGAGGGTGATGCCGAGGGAGCGGGCCGTGGCCTCGGCGGCCCGGGTCAGCTCTTCGGGGAGCTCGACGACGAGTTCGGCCGGGAGGACGGTCGTGGGGTTCGGGGTGCTCGCGGTGTTCCGGCTGTTCGAGGCCTTCGGGGTGTTCAGGGCGTGCGGGGCAGGAGCGAGGAGGGTCGGCTCGACCACACCGTCCAGCGCGTCGCGCCAGGCCGTCTCCGCCGCGTCCCGGTCCTGCCGGGCCAGCCAGGCAAGGTAGTCACGGTAGGCGGGCGCCGGAGGCAGGGACGTCGGGTGCTCGCCCCCGAACAGGGCGCTGAACTCACGCACCAGCAACTGCTTCGACCACCCATCGAGCAGGATGTGATGGTTGGTGATGACGAGGCAGTACCGGTCCGCGGCCCGGCGCACCAACAGGTACCTGATCAGCGGCGGCTTCGCGAGGTCGAATCGGCGGGTGCGCTCCTCGTCGAGCAGCCGCTCCCACTCCTTGTCCCGCTCCTCCTCGCCGAGCGCCGACAAGTCCGCCTCGGCCCACGGCAGTTCGACGTCCGTGGGCACGATCTGCACGGGCGCCCCGGTCTGCCGGCGCCGGAAGCAGGCACGCAGGTTGGGGTGCCGGTCGAGCAGGGCCTGCCCGGCGGCGCGTACGGCGGCCGGGTCGACCGGGCCCGTCAGCTCCAGGATCTGCTGGGCGGCGTAGACGTCGGGGGCGTGCTCGTCGTCGTACAGGGCGTGGAAGAGCAGGCCTTCCTGCAACGGCGACAGGGGCAGGATGTCGGCAATTCCGGACCGAGTCACCGTCGGTTACCTCCACTCGCTTCCGAACTCGGCTTCGAGTTCGTCGATCTCTGCTTGGGACAGGGACACCAGGGGCAGGTCGGACGGCGTGTGTCCGCCCGCCGGGGTGCCGGCGGCCTGGGCGATCAGCTCCTCGCACCACAGGTCGGCGAGGGCATGGACGTCGCCCTCGGACCAGATGCCGGGGGCCCAGGACCAGGTGGTGTCGAGCCGGCCGTCGGCGGTGCTCACCGCGGTGATCTCCAGACCGTGCGCGACGGGCATGGCGGCGTCATGGGCCGCGCCCAGGTTCCGCAGCGGCTCCGGCGCGGGCGAGAAGTCGCCGTCCGCCGAACCGGCCGTACGGCCCAGGTAGTTGAAGCCGACCTCCGGGACCGGGAGGGCGGCGAGGCCGGGTCCGGTCTCGGGGTTGAGATACCGGAGCAGGCCGTGGCCGATGCCGTGGTCGGGTACGGCCCGCAGCTGTTCCTTGACGCTCTTCAGCACGTGCGCACGGTCGCCGAGGTCGATGCCGGTGAGGTCGAGCCGGGCGGGCGCGACGCTGGTGAACCAGCCGACCGTGCGCGACAGGTCGACTCCCTCGGCGATCTCCTCTCGGCCGTGCCGCTCGATGTCGATCAGGAGGGCCCGGTGGCTGAAGCGGCGTGCGAAGGCGCTGGCCAGGGCGGCGAGCAGCACGTCCTCGGGACCGGCGTGGAAGGCGGCCGGGACGGCGGTGAGCAGTTCGCCTGCGACCTCGGCCGGGAGTTCCCGGGTGAGGTGGCGCATCGCGCCGGTCACGTCCCGTTCCGGGTCGGGGCGCCGGGCGCCGAGGAGGGGGGTGGGCTGCTCCAGCATCCGCTGCCATACGTCGAGTTCGGCGGCCCGCTCCAGCGCCTCCCGCTCCAGCAGCAGGGCCCAGTGCCGGAAGGAGGTGCCCGGAGCGGACAGCTCCGTCTCGCGCCAGGCGGCGGCCAGGTCGGTGCGCAGGAGGTTCCAGGAGACGCCGTCCACGGCGAGGTGATGGACCGTCAGGAGGAGACGTCCGGGGAGATCCGGCCCGGCATCGAACCACGCGGCACTCAGCAACCGGCCTTCCTCCGGGTCGAGTTGAGGTCGCGGCCGTTGCTCGGTCGCGGCAGCCACGTCGGAGACAGCCACCCGCTCCAGCAGCCCGCCCGCGTCGACGCTTCCCGGCGGCAGGATCTCGGCCGTCCAGTCGTCGGTGCTCAGCCGCATCCGCAGGACGTCGTGACGGTCCACGAGGGCCTGGAGCGCGCGCGTCAGACGCTTCTCGTCGGCGTCGGCCGGTGTGACGAGCAGGACGGACTGGCTGAACGAACCGATGGGGCCGCCGCGTTCACGCAGCCGGCGCAGGGCTGGGGTGAGGGGGAGCTCGCCGACCGCCGGTTCCTGGTCCCGGGACGGTGTGTCGGGAGTCGGGCGGGCCGCCGCCAGCGCGGCGAGCGCGGCCACGGTCCGCTGCTCGAACACATCGCGTGGGGTCAGCCGCACGCCCGCGGCGATCGCTCGGCTCACCAGATGGATCGAGGTGATGCTGTCGCCGCCGAGGTCGAAGAAGCCGTCGTCGACGCTCACGTCAGCCACGCCGAGGACCTCGGCGAAGAGCTCCTGGAGGACCCGCTCCTCGGAGGTGCGGGGCGCCCGGCCCGCACCCGCCGACACCCGGGCCGGCTCGGGCAGGGCCGCACGGTCCAGCTTGCCGTTGCCCGTCATCGGCAGCGCGTCCAGCGGCACGAGGGCCTCGGGCACCATGTGGGCGGGCAACTGCCGAACGCAGTGGGCGCTCACGGCCGCAAGGTCGGCCTCACCGACGCCGACGACGTACCCGACGAGACGCCGGACACCGCCCCCGTCCTCCCGCACGACCACCGCGGCCTGGACGACGGCCGGATGGGCGGTCAGCACACCCTCGATCTCACCGGGCTCGATCCGCAGTCCCCGGATCTTGAGCTGGCCGTCGGCCCGCCCGCGCAGTTCCAGGGTGCCGTCGGCACGGCGAACGGCGAGGTCACCGGTGCGGTACATGCGCTCACCGGCCGGGCCGAGGGGATCGGCGACGAACCGCTCGGCGGTCAGGCCCGGACGGTTCCAGTAGCCGCGGGCCACATGGTCGCCGGCCACATACAACTCGCCCTCGACGCCGACCGGTACGGGGTTCAGGCGTGTGTCCAGCACATAGGCGCGGGTGTTCCACATGGGCCGGCCGATGGGCACGGGACCCGTCGGGAGGTCGTCGCCGGGTTCGATGCGGTGGTCGGTGCAGCCGACGGTGAGTTCGGTCGGGCCGTAGTGGTTGATCAGCCGTACGTGCGGGTGCTCGCGGCGCCACTGGCGCAGGGCCTCGCCCACGAGTGCCTCGCCGCCGAGCATGAACTCCTCGTCGGGGGAGAGGTCGTGCGGGAGCGCGGGCAGCAGCGGGAGGTGGCTGGGGGTGGCCTTGAGGAAGGTGTAGCCACTGCACAGCGGTGCGGCGCCCGCCTCGTGGAACGCGGCGATGTGCACGCGCCCGCCGGCGGCGAGCGCCCCGTGCAGGGTGGTCACCGTGGCGTCGAAGGACATGGTGGCGTGCAGCAGCGAGGTGCCCCGCAGGCTCGGGTACGCCTCCACGCAACGGGCCACGTAGGTGGTGAGGTTGCGGTGCTCGACGACGACGCCCTTGGGACGGCCTGTGGTGCCGGAGGTGTAGATCAGGTAGGCGGGATCGGCGGGCCGGGCCTCGGCGAGCGGTGCGTCGGGGTCCTCCGGTGCGGTGTCCGGGGACACGACGGGACAGGCCACGGGCTGCCGGTCGCGGGTGATCAGGCACACCGGGGCCGCGTCGGAGAGCAGGTGGGCGGTGCGCTCGGCCGGATGCTCGGGGTCCAGCGGCAGATAGGCGGCGCCCGCCTTGAGCACGGCCAGCACGGCGACCGCGAGGTCGACCGAACGGGGCAGCGAGAAGGCGACGACACGACCCGGCCCGGCACCGTACGACGTCAGCACCCGCGCCAACCGGTCCGCGTCCTCGTCCAATTGACGATACGTCAGGCTGATGGAGGCGTCTTCGACCGCCACGGCGTCCGGCGACCGCGCCGCCCGCGCCTCGAACATCCGGGGGAAGGTGGTGTCCGGAACCTCGCGTGCCGTGTCGTTGAACTCCACGACGAGGCGGTGCCGTTCGCCGTCCGCGAGGATGTCGAGCGCCCCGATCGCCCGGTCGGGATCGTCTACGGCAGCCCGCAGCAGCCGTACCAGCCGGGCGGCCAACTCCTCGGCCGTACGCCGGTCGAAGAGGTCGGCGCTGTACTGGAGCACGCCCTCGATGCCGTCCGGCGAGCCGTCCCCGGCGCGCTGCTCACTCAGGTTGAAGGTCAGGTCGATCTTCGTCGCACCGGTCTCCACGGGCAGCGTCCGGGCCTGGAGTCCGGGGAGGTCGAGGCTCGGGTCGGCGGTGGGCCGGAAGGCGAGCATCACCTGGAAGAGCGGGTGCCGGGCCGGCGAGCGCGGTGGGTTGAGGGCCTCGACCAGGTGCTCGAACGGCAGGTCCTGGTGGGCGTAGGCCGCCAGATCGGTCTCCCTGACCCGGCCCAGCAGGTCCCGGAAGGTCGGGTCGCCGGAGATGTCGGTGCGCAGCACCAGGTTGTTGAGGAAGCAACCGACCAGCTCGTCGAGCACCTCGTCGGCCCGTCCCGCGACCGGGGTGCCGATCGGGATGTCGGTGCCCGCCCCGAGGCGGGTGAGCAGGGCGGCGAGCCCTGCCTGCACGGCCATGAACACGGTCGTGCCGGTCGCGGTGGCCAGCGAACGCAGCCTCCGGTGCAGATCGGCGTCGAGCCGGACCTGGATGTCACCGCCCCGGTGGGTGGCGCGGGCCGGGCGGGGGCGGTCGGCGGGGAGCGGGAGTTCCGCGGGGAGTCCGTCGAGCACCTCACGCCAGTGGGCGAGTTGACGGTCCTGGTCGTGACCGAGGACGTCCTGCTGCCAGGCGCCGTAGTCGGCGTACTGGAGGGGCAGCGGCGCCCAGTCCGGCGCACTCCCGGCCAGCCGGGCCCGGTACGCGGTCGCCAGGTCCCGGACGAGGGGGTGCAACGACCAGCCGTCGGCGGCGATGTGGTGCAGGACGAGAAGAAGCACACCGTCATCGGGCCCGAGGCCGATCAGATGGGCACGGAGCGGGATTTCCTCGCCGATCCTGAAGCCGACGGACGCCAACTCACTCAGCCTTTGCGCGAGTTCGGCCTCGTCTCCGACGGTGTCGATCCGCAGGTCGGGCCGTACGGCGTCCAGCACCCGCTGGCAGGGAATCCCGTCCGCGTCCGGGTACACGGTGCGCAGGATCTCGTGCCGGGCGACGAGGTCGGCCAGTGCGGCGCGCAGCGCCTTTGCGTCGGGCGTCCCGCCGGTCAGCCGTACGGCGAGCGGGATGTTGTAGGCGGCGCCGGGCCCTTCCAGCCGGTGCAGGAACCACAGCCGACGCTGGGCCGACGACATCGGGGGCTCGCCCTGTGCCGCCTGTGCGGTCTGTGCCCTCCGTGCGGTCTGTGCTGTCTGCGCCGTCGGCTTGCGAGCGGGGCGTGGTCGTACGGCCGCCCGCGTGCCGAGCAGCTGGGCGAGCCCGGTCGGCGTGGGTGCCCGGAACACGTCGCGCAGGGTCAGCTCGGTGCCGAGCGCGCCGCGGATACGGCCGAGGAGCCGCAGCGCGAGCAGCGAGTGGCCGCCGAGGGCGAAGAAGCCGTCACCGGGACCCACCTCGTTCAGGCCCAGGACATCGGCGAACAGGCCGCACAGGACCTCTTCGTACGGAGTCCGGGCGGTGGCCGGCGCGAGTGCCGTCCCGCTCGGCGGCGACGGCAGCGCGGCCCGGTCGAGCTTGCCGTTGGCCGTGAGCGGCAGGTGGTCCAGGACCACGACGGCCGACGGCACCATGTAGTCGGGCAGATGGGCCGCGAGGTGGTCGCTCAAGTCGTCCGGTGTCGGTGACGCGCCCTCGGCGGGGACGGCGTAGGCCACCAGGCGACGGTCGCCGGGCCGGTCCTCGCGGACGACGGCGACCGCCTGGGCGACCCCGGCTCGGCCGGCGAGGGCCGCCTCGATCTCGCCGGGCTCGATACGGAAGCCGCGCAGCTTGATCTGGCCGTCGGCGCGGCCGTGGAACTCGAGTTCGCCGTCCGGCGTCACGCGGACGCGGTCACCGGTGCGGTACATGCGGGCGCCGAGCGGGCCGAAGGGGTCGGCGACGAAGCGCTCGGCGGTCGCGTCCGGGCGGTTCAGGTAGCCGCGGGCCACACCGGGGCCGGCGACGTACAGCTCCCCCACCGTGCCCGTCGGGACCGGCTGGAGGGCGCCGTCGAGCACGTGGGCGCACATGCCGTCCAGGGGGCGGCCGATGGGCAGCGGGTCCGGCACATCGGCGCCGGGCGGGCAGGGGCGGTACGCGGCGAAGGTGGTCGTCTCGGTGGGGCCGTAGCCGTCGGTGACGGTCAGGCCCGGGCAGGCGGCCAGGACCCGGCGCACGGCGGCGACGGGGACGGCCTCGCCGCCGGTCCACACCTGGCGCAGGCCCGTGAAGCAGCCGGGGTCCTCCTCGGCGGCCAGCCGGAAGAGCCCGGCGGTGAGCCACAGCGCGGTGAGCCCGTGCCGTTCCGTCAGGCGTGCCACGGCTGCGGCGTCCACGTCCTCGTCCGGGTCGGCGACCACGGCGGTGCCGCCGTTCAGCAGCGGCACCCACATCTCGTACGTGGAGGCGTCGAAGGCGGTCGGCGAGTGGACCAGCACGCGCGCGTGCGCGCCACCGTCGAACGCCGAGTCGGTGGCCAGGGCGGTGATGTCGCGGTGGGTGACGGCGACGCCCTTCGGGGTGCCGGTGGAGCCGGATGTGTAGCTGACGTAGGCCAGTTGGGCGGGGTGCACCTGTATGCCGGGGTCGGTGTCCGGTTCGGTGGCGAGCGTCAGGTCGGTGGCCGTGACGACGAGCGGGCCGTCGTGGGCCTCATCGGTGGGCTGGACGTCGGTGGGCTCGGCGTCGGTCAGCAGGATCGCCGCCCGGGTCTCGGCCAGGATCCGCCGGGTGCGCGACCGCGGGGCACGTGGGTCGAGGCCGACGTAGGCGCCGCCCGCCTTGAGGACGGCCAGCAGCGCGACGACAAGGTGGTCGGAGCGCCGCATCAGGACCGCCACGCGGTCCTCGGAGCGGATGCCGAGGCCGATCAGCCGATGGGCGAGCCGGTTGGCGCGGGCGTCAAACTCCCGGTAGCTGACGGCTCGTTCGCCGTGAACGAGCGCTGTGCCGGTCGGGTCGGCGGTGACCTGGGCCGCGAACAGTGCGGGCACGGTCGGGCCGCCCGGGCGCGCATCGGCGCCGAGGAGCCGTGAGTGTTCCCCGGCAAGGGCCGTCCCGACCCGGCCGACCGGGGTGCCGGGGCCGAGCACGGCCGCCGCGAACTGCTCCAGGAAGTGCGCGAACCGCCGGTGATGCGCGGCGAGTTCGGCCTCCGAGTAGTGCGCGGGGCTCGCGTCGAGGTCGACGCGGATGCCGTGGCCGTCCGCGCGGTCGTACACGTTGACGGCGAGGTCCTCGACCGGACCGGTGGAGAGGTTGTGGCGGGTGGTCGGGTGCCCGGCGAAACGCAACTCCGGTCCGAACGCCATGATGTTGACGACGGGCCCGAAGAACCGCCGCCCGTCCTGCGGCCAGTCCAGCTCCCGGCGCAGGTCCTCGCCCCGCA
Source organism: Streptomyces sp. SD31 (assembly GCF_052068475.1). NCBI lineage: Bacteria > Bacillati > Actinomycetota > Actinomycetes > Kitasatosporales > Streptomycetaceae > Streptomyces > Streptomyces sp. SD31. The sequence continues at coordinate 112,758 of NZ_JBQHCX010000007.1, read as the reverse complement.
GGCGCTGGTGGGCCAGCAGTTCGCGGGTGGCGGTCGCGGTCTGGCGTACGAGGTGGAACGCGGCCGTGTCGGGCCGTACGGACAGGCGCAGCGGGAGCACGTTGGACGCCATGCCCGGCGTGGCGAGTTCCGTCTCGCTCTCGCGGGCGGTGACGGCGAGGCCCAGCACGATGTCCCGGGCTCCGGTGAGCCGGTGCAGATAGGCGGCGGTCGCGGCGAGGACGACACGCGACCAGCGAGTCCCGGCGCGCTCGGCGGCCGCGTGGACCAAGTCCCCCGCCGCTTCGGGGAGATGGCCGGTGTGGCGCAGAAAGCGGGCGGCGACCTGGGGCGGGCGCATGGACAGGCCGACGGGGTCGGGGCGGTCGGCGAGGGCGCGGCTCCAGTACACCTGGTCGGCCGTGTGCCGTTCGCCGGACCGGTATGCCTCGTCGGCGGCGGCCAGTGGGGCGAGCGGCGCGGACGGGGAGGTGTGGGGGGTGCCGGCGATGCGGGCGGTGTAGGCGTCGGCGACCCGGCTCGCGATGAGAGAGCAGCTGTAGCCGTCGACGGCGATGTGGTGGTAGCGCTGGTACCAGATCCAGTGGGCGTCCGCGAGCTTCAGCAGCGCGTACCGGAAGAGCGGGGCCCGGTCGAGGTCGAACGGTGTGGCGAAGTCGGCGGCCATCCACGCCTCGGCGGCGGAGCGGGCGTCGGGCTCGTCCGTGAGGTCGAGGACGGGCAGGTCCCAGTCGGGGTCGGCCTCGACGGTCTGGTGCACGGTGTCGTCGGCGGCGGCGAACCGCACCCGCAGCGTCTCGGTGGCGTCCACGACCTGGCGTATCGCAACCCGGAAGTGCTGTGGGTCCACGGGCCCGTGGATCTCGGTGTACTCGCCCACGTTGTAGGCGGGGCCGGCCGGATCGAGCCGCTGACCGAACCACATCGAGCGCTGGGCGGCGGACAGGTCCAGGTCCAGTGCGTCGGTCATCGGCCCTCCGCCACGACGACGGAGCCGGCGCCGGTCAGCAGTCGTTGCACCTGCTCGGCGACGTACAGGGGACCCGTGTCGCGGCCCGGCCAGGGGACGCGCAGCCAGGGTACGGCGGGGATCAGCGTGAGGTCGTGGGCCTGGCGGGCGCGGCCGCCGCCGGTGATGTTGAGGAGCACGAGTTCGTCACGGCGGACCTGCCCGGCCCGCACCGCGTCGGCCAGCGCGGCGAGGGCGACTCCGGCGCCCGGCTCGATGTCGATGCCCTCGACCTCCTCGAAGAGCGCCATGGCGGCGAGCGCGGACTCGTTGTCGGTACATCGCACGGCGCCGCCGCTCTCACCGAGCACGTCCCGGACTCCGCCGCGGACGGTGAACGGCGGACGACGGTTGGTCAGTTCGCGGGCGAGCGGCTCGTGTTCGCGGTGGGCCGGGGCAGGGCCGGTCTCCCGCCAGGCGTCGTACAGCGGCGTGAAGGGCGTGTTCTGGCACATCAGCAGGCGGGGCAGTGCCTCGTCGCCCGTGCGGAGGCGACGTGCCGTCTCGTGCGCGCCGATGGCCCCGGTTCCGCTGCCGACGGCCTGTACGTACGTCTCCGGCAGCCGCCCCAGCTCCTCGGCGGCGGCCGGTATGACGGTGCCGAGGCCGTCCCGGCGGCCGACGTTGCGCGCGCCGCCCTCCGCGTGGTGGCCCGGCAGTTGGGCGAGAAGGTCGGCGCAGGCGATGGCGTCGCTGTAGGTGGCGGTGCCGTCGAGGACGACGAGCCGGACACAGGGGTCGAGCGGGGCGGGGAACCGCATCCGCTCCAGGGCGGGAGCCGGCACGACGAGCAGACAGGGCACCCGGTGCCGGCCGGCGGCCCAGGCGAAGGCGGCGGCGGTGTTGCCCGCCGACGGGATCACCAGGACCGGCGGGTCGGCGGGCAGCCTGCCGAGCACGGTGTACGCCTCCAGGTCCTTGAACGTGCAGGTGGGCAACTGTGCCCCGCGTTCGGGCCAGTGGCCGTTGAAGGCGACCCACAGCCGGTCGAGGCCGATCCGGCGGCCGAGCCGCTCGGCGGGCAGGACGACCGGGCCGGGCACGTCGGGGAAGGTACGCGCCACCGGCAGCAGCGGGGCGTACCGGAACAGCCCGGTGCCTTCACCGGCGCGGGTTCCGGTTCCGTCGTACTCGGTGCGCAGAAATGCCGGTTCGTGGCCACGGGGGCAGTCGAGGAGGAGACCGTCGTCCGCGTAACGGGTTCCGCACGAGGAACAGACGAGTGTGTAGTGACGTGTTCCCGGACGCACTCCGGACATCTTCGCTCGCCTTCCGCAGTTCCGCATTTCGCTGATCAATTTGACCGTGCTCTTCAGGAAGGGCGGGCGACGGGCGAATTACCTTTTCACAACGCTGGGTTGACGGATGGGAAGCGCTTACTAATTTCTTACCCGGAACGTCGGACTGTTCAGTTCCGCTTCATCTGCCCTTATCTGCCGGACAGTCGGGACAGCACATGCCGTGGAGATCATCCGAGGCGCCGCAAGTCGTGAGGAAAGGGTGGCGCAAACATGGGTCATACGCCGATGCATACGACTGCGGGGAAAGGGGTAAAGCTCTCCCCCTGGCTCCCGTCCCAGGTTCCGGTTTCCCTTCTGTCGCCGCATGACGGGGCAGCCGACGGCACGTACCGGGAGCCGTCGCCCGAGTCGCTGCTGACGGCGTATCGAAAGATGGTCCTCGGGCGCCGCTTCGACGAGCAGGCGACCGCGCTCGCCCGGCAGGGCAGGCTCGCGGTGCACCCGTCGAGCCTCGGCCAGGAGGCCTGCCAGGTCGGTGCCGCGCTCGCGCTGCGCGCCACGGACTGGCTGTTCCCCACCTACCGGGACTGCGTCGCGCTGGTCAGCCGGGGCATCGACCCGGTCGAGGCGCTGACGCTGCTGCGCGGCGACGCCCACTGCGGCTACGACCCACTGCGCCACCGCACCGCGCCGCAGTGCACCCCGCTCGCCACCCACGCCGCGCACGCCACCGGACTGGCCCACGCCGAGCGCCTCAAGGGGGCCGACACGGTCGCCCTGGCGCTCGTCGGCGACGGCGCCACCAGCGAGGGCGACTTCCACGAGGCGCTCAATCTGGCGGGCGTGCTGCGCGCGCCGGTGGTCTTCCTGGTGCAGAACAACCGGTACGCCATCTCCGTCCCGCTGTCCGCCCAGTGCGCGGCACCGGGCCTGGCCTACAAGGGCGTCGGCTACGGCGTCCGCGCGGAACAGGTGGACGGCAACGACGCCGCGGCCGTCCTCGCCGTGCTGAGTGCGGCGGTCGAGGACGCGCGGGCGGGCGGCGGACCATGGCTGGTCGAGGCGCACACCTACCGCCTGGGCCCGCACACCAGCGCCGACGACCCCTCCCGCTACCGCCCGGCCGAGGAGGCCGAGCACTGGCGCCGGCGCGACCCGATCGCCCGCCTGGAGTCCGCCCTGCGCGAGCGCGGCGTGCTGACCTCCGAGGCCGCGGAGTCCGCGACCGCCGAGGCGGAGGCGTACGCCGCCGACCTGCGCGCACGGTTCGCCGAGGACCCCGACCTCACCCCGCTGGCCCTGTTCGACCACGTCTTCGCCTCGCCGCCCCCGCACCTGACCGATCAACGCGCCGCGCTGCGCGTCGAGTTGGAGGGACGCTGACATGACGACAACCGTGGCGATGGCGCAGGCGCTCAACGCCGCCCTGCGGGACGCGCTCGGCACCGACGAACGCGTCGTGGTCTTCGGCGAGGACGTCGGCCGCCTCGGCGGCGTCTTCCGGGTCACCGACGGGCTCACCGAGGAGTTCGGCGACCGGCGCTGCTTCGACACCCCCGTCAGCGAGGCCGGCATCGCGGGCCTCGCGGTCGGCATGGCGATGGCCGGGTTCCGACCGGTGGTGGAGATGCAGTTCGACGCGTTCGCCTACCCGGCGTTCGAGCAGATCGCCTCCCACATGGCCAAGATGCGCAACCGCACCCGAGGTGCGCTCCCCCTGCCGCTGGTCGTCCGGATCCCGTACGGCGGCGGCATCGGCGGCGTGGAGCACCACAGCGACTCCAGTGAGGCGTACTACGCGCACACGGCCGGTCTGAAGGTGGTGACGCCTGCGACGGCCGCCGACGCCTACTCCCTGCTGCGCGAGGCGATCGACGACCCGGACCCGGTGATCTTCCTGGAGCCCAAGCGCCACTACTGGACCAAGGAGGCGCTCCGACTCCCGTCCCGCACCGAGCCGTTCGGCACCGCCGCGATACGCAGGCCCGGGAGCGACGCGACATTGGTGGCGTACGGCCCCTCCGTCGCCGTCGCCCTGGAGGCGGCCCGGGCGGCCGAGGCCGAGGGCCTCGACGTGGAGGTGCTGGACCTGCGCACCCTCGTCCCGCTGGACGACCGTACGCTCACCGCGTCGGTACGCCGCACCGGCCGCTGCCTGATCGTGCACGAGGCACAGGGCTTCGCCGGGGTCGGCGCCGAGATCGCGGCCCGGGTGCAGGAGCGGTGCTTCGACGCGCTGGTCGCGCCGGTGCTGCGGGTCACCGGCTTCGACATCCCGTACCCGCCCCCGCTGCTGGAGGACGCGCATCTGCCGGGCTCCGGGCGGGTGTTGGAGGCCCTGCGCCGACTGCTGCCGGGAGGTAGCGAGCAACGGCCCCGTCAAGTCGTGCCTGTTGTCTCCGACTCGAACGGCCATACCTTCCATCTGCCCGATCTGGGCGAGGGGTTGGCGGACGCCGAGGTGCTGGAGTGGATGGTCGCGGTGGGCGACACAGTCCGGCACGACCAGGTCGTGGCCGAGGTGGAGACGGCCAAGTCGGTGGTGACGCTGCCGAGTCCGTACGCGGGGACGGTGACGGCCCTGCACTGCGGGGCGGGCGAGGTGGTGCGGGTGGGGGCACCGTTGCTGACAGTGACTCAACCCGCATCGCAGGAAGCGGGTTCAGGTGCCGTACTCACCGGCTACGGGACGAACGGGGCGCGATGGTCCGCACCGGCATCCACCGCCATGGCCACGGCTACGGCTACCACGGGCACCGCGGACACGCCGATCCACCCGTCGGGCACGGACACCCGCACGCGGCTCGACGCCACCGCCGACAAATACCTCCGCAGTCACCGCGACACGCCCGCCGTCACCATTTGGGCGGACGCCGACGCCACGAACCTCCTCGCCGCCCGCGCCACCCACGGCACAGGCCTGCTGCCGCTGCTCGCGCAGGCGTGTCTGGCCGGGCTCGCCGCCTTCCCCGACCTCAACGCCCGTGTCGACACGGGCCGCGGGGAGATCGTCCGCCTTCCCGACGTGCACCTCGGCTTCGCCGCGCAGACCGCCCACGGCCTGGTCGTCCCCGTGGTCCGGAACGCGCACCGGCTCACCCTGGACGACCTCGCGGCCGAACTGCGCCGCCTGACCGGCCTCGCCCGCGAGGACGCCCTCCCCCTGGAACACCGGACCGGCGGCACCTTCACCCTGAACAACTACGGCCCCCTCGACGTCGACGGCGCCACACCGATCCTCAACCACCCCCAGTCCGCGATGCTCGGCGTCGGCCGCATCACGGACCGCCCCTGGGCGGTGGACGGCGGCGTGGCGGTGCGCAAGGTCGTCACCGTGTCGCTCACCTTCGACCACCGGGTGTGCGACGGGGGCACCGCGGCCGGATTCCTGCGCCATGTCACCGACCGCCTCGTCACCGACCGCCTCGCCACCGGCCCGGCGGCTGACGGCGACTGACTCACCGGCGGCTCTCAGGAGGGCGCCGGTCCGCCCTGCGCTGCGCCAGCCACAGGGCGACCTCCTCCGAGATCGGCTGCCCGGTCTCCAGTTCCACGAAGCCGAACTGGCCGCCCTGGTTGCACTCCAGGAACCACCAGATGCCGTCCTCGTCCTCGGCGAAGTCGAAGGCGGCGTACGCCAGTCCGGCCAGGGTGACGTACTCGTGCACCGCCTTGCCGATGCGTTCGGGGACCGGGACCGCCTCCCAGGCGTGCCCGGTGTCGCCGTAGCGGCCGTCGACCTGGCCGGGTTCGGCGGTCTTGCGCGCGGCGAACAGCCGGGTGCCGACGCAGGTCAGCCGGATGTCGGCCCGCTTGGGTACGTACCGCTGGAGCAGCGCCGGCCCGGCCGCGACCGCGGAGAAGTCCGCCTCGGGGCCGACGAGGGTGGTGGGCAGGGCCGGCGCGGGGTCTCCGGGGGGCGGCCCCGAGGCGGACTTCACCACCACGTCCCGGTACTCCTCGGCGAACTCCCGCGCCAGCCGGGGTGACGTGGTGAAGACCGTCGGCGGTACGGCGAAGCCGGTGAGGTGGGCGACCCTCAACTGCCAGGGTTTCAGCCGGGCCTGGTCGGCGTTGCGCGGATGGTTCATCCACCGTGCGGCGGCGGAGTGCAGCATCCCGTACAGCGCCTGCCGGGTCTCGGCGGTCAGCCACGGTGAGGGGTCGGCCGCGTGCGCCGCCGGTTCGCCGGGCCTGCGCACCCAGATGGAGCGCAGGCCGCTCATGCTGAGCACATGTCCGTTGACCGACAGGTGCCCGTCGAAGTCACCATGGGCGTAGTCGGCGGACAGCACGGCCTTGCCCGGCAGGTCGGCGGGGTCCAGCCGCAGCACGGGAGTCCCGGTCCCCTGCAGCCTGGCCACCACCATGTCGGCGGTCACGTCCTCTTCGCAGGTCAGGATCAGTACGGTCATTCGCGTACGGATCGTCAGTCGTCGAAGTGGGTGGCGGATCCGGCGGTGGACGTCGTGGTGCCGACCGCGAGCAGAAGGTCCGGGTCACTGACGGCGGGGCGGCCGTCGGGCAGCACGTTCAGCTGGCGGGCCGGATCGAAGTGATACGGCGTCACCGCGTGGGAGAGCGCCCTGGGGAGGGTGTAGTTGAGGGTGAACGGTCGCATGGTGAACCTCCGGTGAAGTGCGCGTGAATCACCGTCACTTACGCGCCTTTTCTGTAAGGAATTCATCACTTTCCGCCACATCGGCGTGAAGGTCGTCACACCCTTCACGCCTCTTGCCTGAATTCCCTGACTCATCACAGGAGTTCTTGACGCTGAACCGTTTCATTGCTTCTCTCGAAACACAGTTCTTCATGGGAGCGCTCCCGACCCCCCACGTTGAAAGGGATCCCCGTGCAGACAACCCCCCATCCCAGACGCACGCTTTCGGTCCTCCTCACCGCAGCGCTCGTCGCCTGCCTGCTCTCCCTGTCCTGGGCGGGCGGCTCTCCGGCGCGGGCAGCGGCCGGTGACGGTTCGGTCTCCGACCCCAACATCGTCTACGTGGGCCGCTGGGACACGAGTTCGGGCACCGCCGCCGTGCCCCACTGGTCCGGCGCATACCTGCAGACGGCCTTCACCGGCACCACGGTGAAGGTCAGGGCGAGGGACGCCGTCAACTTCTACACCAGCATCGACGGCGGACCCGACGTCTTCCACGCCGGCGTGCGCGGGACGGTGAACCTCACTCCCCAGCCCCTGTCCTCCGGCACCCACACCCTGCGGATCTCCTACCGCTCCGGCGACACCGTCTTCCAGGGCCTCGTGCTGGACCCCGGCGCGCGCACGGTCGGTCCGACCGTGCCGTCAGGGCTGGTCGAGTTCGTCGGGGACTCCATCACCGCCGGCGCCCTCACCGACCGGCTGGCACTCGACTCGTACGCGTGGAAGACCGGCGAGCGGCTGGGGATGCGGCACACCAGGATCGCCCGCGCGGGCTACTGCCTGGTCGCCCAGTCCGGTTGTACGGGCCTGAGCGGCCAGTACTTCAGGACCGGCAGCACCGGCGACCAGAGCTGGGACTTCTCCCGCTACGGGGCGAACGCGGTCGTCGTCAACCTGGGCACCAACGACATCGGCCACGGCGTGTCCGGCTCCGCCTTCCAGGCGGCGTACACCAAGTTCCTGAGCGACCTGCGCGCCAGGCACCCCGAGGCGCACCTGTTCGCCGTGCAGACACTGAAGAAGCGCTACGTGACGGAGACCAGGGCCGCCGTGAGTGCCCGCAACAGCTCCGGTGACGCCAAGGTGCACTACGTCGACACCACGGGCTGGCTCACCGACGGCACCGACTACGAGGACGGCAACGGCCATCCCAACGAGGCGGGGCACACCAAGTTCGCGGGCCGCCTGGCGCCCGTCATCGCCGACCGGCTGGGCAGTGCGGCCGGTGTGTCCACCAAGGCGGCCGCTCCCGGCCAGCCCGGCGACCCCAACATCAAGTTCGTCGGCCGCTGGGACACACGCAGCTCCAGCACCCTCTACACCCCGTACTGGGCCGGCGCGTACTACCGGGTCGGTTTCACCGGCCGCACGGTCAAGCTCAAGCAGCGGAACACCATCGACTTCTGGGCGCGCATCGACAACGGGCCGGTGAAGTTCTACGACGACGTCAAGGGCACCGTGGACCTGACCCCGACGGCTCTGGCCTCCGGAAACCACACGCTCCAGGTCAACTACCAGGTGGTCGCAGGGTCGTACCGCGGCGACGCCGTCTTCCAGGGGCTGGTCCTCGACAGCGGCGCGACCACCTTCGCGCCGTCGGCCCCGGCCAAGGTGATCGAGTTCGTCGGCGACTCGATCACGGTGGGCACCACCACCTCGCAGAACGCCCGTACCGCGTACGGCTGGCTGATCGGCGAACGGCTCGGCGCGGAGCACACCCAGATCGCCCAGGGCGGTGCCTGTCTGGTCGCCACGGCCGACGGATGCGTGGGCCTGGAGCGGCAGTTCACCAGGCTCAATCCCAACTCCTCCACGCCCGACTGGGACTTCTCCCGCTACCAGGCGGACGCGGTCGTCATCAACCTGGGCACCAACGACGTGGGGCACGGCGTCAGTTCCACGCAGTTCCAGTCGGCGTACACCAGCCTGCTGCGCAAGGTCCGTGCCGCCTATCCCCGGGCCTGGATCTTCGCCCTGGAGACCTTCCGTGGCCGCTACGTCCCGCAGACCGAAGCGGCCGTCAAGGCTGCCGTCGACGGCGGTGACACCCGGGTCTCCTTCGTCGACACGACGGGCTGGCTGGGCTCCGGCGACCTGACGGACTCCGTCCACCCGAACGACCGGGGCCACCGCGTCATCGCCGACCGCCTGGCACCGATCATCGCGGCGAGAATCGGCGGCTGACCGCGCCGGTCATCCCCGTCAGGCGCCCGACCGCAGCTCGCGGAGCACGGGCGGTGCCGCCTCGGCCAGTTGATCCACCTGGCTTTCGATCAGCCGGAGGCACTCGTCGAGCGAGTCGACGAATGTCTCCGGGATCTCGAAGGGATAGCGGTACCCGCCGTTCTCCTCATCCTCCGGGGCATCCACCGCGATGTCCGCCTCGACGGAGAAGGCCTCCGGTGACATACGAACGGTCAGGCCGCACGACATGGCGCGGCCGTCCCCGAGGTCGAGGGTCACGCCGAGGAGCTGCATGCCGGGCGTCGCACCGAACGCGGCGAACTCCCTCCAGGTGATGGCCGGTTGGTGCTCCAGGAACAGTTCGTACGCCATCGTCCTGAGCCGCCCGGCCGCGCTCCACAGGGCGATGGGCAAGCGCTGGGCGTCCTGGTCGGCTGCGTCCACGCGCCGATCATAGGACCTGTCGTTCTCGATGTGACCCCCGGCGGTGCTGCCCGGCTGTCAGCGCAACGCCCGCTTGTCCGCGTGGAGCGCAGCGGTGAGGCGGATGGTGATGAACTCGTTGTTGTCCGCCTTGCCCGGCGTACGGCCGGAGGAGAACGGGAAGTTGTTGTCGTTCAGGACCGCCAGGGTCCGGTCGTCGACGAGGTTCACGTCCTCGATCGTCTGGAACGGGAAGCGGAAGGTCTCCCCGGAGCCGCCGAGCCCCTTGGGGTCGGCGATGTCCAGCAGGTCGGCGACCAGGATCTTGTCCATCAGGCCGTCGCCGTCGCGGTCACGGGTGTCGGCCAGGTAGATCCGCTTGAACTTGGCGGTGTCGCCTTGTCCCCCGTCGCGCTCGATGACCAGGAAGCGGTGCCGGTCGACGGCGGTGGCGTCGCCGATGGCGTTCGAGGTCGACTCCAGACGGTAGACGAAGCGCTTCCCGGTGTACGTGCCCTTGCGCAGGTCGACCTCGCTGAACCGCAGATCGCCTGGGGTGTCGCCGTCCACCGTGCCTTCGAGGAGCGGGTAGAGGTGGCGGCCGTCCACGGAGCGGACGAGCCCCTCGAAGCCCTTGCTGCCGGCAATGTTCGGCTGGGCGCCGTTCAGGTACGGGTTCTCCGGCGCCTTCACCCCGTCGAGCGCGATGGGGGCCTCGATGAGGCGGCCGCGCGCGGAGAAGTGCAGCAGCCAGGGGCCGAACTCGTCGCCCATCCAGTACGTCCCGTCCGGCATCCGCACGATGGACTCGACGTCGAAGTCGGCGCCGGTGAGCACACGGTCGGCCCGCGTGAGCGGGAACGGCACATGGCGGTCCGGGTCACTCAGGTTGAACCCGCCCAGCACGGTGACCTTCCCGGTCCGCGTGTCCGGCTTGATGCGGTGGACGCGGAGCAGGAAGTCGGCGCTGTTGGCCTTGGTGCCGTACCCGTTGTCCGACAGCACCTCGAAGGTGCCGTCACGCCGGTTCACGACACCGCTGAAGCCCTGGACGGGCTGGTGGGCGAAGGGCGCCGCGATCCCGTTGAAGGGGCCCGCCCCGATGGCCGTGCCGGACGGCTCGCTGTCCGGCACGAACGTCTCGGCCGGCAGCGACGCGAAGCCGGTCAGCATGGGTCGCCCGAAGTCCTGCCCGCCCCGGTCGGCGACCGCGGGGGACGCGAGAGAGACGGTCAGCACCGCGGCACTGACCATGATCGAAATTCTTCTCATGGCGCGCACAGTAGGAGCGGCGGGTGACGGATGTGCCAACGACAGGCGTCATCTCAGGGCATCGGCATTCCTCCGCCCTGGAGCCGTTCCAGGTCGGAGGGGCGGACCTGGATCACGAGGAGGGCGATCACCGCCGCGATCGCGGTGAAGATCGCGGCCGTGATGAAGGCGGCGGAGACTCCCGAGGTGAGGATCTCGTCGGCGTACGGCGGCGGGAGCTGCCCGGTGCGTTCGAAGCGCAGCCGCTCTCCGGGGGTCGCCCGGGACATGAAGGCGGGGATCTGCTGGTCGGCCTCGTTGCGGCTGGCCGTACCGAAGACCGTGACCAGGATGGACAGCCCGAGGGAACCGCCCACCTGTTGGGTGGCGTTGAGGAGTCCGGAGGCGGCGCCCGTCTCCCGGGTGGCCACGTTGGACAGCGCCATCAGGGTCAGCGACACGAACTCCATGCCCATTCCGAGGCTGAACACGAGGATCGGGCCGAGAATGCTGCCCGCGTAGGTGGAGTGGACGTCGGTCAGGGTCAGCCAGGCGAGGCCGGTGGCGGCCAGGATCGCGCCGGTCACCATGAAGGGCTTGGGCCCGTACTTCGGCAGGAGTTGGGAGGCGAGCCCCGCGCCCACCGCGATGACGGCGCTCACCGGGAGGAAGGCGAGGCCGGCCTGGAGCGGGCTGAAGTCCAGCACGTTCTGGACGAAGAGGGTGAGGAAGAAGAACATGCCGAAGATCGCGGCGGCGAGGCTCAACATCATGCCGTAGGTGCCCGCCCGGTTGCGGTCCGCGAACATGTGCAGGGGCGTGATCGGCTGCCGGGAGCGCCGTTCGATCAGAACGAACGCGAGCAGCACGACGACCGCCGCTCCGAACGCGGCCAGGGTGAGCGGGTCCCGCCAGCCGTCCTGCGCGGCCCGGATGAACCCGTACACCAGCAGCACCATGCCGATGGTGGAGGCCAGCGCGCCCGCCAGGTCGAAGTGACCGGGGTGGCGCTCGGACTCGCGGATCCAGCGCGGGGTGGCGAGCGCTATGAGCAGCCCGATGGGCACGTTGACGAACAGCACCCAGCGCCAGTTCAGCCATTCGACCAGGATGCCGCCGGCCAGCAACCCGATCGCGCCGCCGCCCGCCGAGACCGCGGCGAAGACGCCGAACGCCCTGTTGCGTGCGGGCCCTTCGGGGAAGGTCGTGCTGATCAGAGCGAGGGAGGTCGGGGACGCGATGGCGCCGCCGACGCCCTGCAGGGCACGGGCGGCGAGGAGTTGCCACTCGTTCTGGGACATGCCGCCGAGCAACGAGGCGAGCACGAAGAGCAGTACGCCGAAGATGAAGACGCGCCGTCTGCCGAGGATGTCGCCCATCCTGCCGCCGAGCAGCAGGAGCCCGCCGAAGGTGAGCGTGTAGGCGTTGATCACCCAGGACAGGCTCGTCGTGGAGAAGTCCAGCGAGCGCTGGATGTCAGGCAGGGCGATGTTCACGATGGTGATGTCGAGCACCACCATCAGCTGGCAGGAGGCGATGACCAGCAGCGCCATACCGCTGCCCCGGCCATCGCCCGGCCTCTGCTCCGGGCTGGTGGTCCGCGTCTCGGGTGCGGGTTCGGGGTTGCTCATCGCATCGCGCCCTCGGGCGAGGGTCAGTGGCTGGTTCGCGCCACCATTCGACCGTACGCCGCCATCAAGGTGACCTCCAGTCGATCACCCTGCGGCCTCCTTCCGCAGCTCCGACCCCGACCTCGACCGTGTCTGGGAGCTGTGCCGCTACTCGATCGAGGCCACCCGCGGCGACGTGTACGTGGACACCCCGACCCGTGAGCGCGGCCCTTACGAGGGCGACGCACTGATCAACCAGCTGTCCGAGTACGGCGTCCAGCGCTCCTACGCCCTGGCCCGCTGGTCCGACGACTACCTGGTCCGCAAGGGCACCTGGCTCACCGAGTACCGGCTGATGTGTGCGATCTCCGCGTGGGAGGACTACCTCGCCACCGGCGACGACCGCCAGCTCGCCAAGGACTACGACCTGCTCGCGGCGAAGAACCTCACCACCTATCCGGACTCCCAGGGACTGGTCCGCAAGGCCCCGGCAGCACCAGCCAGAACCTGGGCGACCTCGTCGACTGGCCGGCCGCAAGCCGCGACGGGTACGGCTTCACCAATGTCAACACCGTCGTCAACGCCTTCCAGTACGCGGCCTTCGATCGCTCGCCCACTGTGCCGAGGCCCTGGGCAAGTCCGACGACGCCAAGGCCCTGCGAGGCCGCGCCGACACCCTCGCCACGGCCGTGCGCGACACCCTGCTCGACGCCTCGGCCTGCCGGTTCCTCGACGGTGTGGGCACCTCCCACAGCGCCCAGCACGCCACCGCCTTCCCGGTCGCGCTCGGCGTCGCGGACTCCCTCGACGCCGAGGTCCTGGCCAGGCTCGGCGACACCCTCGCCGCTGGCGGCATGAAAGTGAGCGTGTACGGCGCCCAGTTCCTCCTCGACGCCCTGTTCCGCCTCGGCCGCGCGGACGCCGTGCCGCCGAACTCACGCGCCGTCCTGGAGGTGGAGACCGGGGACGCCGATCCGTCGGCGTACCGGGTGACGGCGACGCCTCCGGGCGGCCGGGGCCGCGTGACGGTCAAGCCGTTCACCGGTCTCACGGGCACGGTGCTGCGGATCCGTCCCGTTGGCTCGGGTACGGCGGAGGTCGAGCACGTGTCCTCGTGACCAGGGCCTGTCCGGCGTGCCAGGCCCCGCGACGCCGGCATGATCCGCCGGACAGGCCCTGGGTCAGCGGCCGGTGCGGATGAGTCCCGTCAGATAGCGCCACAGCGAGGAGCGCTGCCGGGCGGCCGGGACGGGCAGCATCGCCTCGGCTTCCGGCTCGGCGCTCTGCGGTGCGGAAGCGGACGTCGGCGGCCGCCCGGCGCGCTGACGGGGCATCGGGGCGAGTTCGTACCGTACGGGCAGTGAGCGCAGGCCGCGCATGAACGGCGAGGAGCGCCACGGCAGTTGGTCGGCCGGAAGGGCGAGGTCCAGATGGGAGAACCGCTCGAAGAGCCGGCCCACACCCACCGCCGCGACCGTCGACGCGAGTTCGCGCGCCGGGCACTGACGGCGGCCCGCGCCCCAGGACAGGTGCGCCCGGGTACTGATGGTGCTGCTCGCCGCCACATGGTCGGCGAAGAGCGGGTCGGCGTGCGCGGCGGCGGAGGAGACCCAGACCGGGTCGCCCGCCCGGATCGTGTAGTTGCCGAGCGCGGTGTCCTGGGCGGCGAAACGCGGCACGAAGTTCACCAGCGGCGGCTTGCGCATGACCACCCGGTTCATGGTCTCCCTGATCATCCCGGCGGACAGGCTGGCGCGCACGCCGCCGTCGCCCTCACCGGAGATGACCTCGACCACCGTGTTGGACATGAGGATCCCGACGTGGTCGGAGGTCATACCGAGCAGCATGAACAGTTCACGGGCCAGCTCGTCCAGCGAGAGGTCGGGATGCGCGGCGAGAAGGTAGGAGGGGAAGTCGTCGCCCGGCTCCTTCAGCTTCACGGCCGCCAGTTCCGCGAGTGTCGCCAGCAGTCGCTCCAGGGCGGGTTCCGCGTCGGGACCGGCGTCCAGGACCCGCCACATGTCCATCAGCGCGTCGTCGCCCTGGGAACCGGGGAAGCCGAGCAGATGGCTGGCCACCATCAGCGGCAGCGGCCGGGAGAACTGTGCGGACAGGTCCGCCACGCCCGTACCGCCGCCCTGTCCGACCAAGGTGATCAGGTCGTCGGCGTAAGCGGTGACGGCCGCCTTCAGCCGCTTCGCCTGCGGGTGGCCGGGGTCCTGGAAGGGCTTGAGCGCGGCGTCCCAGGCCGTCCGCAGCGTCCCGTATCCGGGGCCGCCCTGGATCAGCACATGGTTGACCTCCAGGGACGGCCCGAGCGGCCAGTCGGCGGGGACTTCGCCCGCCGAGCGGGCCCGCCAGTTCTCCAGCCCCTTCGGCCAGCCGTCGTCGTCCTGGAGGACCTGCAGCGCCTCCCGGTAGCCGAGGACTAGCCAGGCGGGCACACCGAGCAGGTCGACCGGTGCGACGGGACCGTGCTGCTGCCTCAGCCGCTCGTACACGAGCGAGGGACGCGTCTCGTAGTCGCGGGTCAGCAGCGGTTCGGGAGCCAACTCCTCCAACCGGGTGCCCTCGACGCCCACGGATTCGCTCTCACCCCACTGGGATTTCATCTGCCTGCCGCCCTCCGACACTCCCCGCACCGGCTCACTACCAGTCAGTAGCCGACACGCCGGTGACCCTACCCCAGGGGGCACTTGCGGGTGAACGGGCCCCGGCGGGATGTTCTGTTACGCTCCCCGGGCCTCCCGCGGGGGAAGTCCGGTGAGAGTCCGGCGCTGACCCGCAACGGTGTGCGCGGGGACCATGTGGTCCGTCGCGTGAGCCCGATCGCCCGTGGTGGGTGCGACCCGTTGACTGCTCGCCGTGGACTGCGAGAGGGGACCGCGCGGCCGGCACGGTCGTACGGGCTGTCTCCCTGATCGATGTTCACAGGCGGCCCCAGGCGAAGGACCGCCCGCCCGTGCACCGAAGTCAGACCCGGACACCGATACCGACACCGAGACCGGTTGCGTCACGACTGCCCGGTGCGTCACGCGTATCCGTGGTGTCGCTCGTCGTCGGGCTGGGGCTCCTGCTCCTCGTCTCGCTCGTGTGCGGTGTCGGGCTCGGGGCCGCCGGGATCGGGTGGGGCGATGTCTTCCGGCTGCTCGGGGCGGGGCTGACCGGTGGGACCATCGACGCCGGGGACGTCGCCGCGTACACCATCGTCTGGGAGATCCGGCTGCCGCGCGTCGTGCTCGGTGCGGTGGTCGGGGCCGGGCTCGCGACGGTCGGGGTGGCCGTGCAGGCGATGGTGCGCAACGCGCTCGCGGATCCGTTCGTGCTGGGCATCTCCTCGGGCGCCGCGGTGGGCGCCAACGCCGTGATCCTGCTGGGGGCGTTCGCGGGGCTGGGGGTCTGGGCGCTGTCCCTGTCGGCGTTCGCCTCGGCGCTCGCGGCGACGGCGCTGGTGTATGCCGTGGCCCGGTCGCCGCACGGCCTCACGCCGCTGCGGCTGATCCTGACCGGGACGGCACTGGCGTACGGCTTCGAGGCCGTCACCACCGTCATGGTGTTCGGGGCGGCCCGAGGTGAGGCGGCGCGGTCGGCGATGATGTGGCTGCTCGGCAGCCTGGGCGGCGCGACCTGGGTCCAGGTGCCGCTCGCCGCGGTGACCGTGGCGGCCGGGTGGGCGTGGCTGCGGTGGCGGGCCGAGGCGCTCAACGCCCTCGCGATGGGCGACGAGACGTCCGCGGCGCTCGGCGTCCAACCGGCTCGGCTGCGCCGGGAGTTGTTCCTGGTCACCGCCGCCGTGACGGGAACCGTCGTCGCGGTCAGCGGGGCCATCGGGTTCGTCGGGCTGATGGTGCCGCATGTCGTACGGATGCTGGTCGGCGCCGATCACCGGCGGGTGCTGGTCGTGGCGCCGTTCGCCGGGGCGGTGCTGCTGGTGTGGGCGGACCTGCTGTCACGGCTCCTCCTCGCCCCGGCCGAGCTGCCCGTCGGGGTGATCACGGCCGTCGTCGGGGTGCCCGCGTTCGTGCTGCTGATGCGGCGCGGCGGCTACGCGTTCGGAGGTCGGTGAGGATGCGGCTCGACATCGAGGGTGTGGCGGTCGAGGCCGCCGGTGCTCGGCTGGTCGACGACATCCGGCTCGCCGTGGACAGCGGGGCGTTCGTCGGGCTCGTCGGCCCGAACGGCAGCGGCAAGTCCACGCTGCTGCGCTGCGTGTACCGGGCGCTGCGTCCGGCCGCGGGCGTGGTGCGGCTCGACGGGGACGACGTGCACGCCATGGCGCCGCGGGCCGCCGCCCGGGTACTGGCCGCGCTGCCGCAGGAGTCGTCGGCCGAGTTCGACTTCACGGTCGCGGAGGTCGTGGCCATGGGGCGGCTGCCGCACCGGGACCGTACGGCCGTCTCCGACCGGGAGATCTGCGCCGCGGCCATGGACCGCACCGGCGTCGCCCACCTCGCCGACCGCGGGTTCCTCGCCCTCTCCGGCGGCGAGAAGCAGCGCGTGCTCATCGCCCGGGCGCTCGCCCAGCAACCGAAGGTCCTCGTCCTGGACGAACCCACCAACCACCTCGACATCGCCCACCAGTTGGATGTGCTGTCCCTGGTGCGGGCCAGCGGCCTGACCGTGCTGGCCGCCCTGCACGACCTCAACCTGGCCGCCGCGCACTGCGACGTCCTGTACGTCATCGAAGGCGGCCGCATCGTCGCCTCCGGCGCTCCGCACGAGGTTCTTCAACCCACCCTGCTCGCCGAGGTGTTCGGGGTCCGTGCCCATCCGGTACGGCATCCGGAGATTGGCGTGGTCCAGCTCCTGTTCGACCTCCTGCCTCAAGGAACCACCACATGCGCAAGCTCGTAGCCACCGCCCTCTGCCTCGTCGCCACCGTCACGGCGACCGGCTGCGGAGCCACCGTGGAGAAGTCGGCGGACGCCAAGTCCTCCGCGGTCACCCTCACCAACTGCGGTCGCGAGGTGACGTACGACAAGGTGCCCGAACGCGTGGTCACCAACGACGTCGGTATCACCGAGTTGATGTTCGCGCTCGGTCTGGAGGACCGCATGGCCGGGTTCGCCATGCCCGACGACAAGGGCGATCTGCGCGGCGTGCCGTGGAAGGACGGCTATGGCAAGGTGAAGTGGCTGTCGAAGGACCAGCTCACCAAGGAGAACGCCCTCGACGCCCGCGCCGACCTCGTCTTCGCCGGCTGGAACTACGGCTTCCGCGAGGACAGCGGCTTCACCCCCGACGCCTTGAAGAAGCTCGGCATTCCCTCGTACGTCCTCACCGAGTCCTGCCACAACGACCGCACCGAGACCTCGCGCGGCATCATGCCGCCCTTGGACGCCCTGTACGCCGACCTCACCAACCTCGGCAAGCTGTTCGGCGTCGAAAAGCGGGCAGCCACGCTGATCGCCGGCTTCAAGAAGGAGATCGCCGAGGTGCGGGCGAAGGCCCCCAGGGGCGCCGACCGGCCGAAGGTCTTCCTGTACGACAGCGGCCAGGACCAGCCCTTCACCTCCGGCCGCTACGCCGCCCCCGAGCAGATCATCAGCGAGGCCGGCGGGACCAACGTCATGCACGACGTCCAGGACTCCTGGACCACCGTGGGCTGGGAGAGCGTCGTACAGCGCGACCCCGACGTCATCGTCATCTGCGACTACGGCGACGTGAGCGCCGAGCAGAAGAAGAAGTTCCTGCTCTCCTACGCGCCCCTGCGGAACGTCTCCGCCGTCAAGCACAAGCGGATCTTCGTCCTCGACTACGTCGACCTGGTCGAGAGTCCCCGCAACCCGTCAGCCGTCGCCCGGCTCGGCACCTATCTGCGGACGGTCGCCGAGGAGCGGTGATCGCCGGGACGTCACCGCTCGAAGTGGCTCGGTCTGCCGTCGCGGTGGATGAGACGGCCGAGCCGCTGCGCTCTGGCGCGGGGCATGAGGGTCCAGGTGCCGTCGCGCTCGCGCAGGGCGGCGGAGTGCCAGGGCGTGGTCCACGCGTCGGGCGCGTCGAGGAGACGGATGCCGAACTTGCGGGCGCCGGCCGGCTGAGGGTGTATCGACAGGCGTACGGCGCGCGGGTGGTGGTCGTCGATCACACCGCCCCAGGCGCGGCTGCGCTGGATGACGCCGTACGCCCGTCTGCGGCACTCGCGTTGCAGGGCGGAACGGGTGCCGGCGAAGTCGGCGGTGTCCTCGACCAGGAAGCGGGTGATGCCCCGGTACAGGTCGAGGGTTCGGGCATCGGTGCGGACCTCGGTGCGCAGGGCCTCCAGGGTGGGGGCGTAGTGGTGGTGGACGTGGGCGCGTTTGGCGTCGTGAGGGAGGTCGCCGAGGACGTCACGCAGGTCGAAGACGGAGAGGTGGTGCAGGTCCGACTGCCTTATGAACGCGCGCAGTTCGTCGGAGTAGGCGTCCGTGTGGGCGTCGGGGACGCGGATGAGGTCGCCGAAGACATGGCCGTCGGAGCAGATGACGACGCGGGCTCCGGGCGGGTGGATCCGCTCGATCTCCGCGCAGAGTCTGTCGAGGAACGTGAGGGACAGACGTTCGCCCATGTCGGGGAGGTGGCCCAGGGTCTTGGCCGGGTTGGGCGACTTGCAGGGGAAGCCGGGCAGGGTGAAGACGATGGGGGCGCCCTCGCGGACGAAGTCGGTGATCCGGCGCAGCTGATGGGGGAACGCCCTGGCCGATGGGCGGGCCGGGGCCGGGTCGGCCGTGCGGTGGTGCGGCAGGAGCAGGTTCAGGATCTGCGCGCCGAGGGTCTCGGGGAGGGTGTCCGGTGCGGTCGTCAGCAGCATGTCGTTCCTCCAGGGGCGAGTGTGTGGGCATGCGGGCATGGCGGCATGGCGCGGCCTGGCGGGCCAGGCGCTGTGGGTCGGGTGGGGGGGTCGGGCGAAGCCGGAGTCGGGCGAAGCCGGGGTCGGCCGGGGCGGGGATCAGTCGCAGGCGGGGTCGGTCGGAGGCGGGGTCGGTCCGCAGTCGGGCCTCACAGCCGTCGGTCGTAGGCGACGGGCAGGTGGTTTGTGCCGCGCCCCAGGACGGACGGGATCCACTCGATGTCCTCGTCCCTGGTGGCGAGACGCAGTCCCGGCAGGCGTGCGAGCAACGTGCCGAGGGCGACCTGGAGTTCCGCGCGGGCGAGCGCGGCGCCGGGGCAGAAGTGGATGCCGTGGCCGAAGGCGAGGTGGGGGTTGGGCGAGCGGTCCAGGTCGAGCGCGTCGGGTTCCTCGAAGCGGCGCGGATCACGGTTGGCCGCGCACAGGGAGACGATCACGGAGTCACCGGCCGGGGCCTCGGTGCCGTGCAGGTCGCTGTCCTGGTCGAAGAAACGCCAGGTGGTCAGCTCGAAGGCGCTGTCGTGACGCAGGAGTTCCTCGACCGCGCGGGGCATGAGGCCGGGGTCGTCGCGCAGGCGGGCGAGCTGGTCGGGGTGGCGGAACAGGGCGATCAGGGCCGTCGTGATCTGGTTCGTGACCGGTTCCTGGCCCGCGACCAGCAGCTGGAAGATCATCGAGTCCAGCTCCTCCTGGGACAGTTCGCCCTGGTCACGGGCGACGACGAGGCGGCTGAGCAGGTCGTCGTCCCCGTGCTCCCGCTTGTGGGCGACGATCTCGGCGATATAGCTCTCCAGACCGTGCAGCCGGGCCTCGTACGACGGCCGCCCCGGGTCCGCCGGCCCGACCGGTTGGACGACCTTGCCCCAGTCGCGGTCGAAGCGCGCCGCCAACTCCCCGGGCACGCCGATGACTTCGGCGAGGACCTGGAAGGGGAAGTGGGCGGCGAAGCCGGCGACCAGGTCCGCGGGCCCGGTCTCCGGCAGGGCATCGACGAGCCGGTCGGCCAACTCCTGGAATCGGGGCCTCAGTTGCACGACACGGCGCGGCGTGAAGGCGTCCGTCACGAAGCGTCGCATGCGGGTGTGCTGCGGCGGGTCCTGGTGGAGCAGATGAACCTGGAGCCGGGAGTGCTGTGGCTCGGGCATGATCGAGGCGCGGGCACGCCAGCGGTCGTTGCCGCGGTCGTGGTTCTTGCCGAGGCGGTCGTCGTTCAGGACGGCGTGGGCGGCCTCGTAACCGGTGACGAGCCAGGCCCGCACGCCGCTGGGGAAGAGGACGCGGTGGACGGGTCCGGCCTCACGCATCTGCTCGTAGAGGGGGTAGGGGTTGCTCTTGTACGGGCAGCCCATCAGCGGGACCGGGTCGGGGAGCGGCTGCTGTCGGTGCACGGCCGGGAGAGGTTCCTGGTCCTGGAGGGTCATGGGTGGGGCTCCTCGGAGGGCGGGTTCGGGGGTTTCGCCGTCGAGGTGGGGTACGCGGTGTCGTGGCCGGTGCGCGCCGCGTTCACGATGTCCATGTGGAGCATCGCCACGAACGACAGCGCGCCCGCCACAGCCACGAGAACCCAGCGGTCCGTCACTCTCGCGCCCCTCCCTCGGATGGTCGGCTGCCGGACAGCAGCCTCGTTCCAGAGGTCGGGGGCGCCGGGGGCTGAGTTCCCGGGCGTGGTCGACGATGTGATCGACTCGGAGTCGGTGCCCCGGTACGGCGTCAGGCCGTGATGATGCCGTCCAGCTTGCCGGACTTGGCGTCGGCGACCAGCGAGGAGAACTGGTCGGCGCTCATCTGCACACGCTGCCCGAAGTCGTCGGTGAGGATCACCCGGCGCTCGGCCGGGGCGGCGGGGTCGACGAACAGTTGCGGACAGCCGCAGTCGCAGTCGCCGCAGAAGGTCGCCACCGGGGTCAGGCCGTTCATGCCTTCGATGCCGTTCGTGCCTTCGATACCGCTCATGGTTCACACAGCCTTTCGCGCTCGTGGGCGCTCACCGATGTGACGCCCGGGACCAGCCCCCAAGACACCGCTCGGGGCCGACATAGGGATACCCGCACCGGCCGGGTCCACCGGCCTGTCCATGCCCGCTTGCGCCTCCGGACCGTCCTGCGCGTCCGGACCGTCCTGCGCATCCGGACCGTCCTGCACGTGCGAGCCGTCCGCCGGTGCTCGGTGGTCGAAGGCGATCAGTGGGTCTCCGGTCAGCGGATGGTCCACCACCGTCGCCCGTACGCCGAACACCTCGGCCAGCAGGGCAGGGTGCAGCACCTCCCGGGGCGGGCCCGAGGCGACCACCTGACCGTCGTGCAGGACGTGCAGCCGGTCGCAGACGGAGGCGGCGGCGTTGAGGTCGTGCAGTGACACCAGGGTGGTGCGGCGCTGTGCCCGGAGCAGGGCGAGCAGTTCGACCTGATGGCGGATGTCGAGGTGGTTGGTGGGCTCGTCCAGGACCAGGACGTCCGGCTGCTGGGCGAAGGCGCGGGCCAGCAGGACGCGTTGGCGTTCGCCACCGGACAGCTCGGTGAAGCGGAACCCGGTGTGCCGCTCCATGCCGACGTCCGCCAGGGCGCCGGCGACGGCGTCCCGGTCGGTGGCGTCCTCACCGGCGAAGGCCCGCTTGTAGGGCGTACGGCCCATGGCGACGACCTCGCGGACGGTCAGCTCGAAGTCGCCGCCCCGCTCCTGCGGGAGAGCCGCGACATGCCGGGCCGCCTCGGCGGGGCTCAGTCGGCGCAGGTCGGTGCCGGACAGCAGGACCCGGCCGGCGGCCGGCTTCAGGTGCCGGTAGACGGTGCGCAGGAGCGTAGACTTGCCGCTGCCGTTCGGGCCGACGAGGCCGGTGATCTCGCCCTCGGCCGCGAGGAGATGAGCGCCGGCGACGACGGTTCGGCCGGCGTAGGCGACGTGCAGGTCCTCGATGTCGATCCTCAACTGCCACTCCCCCAGGTCCTCAAATCACGCTCATCCCAAGGCCTCAACTCCCGCTCCCCAACCGCCGGTCCAGCAGATACAGCAGTGCCGGAGCACCGATCAGCGAGGTGATGACGCCGACCGGCAGTTCCTGCGTCTCCATGGCCGTACGGCACACGATGTCGACCACGACCAGGAGCAGCGCCCCGAACAGTGCCGAGACGGGCAGAAGGCGGCGGTGGTCGCCGCCGACGATCAGGCGGCAGGCGTGCGGCACCATGAGCGCGACGAAGGCGATCGCACCGGAGACGGCGACGAGTACGCCGGTCAGCAGGCTGGTGAGCGTGAACAGTTCCCGGCGCAGGCGGGTGGCGTCGACGCCGAGCCCGGCGGCCGTCTCGTCACCCATGATCAGCGCGTTGAGCGCCCGGGCCCGTGCCTGGAGCCACAGCAGGGTGACGGGCACGGCGACGGCGGGAGCGGCGAGCAGGGGCCAACTCGCGCCGCTCAGGCTGCCCATGAGCCAGAACAGCACGCTGTGGGTCTGCTGCTCGTCGCCGGCCTGGAGCACGAGGTAGCTGGTGAACCCGGACAGGAACTGCCCGATCGCCACCCCGGCCAGCACCAGCCGCAGCGGCGCGAATCCCCCGCGGCGCCGGGCCACCGCCCACACCAGCGCGAACGTGGCGAGGGCGCCCGCGAAGGCCGCCCCGGACAGTCCGAGCCCGAGCGCGCCGCCCGTACCGAGGCCCAGCACGATCGCGGCGACCGCTCCGAGGGAGGCGCCGTTGGAGATGCCCAGGAAGTACGGGTCGGCCAGCGGATTGCGCACCAGGGCCTGCATCGCCGCACCGACGAGGCCGAGCCCCGCGCCGACGAGAGCCGCCAACAGGGCCCGGGGGACACGGAGTTGCCAGACGATCAGGTCGTTGGTGCCGGGGCGCGGCGCCTCGCCGGACAGGCGGCGCCAAACCACGTTCCACACCTCGCCGGGCGGGATGGACGTAGAGCCCCAGGACACCGCCGCGGTGAGGGCGACGAGCAGGGCAAGGGCGAGGATGAGTGCGAGCGGCCCGGCGGGCACGGAACGGGTCCGCGCGGGCTCCTGCGGATCACCGCGTTCCTCCGTGCCCTTCCGGCGCACCAGGGTGTCGGTCACGGTCGGCCGACCTTGCCCGGGTAGAGGGTCTTCGCGATCTCCTCGACGGTGTCGGCGTTGCTGACGCCGGCGATGGTGGTCCGCTCGGAGCCGATGCGCAGGAAGTGGCCCTCCTTGACGGCCTTCAGACCCTTGGTGGCGGGGTTCGACTCCAGCCGCTGCTGCGCCTCGTCGAACGCCTTCTCGTTCCCGGCCTCGCTGCCCCGGTTGCGCACGCCGAGCTGGATCCAGTCCGGGTTCTTCGCGATCACGTCCTCCCAGCCGACCTGCCGGTAGTCACCGTCGCAGCCGGCGAAGACGTTGCGGGCCCCGGCGAGGGTGATGACCGCGTTGGCGACCTGGCGGTTGCAGACGGCCATGGGCTGCTTGGTGCCGGCGTCGTAGTCGAAGAAGAAGTACGTGGGCCGCTCGTTCTCGGGCGTGCCGCCCACCGCCTTCCTGACGGCCTCCACCTTCTCCTGCATGCCGTCGACGAGTTCCCTCGCCTTCGCGCGCGTGCCCGTGACGGCGCCGAGGGAGGTGATGTCGTCATGGACGGCGGACAGGTCGGTGACCGGCCTCTTGCTCGCGGCGGCGCAGGCCGTGGACTTCAGGAAGGTGTGCTTGATGCCGGCCGCCTCGAACTCCTCCTCGGTGGGCGCGTCGCCCATACCCGCGCCCATGTTCATCGAGGCGAAGGTGTCGATGTACAGGTCGGCGCCGGAGCCGAGGAGCTTCTCCTTGGGGATCAGGGTCTTGCCGAGCACCTTGACCTGCTGTGCTCGTGCGTCGAGCTCGCCCGGCAGGGTGCCCTTTCCGGGCGGGAAGCCGGTGCCGATCACCTTGTCCCCGGCGCCGAGGCGGAGCAGCAGTTCCAGGCTGGAGGCGTTGCTGGTGACGATGCGCTTCGGGGCCTCGGTGAAAGTGGTCCTGGCACCCATGCAGTCGGTGACGGTGACCGGGTAGCCGTGTGAGTCGCCCTTGCCGGCGGCGGAGCTCGGGGTATCGCCGTCCCCGCTGCCGCAGCCCGCCGCCAGCAGGCCACCGAGTACGGCCGCCGTCGTACCCCGCCACACACGAGAACGCATCGAAACTCCCCACGATCCACTGGATGCACGGGCGGATCTCCGCCGCCCGATCCAGTAGTCGGGGCGAGGCCGGTGTCAGTTCCCGGCAGGGGGAACCGACACCGGCGTCCCGTCAGGCGGCCGCGGCCGCCGGTTCAGCCACGGCCACGGCCACGGCATCGGCCGCGATCTCGGCATCGGCATCGGCCTCCGCCTCGGTCAGCAGCTCGACGAGGGTCGCCCGGGCGCGGGCGACGCGCGAGCGGACCGTCCCGACGGGGCAGTCGCTCATCTCGGCCGCCTCCGCGTAGGGCAGGCCCACCAGCTGGGTCAGGACGAACGCCTCGCGACGCTCGTCGGGCAGCGCATCCAGCAGGTCGAGCAGGGCGATGCCGTCGTCGAAGCCGGGCAGGCCGGTCGGCTGGGCGCGTTCCGCCGTCAGCGTCCAGTCGTCGGTGTCGCACAGCCGGGGCCGGGCGGCGGCGTACCGGTGACTGTCGATCACCGCGCGGCGCGCGATGGACAGCAGCCAGGCGCGCGCCGAGGAGCGGCCCTCGAAACGGTGCAGGCTGCCGAGCGCCCGCAGGAACGTGTCCTGCGCGAGATCGTCGGCGGCCTGCGGATCGGCGGAGAGGTGCGCCACATACCGCACGACGTCGCGGTGCAGGGAGCGCACGAAACGGTCGGTGGCGTCCGGGTCACCGCCGCGCGCGGCCAGTGCCCACGCGGTCGTGGACTCGTCCCAGGAGGCCGTTTTGGAGGTGTTGTCCGCCTTCGTGCGACTCACGCGGGTCGTGCGTGAGGAAGGCAGGGCAGGAGTGATCACCTGAGTCCTTCTCGGTAGTCCGGGCTCCGGCACGGCGGCGGGCACTGCGGCGTCGCCGCCGGACACCAGGTCACGTGTGCGCGACGCGTGCGGGCACGCCGTACCGGAGTTGTCCGGGGATGCAGGGGATTCGGCCGTACGGCAGTACGGCCGGGCCCGAGGCACGGTCGGTGGCTACGACGCGACACCTGTACGGCCGTCGACGACGCGTCGACGGCCATGTCCCTACGGCCTCGGGAAGCCGGCTGTCTCAGACGACAGCGATCCCCGCCGGAGGCCCCCGAGAAGTGATCGTGTGGACGAGCGGAAGCAGCCGCGGCGCCCGGTCGGAACGGCCGCGACGCGGCCTGAGACGTGGGCGGTGCGGTGGTACGGGCAGGGCGAGCGACAGTCGCAGCGGGGCGGCCAGCCATCCGGCGACGGCCCGCAGAATGCGGAACGCGGCGCGCTCACCGTGCCCCAGCCACAGACCACAGAGCAGCGCGGCGAGGGTGTGGGCGGCGAACATACCGAACGACGACGTGCCCGCCATGCTGTGGCCCATGCCCATGTGGTCAACGCCCATGTGGTCCATGCCCGTGTGGCTCATGTGGCTCGCACCCATGTGGCCCATGGACATGGAGGCCATGGAATCCATGGACATGGGATCCATGGAGCCCCCGCCCATGGGCAGGGAACCGATGTCGTGCCCGGCAGCGGTGGAGGGCTGTGCGAACTCGAAGGCCGCGTGCAGCCCGCCCTGGGCGACGATCACGACGGACACGACCAGCGGGAGCCCACGCTCCCGGCCTGCCAGGCACCAGCCCGCGCCGCCCGTGAGGACGGCACCGGCCGCCAGCGTCCACCAGGGGACGGTCGCGCCCGACATCAGTACGTGGCCGAGGGCAGCGAGCAGCACACATACGGACGCGAAAACCGCGGCCCGTATCGTGCGCACACCCCACCCAGCAGTCATGACGGCCCTCATCCTCGCATCCGGGGCCCACTCGTCACGGGTGGGTACGCACAACACCCCCGTCCCGCACTCAAGCCCAGAAGAGTGATACAGGACACATGGACAAGAGGGAACTGGGCGCGCAAGTCGGCCGACAAGTAGAGGTGTGGGGCTGCCGTCACTCGTCCTCGCCGGGGCGGACCACCATCGCCTGCACCTCGATCCGCCCGCCGCGCTCGAAGTGGAGCGTGAACGGCACATACGTGCCCGGCTGCCACCCCGGCTCTGCACGCAGCGTCACATCCAGGCCGTACGGCGACATGGCGAGGCTACCGCCGGCCGGGACGCGGGCCGAGTCGACCGTCTGTGCGTACGCCATCCGGTCGCTGGTCATGCGGTGGCGGCTGAGCGTCGCGTCGCCTCGGGCGGCCGACGACGTCACCTTGATCAGCCGGTCGTCCGCGCCCCCGGAATTGGTGATCTCGAAGAACGCGGCGGTGTCCCGGACGTCGCCGTACGGGAGGAAGACGCGCCCGTCGGTGACCGCGATCCGGGCCGGGCTGCCCGCGTTGCCCGAGACCACCCAGGTGGCCAGGCCACCCAGGGCGACACCGCACGCGGCGATCGGGGCCAGCGCGGTGAGCAGGCCGTCGACGATCCGGCTGCGGGTCCGGCGCGGGGCTTCGGGAGGGGCCGTCCGCTCGGCCGTGGATATGGTCATCGGGCACGACCTCCCCGGCCCTCATGTGCCGCGCGCCCATGGGCTTGGTCACCATGGGGCCCGCCCATACGGCCCCCGCCATCGTGTGGCCCGCCCATATGGCCCTGGCCGCTATGTGCCGCGCGCCCATGGGCTTGGCCACCATGTGGCCCGCCCACACCGTCCCGGCCGCCATGTGCCCTGCGCACACGCCCCCGAGCCGACGCAGGCTGCCACCCCCGCAGCCGCAAGCTGTTGCCCACCACCAGCAGTGAGCTCGCCGACATGGCCACCGCCGCGACCATGGGGTTGAGCAGGCCGACCATGGCCGGCGGCACGGTCACGACGTTGTAGCCGAAGGCCCACAGCAGGTTGACGCGGATCGTGCCCAGGGTGCGCCGGGCGAGCCGTACCGCGTCCCCGAGGGCCTCGATGTCGCCGCGCACCAGGGTCACGTCGGCGGCCCCGATGGCGACGTCCGTGCCCGTGCCCATGGCGATGCCGAGGTCGGCGCCGGCCAGCGCCGCCGCGTCGTTGACGCCGTCGCCGACGACCGCGACTCGACGGCCCTGGGCCCTCAACTCCCGTACGAGGTCGGCCTTGTCCTCGGGGGTGCAGCGCGCGTGCACCTCGTCGATGCCGAGCGCGGAGGCGACCGCGCGGGCCGGCGCCTCGTGGTCGCCGGTGGCGAGCACCGGGTGTACACCGAGGCGCCGCAACCGGTCCACGGCACGGTAGCTGCCGGGTCGTACGACGTCCCCGATCTCGATCAGCGCCTCCGTGGCCCCGTCGACGCGGACGAGGACCGGCGTGTGCGCGGCGGCCTCCGCCACCGGGAGCACGTGCGCCAGCGCGGCGGGCAACTCGTCGTCGGGCGCGAGGACTTCGACCAGTCGGCCCTCGACCCGCCCGAGCACACCCCGGCCCGGCTCCGCGCGGAAGTCTCGCACCTCGGGCAACGTCCCCTGCGCGGGCAGGGTCCGGCGGGCATACGCGACGATCGCGCGGCCCAGCGGGTGTTCCGAGCCCTGCTCCACCGCCCCGGCCAGCCGCAGTACGGCTTGTTTGCCGAGCCCACCGGGCACGGCCGTGACCCGGGCGACGCTCATGTGCCCGGAGGTGAGGGTGCCGGTCTTGTCGAGTACGACGGTGTCGATGTGCTGGAGCCCCTCCAGCGCCTGCGGCCCCCGGACCAGGACGCCCAGCTGGGCGCCGCGTCCGGTGGCGGCCATCAGGGCAGTCGGGGTCGCCAGGCCCAGCGCGCAGGGGCAGGCCACGACCAGGACGGCCACGCACGCGGTGATCGCCGCCTGCGGATCGGCGCCGGCCCCGAGCCAGAACCCGAGCACGGTGACGGCCAGCGCCAGCACCACGGGCACGAACACCCCGGACACGGCGTCGGCCAGCCGCTGCGCCCGCGCCTTCCCGGCCTGAGCATCGGTCACCAGCCGTGTGATGGCGGCGAGTTGTGTGTCCGCGCCCACGGCCGTGGCCCGAACGAGCAGCAGTCCGCCCGCGTTGACGGCGCCGCCCACCACCGTCGCCCCGGGCCCGACCTCGACGGGCTCGCTCTCGCCGGTGACGAGCGACAGGTCCACGGCCGAGTTGCCCTCCACGACCTCGCCGTCGGTGGCGACCCGCTCGCCGGGCCGTACGACGAAGACCTGCCCGACCGGCAACTCCTCGATCGGGACGAGGCGTTCGGTGCCGTCGTCCTCGCGCACCGACGCTTCCTTGGCGGCGAGCCGGGCGAGTGAGCGCAGTGCCGCCCCGGTGCCGTGGCGGGCACGCGCCTCCAGGAACCGGCCGGCCAGCACGAACAGCGGGACGCCGACGGCCGCTTCGAGGTACAGGTGCGCGCTGCGTCCATCTGCGGCTCCACCGCCGGCGTCCGCGGCGGAGGGCAGCAGGCTGAACGGCATCCGCATCCCGGGCGCCCCCGCGCCGCCGAAGAACAGGGCGTACGCGGACCAGGAGAAGGACGCCACCACGCCCAGGGAGACCAGCGTGTCCATGGTCGCCGTCGAGTGGCGCAGTCCGCGCAGCGCCCGCGCGTGGAACGGCCAGGCACTCCACACGGCGACCGGAGCGGCCAGCACGAAGCACAGCCACTGCCAGTTGCGGAACTGCCAGGCGGGCACCATCGACAGCACGAGCACCGGGACCGCGAGCAGCGCGGTGATCAGCAGCCGGTCACGCTCCTGCCGGACACTCTCGGACTCCCGTTCGCCCTCAGACTCCCGTTCGCCCACGCGCGCCCCTTCATCCCGCCCCTCCCCTTCGCCTCGACGCTCCCGCTTCTTCGGCGGCTCGGGCAACGCGGCCGTGAATCCGGCCTGTTCGACGGTCGCCACCAGTTCCTCGGGGCGTACGTCCGGCGGGTGGCTCACCCGGGCGCGCCCGGTGGCCAGATTCACCGTCGCGGTCACGCCCTCCAGCTTGGCGAGCTTCTTCTCCACCCGTCGCACACAGGCCGCGCAGGTCATCCCGCCGACGGTCAGGTCCGTGGTGGCCATCGGGGGCGCCGGTTCGATGGCCATCAGCCGCCGCTCCCGTGCCGCATGTCCATGTCCCCTGCGCCACCTGTGTCCCCCATGTCCTCGCCGCCTCCGTCACCGCCCGTTCCGGAGCGGTGCATGCCGGGCGCGACGGGACCGGTGGCGGCTCCGACGGCGTACGACACCGTGAAGATCAGGGCGAGCAGCAGCACAAACCCGCAGAGGGCGGGCGGCACAAGTGGTGGTTGTTTCATCGACGGCCTCCTGACGCACGTACCGCTACAGGAGTCGGGCACGGTGGGCGGGGAGTTCCCGGACCCCGGTCTCAGGAAGCCCGACGCGGCACCTCCGTCTCGACCTTGCTCAGCGCGAGGGCCCCTCGGACCGAGGGTGGCGGAGGCAGGAGGCTACGACGATGAAGGGCCACAAGGACTGAAGGGCTGTCACAAGGCGTTCGGCGACACCATCGGCACCGCCCTGATGTATCTCGATCATGAACCAGGCCGCGCTGACGAGCATCACCGTGGTCGCCGTGAGGGAGGGCCCGGGCCTGAGTCCCCACGGTGCGACGCCACGGCGATCGGCGGCCAGCACCGGCCACACCGCCAGCAGGGTGAAGCCGACCGCGGCGACGGAGCCGTGGCGCAGGGAGCCGCCGCTGCTCGGCGGTGGGATCAGAGCCACCACGCACGCCGCCACTCCTCCGGCGCCGAGCGCCACCCGCCCGGGGAACGCGGCCGGGCGCAGCCCCCAGGCGGTGAGCAGGTGGCAGACGCCCAGGGCGGCCAGCGCCGCGGTCATCACCCAGAATCCCGCGGCGCCGTAGGCCGCGAGGACGCTGATCGTCTGCGTGGCGGGGTCGTAGGTGGGCCCTTCCAGCAGCGCCGCGATCATCCATCCGGCGATCAGCACGACCGGCGCACAGCCCGATGTCAGCAGGGCCCATCTTGGGACAGGTTGCATCAAGCCACCGTAAGACGCCCCCTTCAGTCACCCGTCGCGCACACGCCGCACCGTCCGCGCCGTGGTGGACCCGAGCGGCAGCGGTCTGTGCCTCGGCCGGTGCCGATGAGGCCGAACATGCCGACCAGCGCGACCACGGCGGCCGCCGCGAACGACGGGATCCTCAGTAGCTCCAGGTTGAACATCGGCGACTCGGCGCGCAGTTCGGCGACGACAAACCCGATGAGCGCCACCGCCGCCAGCACCAGCGAACCGACGATCGCCGGGCTGCCCCAGCCGCGCTCGCCGCCCTCGGTGACGCCCCACAGCAGCGCGGTGAGTCCGACGGCGATGGTGATCCGGCCGAGCGCGGCGGCACCGACGCCCGCGAGGGCCTGGCCGATCCAGAGCATGGTGATGTTCTGGGCGGTGGCGTTCAGGAGTTCGCCGAGGGCGAGGACCAATCCGCCGAGGACCAGGAGCCGTTTACGTCCGAAGAGATCACCGAGCGCACCGGAATTGAGCTCGAGAATGGCCGTGAGGAGGATGAAGCCGGAGGTGACCCAGGCGACCTGCGAACCGGAAGCAACGAAAGCGGCCTGCATTTCCCCGTTGATGGGCGAGGGAACGGTATTACACAGCTGCGCGGCGGCGACAGCCACACGCACGGGTGCGACGGAGCGCATGACGCCGCCTGTTTTCTCGACGAGTTCGACGGTTTCGGCCGCCCTGTCCTCGTCGATTTCTCAACCGAATACGAGGGCGCCCTCGGCTGCGAATATCCGTGCCGCCGCCCGGCCGATTCCGGCTCCCGTGCCGCTGATGAAGGCGATTTCCCGTCCAGCCGACCCATGATTGCCCAAGTCCCTTGTCCCGTTCCGCCGAAGTGCGGTGGCGGCAGCGCAGGTAGGGCCTTTGACCGGAACAAGAAATGCGCCGGAGAAGGGGCATCGGGGGTTCGCATGGCTGGCATGCGGCGAACAGTCGGGCGACTGTCGAACGGATCGACCGCAAACGCCAGGCCGCGCCACCCCTTCCGGCCCGTAGAAATATCCACCAGCATGAAGGGCCCTGAACGGGCGGTCAGGGCAGAGAGTGCTGGGGGTAGGACATGCAGCGCACCATGGGGAAGCATGCCGTCGAGTGGCTGGCCGCGGCTGCCACGGATCCTCGGGCGTGCAAACAGCAGTGGGACGACGGCGCGGATGCGGTGCTGCTGGAGGCCGGACGGCTCTGGGACGTGCTCACCGTCCCCGAACACCTCGGCCTGAGCGCCCTGGATCTCCTGAGACGCGCGCGGTTGCGGGCGTCCGGCCCCGTCCTCGTGAACTGCGGGGCGCGCAGGGTCGGTTTCTTCCTCCCGCCCGATCCGGCCACCGAGTGGGTCGGGCCCGGCGTACGGAATGTCGGCAGGGGATCATGGGTCGCCGTCCCGCCGCCCTATCGGTCCTCCGGTTGGCGCCTGGAGTGGCTGCTGCCACCCGACGGCAGCGGCGCCCTGTACGACCCGGCCGTCGTCGAGCTGGCGCTGCGCGAGGCCGGCGGCACGCTGGCCGTACTGGCCCGCGTCAGTCGGCCGTGAGCGGGGCGGTGACACTGACGCGTCCGCTGCTCCCGTCCCACTCCCACACGGCTGCCGGTCCGGGAAGACCCCGGGGGACGACGACGGCCGGTACGCGCTCGGTCGTCTCGACGCCCGGCTCACCCGCGGGTTCGGCGTCGACGGCCCGGGCCGGGCCTGTCCACCGGCCGACCGCCCAGGAGGTGACGGCCTGCCCTTGACCATCGGCGGCGGCAACGGAATTCCACCAGGTGTCGCGGCGGCCCGGAACCGCGCGGCCGTTGGCGCGCCACTCCGCGACCAGCGCCGCGTAGATCGATGACCGGCCCGGAACACCGGTGGCCGGTACGACGTACGACTTGGGTGCGTCATCGCTTCCGAGGACACGCCGTGCCGTCTCAGTGCTGTCCATGCCGTTCAAACGCCAAGGCGTGCGCCGGTGGTACGCCTGCCGCCCTTGCTGCCACCCAGTCGAGTGAGACCATCCCACGGATGGAGTCATGGTGCGCTCGACACACACGGTCCGCCCCCGTTCGAGACAGGAGCCGGTTCCTTGGACCTGCGACACCACGTTCCCTCCCTCTTCGGCATCCCCCTCTTCGGCAGCCGCGACGACGCCGACGACACCCCCGACTGCCCGTGGTGCGCCGCGTTGCGTGAGGCGAGCCTGCCGCCGACGGCACGGCCGTCCGAGTCACCGGGCCGACGGCATGACCCGTATGTCTCGGGAGCCCAGTACGACGACTGGTGAGGCAGTGGCGGCTGGACCGGCTGGCCGGCGTCGGCTTCGCGTCCGCCGCAGGCGTCGACGCCGCGGTGTTCCACGAGCCCGTCGGTGAACAGCAGCAGCGTCTGGGTGGGGTCCAGCCGGTAGGTGGCCGCCTCGTAGCCGCCGAGGCCGGTACCCAGGGGCGGGCCGACCGGCACCGGCAGCAGTGAGGTGCGCCCTTGCGCGTCGATCACGGCCGGGGGCAGATGGCCGGCGTCGGCCAGGTCACCTGGCACCGGTCGGGGTCGACGCGCGCGATCAGGCAGGTGGCCGGGCGGCGCTCCGGCTCCGCGCCGGCGATGTCGTCGAGCCGGCGCAGCACGCGGTGCGGCGGCAGGTCGGCGGAGGCGATGTAGCGCGGGGCGGAGCGGTAGGCGGTCATGTCCACAGCGGCCTCCAGGCCGTGCCCCATGACGTCGCCGACGACGAGCAGCGTCCGGCCGAAGTGCAGGCGGACGGTCTCGCACCAGTCGCCGCCGACCAGGGCGCTCTGCCCGACGGGCAGATAGCGGATGGCGACGTCGATGCTCGGGTGCGGGCGGCCGGGTTCGGCGAGCAGGGCCCGCTGGAGCTTGCCGACGATGCCCCTGACCTGGTCGTGCTCCCGGGCGTGCCGGATGTGGGAGGCGGCGCGGTCGGCAAGGAGGGCGAGTACGGCTCCCTGTCCTCCCCGGGCCCGCCGATTCCCATACGGCGTCCAGGGCCCACCGGACGTCGGGCAGCACCGCGGGATCGCCGCGGACGGCCTCGTACGCCGCTCCGCCTTCGCCGCCACCTCGGAGCACCGCCGCCGTACCGCCCACCTGCCCGGCGGCCTCCGGGGTCAGCTCGGCGCAGGTGTGCCCTCGTCCAGCGTGGTGCCGATCCGGGCCGCGGCCTCGCGCAGCGCGGTCAGCCGGGACGGGACGCCGAGGCCCTCCTCGGGTACGCCGCCGGCGCGACGGACGCCACCGTCGCCGCCCTATGGAATGACCGCAACCGACGCACCACACCAAACACCCTAGAACGGTGACAAAGCCTCACAATCAACGCACGCCGTACCCAGCCACTGACGCGCACCCGACAGGTCCCCGTCCCTGGCGAACGCGAGCACAAACAGCGTGCGGGTGGTCACACGGTGGGGTCGGACAGGCCTGGCGCCCCGGTCAGCTCCGGCGTACACGGCTGCGGTGGGGGCGCGCGCCCTGCCATCTGCCTGTTTGGCGCGCGGGCGCTCGCCCCATACGGGGAATTGAACACCGGGCGTATGGCCGCGACACCTGGCACCCGGTGCACTGGGGCATCGCCCGGTCACGGCCGTCCCGGGCGTCGGCGCACCACTGAGGAGGCTTTTGTTGGCGCTCACGGAGTGGACGAAGTCAATGGAATGGCTGGCAGCGGCGTCGGAGGACCCCGGCGCCTGCAAGCAGGAGTGGCAGAACGGCAGTACCGGAGTAACGCTCCTGGCGGCCGGACGCTTCTGGGACGTGCTGATCGTCCCGGAGGAACTCGGGCTGCGCGTCGCCGACCTCCTGGAGGAGCTGCCGCTGCTCGACTCGGGCCCGTGTCTGCTGGACACCCGGCGCCGTCACGTCGGCTTCCTGCTGCCGCCGGAACCGCAGACCCTGTGGATCGGCACCGGGGTGCGCCTCCTCGGCGCGGGTACGTGGATCGCCGCCCCCGCCCCGCACTGCCGCTGGGGCGCGCTGCGCTGGCTCGTCCCGCCGGACGGCACCGGCAGGCTGACCATGCCCGAGGTCCTGGAGGTGGCCCTGCAGCGCTGCGCGAGCGAGTTGTCCCGCCTCCAGGGGCACCCCGGCCGGGCCGCTTCCGCCCAGCTCGCCCGGACGGTACCGGACGAGGTGCAGGACTACGGCCCGCAGCTGGTCCGCCAGTGCGCGTCAGGGTGATGCGCCCGACCGCGACCGGCCGGCCCTGATCCGGATCCGGACCGCCGTGGTTCGGCTACCGCCGCAGGACTCCCGCCGGCCGGCGGCGCCTCGAACCGCAGCATCACGAACACTTCCGCACGCCGTCCTCGATGAGCGCCCCCGTGTGCCGACGCGCTGAAGTGGCTCCGTCTCCGGGGTGCCCGCCGGGACATGGGCCTCCACGGCCACTCTCTCTACGGAGGTTCGGCCGAAGGCCGCCTACCCCCACCGGGCGCGGCCGGGCACACTGAGGCGTTGGCCGGCCTCGACCAGGCGTCGCCGGGCACACCGTGGCCGCACTGCTCCGAACCTGACCTACCGTCCTCGGGAGACTTCAGTGATCCGAGCACGCCGTAACGACGTCAGACGTCCACGGCTGATTGCCGCGGTGTTGAGCCTGCTTGTGGTGACCGCCCTCGCGGTCTCGGACACCGGCGCGGCCGCCGCGCCCACGGCCGACGCCGCGCCCGCCAACGGCTCGGTGTCCGGCGTGGCCTCGGCCGTAGAGGCCCTGGGCATCGCCGGGACGACCTGGGCCGTCGACGACCGCACCGGGAAGCTGCGGGTTCTCGCCGACTCCACGGTCGCCGACGCGGACCTGGCCAGAATCCGGCAGCTCACCGGGCGTTTCGCGGGTGCCGCGACCCTCGAACGGCTCGACGGCCGGCTGCGCACCCTCCTGTCGGGCGGCGACGGCATCTACGCAGCCGGCTGGCGCTGCTCGGCAGGGGTCAATGTGCGAAGCGGCTCCACGTACTACTTCGTCACCGCCGGCCACTGCACCGACACCATGCCCACCTGGTACACCAGCTCCGCCATGAGCACGCCGATCGGCCCCACCACCGGCACCAGCTTTCCCGGTGACGACTTCGGTGTCGTGCAGTACTCCAATCCGGCCGTACCACGCCCCGGCACCATCGGAACCGTCGACGTCACCGGGACCGCGACCGCCTACGTCGGCCAGAGCGTCTGCCGTCGGGGAGCGACCACCGGTGTCCGATGCGGCGTGGTCACCGCGCTGAACGTGACCGTCAACTATGCGAGCGGAACAACCGTCTACGGGTTGATCCAGACCAACATCTGCGCCGAGCCGGGCGACAGCGGCGGCCCTCTTTACGCCGGCGACAAGGTCATCGGAATCCTCTCCGGCGGCTCCGGGAACTGCGCCACGGGAGGGACCACCTACTACCAGCCGATTCAAGAAGTACTGAACGCCTACGGGTTGTCCGTCTACTGACACGGCGTGACGACTCGGCGCCGGCGTCACATGTGGTCTTCCACTTCCACGAGACGGGGGCACACATGCGACCGGACTCCGCCTCCGCGGTCTCGCCAGGCAGCTAGCCGAGGAAGCTCAGCCGCACCTTCCGCTCCGGGTTGTCCTTGTTCGTATCCACGAGGCATACCGACTGCCACGTCCCGAGCTCCAGCCGCCCGCCCAGGACCGGCAGCGTCGCATGGGGCGGGACGATCGCCGGGAGGACGTGGTCGCGGCCGTGGCCGGGGCTGCCGTGGCGGTGTTGCCAGCGGTCGTCGGCGGGGAGGAGGGTGTGCAGGGCGGCCAGGAGGTCGTCGTCGCTGCCGGCGCCCGTCTCGATGATGGCGATGCCGGCCGTCGCGTGCGGCACGAAGACGTTCAGGAGGCCGTCGCGGCCCGCCGCCGCGTCCTGCAGGAAGGCCTCGCAGTCGCGGGTGATGTCCACGACCCGCTCCGAGGAGCCGGAGGCGACGTTCAGAACTCGGGTGGTGAAGGCGTCTGACATGTCGTCCATCCTCTCCGATGCGCCGGGGTTCGCACGCCAGGGGATGGCCCGAGACGGCCGAGCCGTGATACACGAGGTCCACTTGGCGAGACACCGTTGACCGTCGCCGCGCCATCTGGCTACTTTCATCGGCATGTTGCGTTCAGCCCTGCTCACCACGCGCGGTCACATCGACCTGCTGCGGGTGGCCTCCGCCGCGTGTCGTCGCGGCCGCTGACGCCCCTCTTCTCTCTTCACCCACGCTTCCTGCGCGTACCCGCCCGGTCCTGATCCGATCCGGCGGCGCCGAAGCGCGTCCTTTCAACGCTCATCGCCCCCCTGGAGCACTCATGAGCATCAGCCATGCCCCACCCAGCTCTGCCGAGACGGATATTCCCCTGAAATCCGGTCTTGAGAACCCGACCGCCGTCGAGGTCGTCCCCCTCCTCCCCACCTCCTCCCGCCGCACCCACGTCCCCCGCTGGCTGCGCCGCACCACCGGCCCTGTCCTCCTCCTCGCCCTGTGGCAACTGCTCAGCAGCACAGGCCTGTTGACTCCCGACGTCCTCGCCTCTCCCGGCCGCATCGCCCAGGTCGCGGGTGATCTGATCGGCGACGGCTCACTGCCCTCGGCCATGGGCACCTCCCTCCAGCGCGTCGCCGCCGGGCTGGCGCTGGGCACCGTCGTCGGGACCGGACTCGCCCTTGTGTCGGGCCTGTTCCGGATCGGTGAGGACCTCGTGGACGCGCCCGTGCAGATGCTGCGGACGGTGCCTTTCGTCGGGCTCATCCCGCTGTTCATCATCTGGTTCGGGATCGGTGAGGCGCCCAAGGTCGCCATCATCACCCTCGGGGTGACCTTCCCGCTCTACCTCAACGTCTACGCCGGTATCCGCGGTGTGGATTCGCAGTTGATCGAGGCCGGGGAGTCCCTGGGGCTGTCCAGGTGGGGGCTTGTGCGGCACGTCGTACTGCCCGGCGCGCTCCCGGGTGCCCTGACCGGCCTGCGCTACTCGCTCGGCATCGCCTGGCTCGCCCTCGTCTTCGCCGAGCAGGTCAACGCCGACTCCGGCATCGGCTTCCTCATGGTGCAGGCGCGGGACTTCCTGCGGACCGACGTGATCGTGGTCTGCCTGATCGTCTACGCGTTCCTCGGCCTGCTCGCCGACTTCATCGTCCGCTCCCTCGAAAGGCTGCTGCTGCAATGGCGACCGACGTTCACCGGCCGGTGAGTCCCAAGGCCGCGCAGGCCGTGCAGGACACCCCGGCCATGCCGACCTCACGGACCGTGCAGACCCCGCAGGCCGTGCACGTCGAGGGGCTGACCCGCTCCTTCGACGGGCGCGCTGTCATCGACCGGCTCCAACTCGACGTCCGTCCCGGCGAGTTCGTCGCGCTCCTCGGCCGCAGCGGCTGCGGCAAGTCCACCCTGCTGCGCATCCTCGCCGGCCTCGACCGCGACATCGAGGGCACCGTCCTGGTGCCGCGCCGCAAGGCTGTCGCCTTCCAGGCACCGCGACTGATGCCGTGGAAGAGAGTGTGGCGCAACGTGCTGCTGGGCCTGCCGGGCAAGCCCGGCCGCACTGTCGCCGAGCAGGCCCTCAAGGAGGTCGGCCTGGACCACCGTACGGACGCCTGGCCCAAGACGCTTTCCGGCGGCGAGGCCCAACGCGCCTCACTGGCAAGGGCGTTGGTGCGTGAGCCCGATCTGCTGCTGCTCGACGAGCCGTTCGGTGCACTCGACGCGCTCACCCGTATCAAGGCCCAGCGCCTGGTCGGCGAGTTGTGGCAGCGGCGCGGCTGCGCGGTCCTGCTCGTCACGCACGACGTCGAGGAGGCCGTACTCCTCGCTGACCGCGTCCTCGTGATGGACGACGGGATCATCGCGCACGAGCAGCGCATCGACCTCGAGCGTCCCCGCGACATCACCGACCCCCGGTTCGCGGAACTGCGCGCCGGCCTCCTGGAGCGCCTCGGCGTCGACACCGCCGCCGAAGCGGCCTGAGCCCCCCAGTCCGCTTCCTCCCCTCCACCTCTCCTCCTCCACCCCTCAGTTCCACAGAACGGATCCGTCATGCGACGTCGCCTCGTCCCCGCCGCACTGCTCCTCCCCCTGGCCCTGCTCCTGTCCGCCTGCGGAGGCAGCTCGTCGGCCTCGACCGGCGGCGACACCGACGGCTCGGGCTCCCTCACCATCAACGTCGGTGACCAGAAGGGCGGTTCGGAGGCGATCCTGCGCGCCGCCGGAGAGCTGAAGAACCTCGACTACAAGATCAAGTGGTCCACCTTCACCTCCGGCCCGCCCCTGCTGGAGGCGGTCAACGCCAAGGCCGTCGACATCGGCGGCGTCGGCAACACCCCGCCGGTCTTCGCGGCGGGCGCGGGCTCGAAGATCACGGTGGTGGCCGCGTTCCACGGCGCCTCCAAGGGCGACGCGATCCTCGTTCCGAACGGTTCGAAGCTGACGAAGCCCCAGCAGCTCAGGGGCAAGTCGATCGCCGTGGCGCAGGGCTCCTCGGCCAACTACCAGCTCGTCGCGTCCCTCAAGGCGGCCGGGCTGAGCCTGAGCGACGTCGACGTGAAGTACCTGCAACCGGCCGATGCCCTGGCCGCGTTCACCGCCGGCGAGGTCGACGCGTGGGCCGTATGGGATCCGTACACTTCGCAGGTGCTCGTGGCCAAGCAGGGCAGGATCCTGACGACCGGCGACGGGATCACCAACGGCCTCACCTTCCAGGTGGCGGCGCCCTCCGCACTGCGGGACAAGAAGAAGGCCGCCGCCATCAAGGACTACCTGGAGCGGCTGCGGCGCGCCACGGCGTGGGTCAACGGCCATCAGGAGGAGTGGGCCAAGGTCTGGGCGAAGGACACCGGGCTGCCCTACGACGTCGCGCTGGCCTCGGTGAAGCGCACCAACGCCACCCGGATCTCGGTAGCGGTCGACAAGCCCCTCATCGCCTCCGAGCAGAAGATCGCCGACACGTTCACCGAGCTGAAGCTCATTCCGAAGAAGGTGGACTTCGCGGACTTCGTGGACCCGCGGTACAACGGCGACCTGCCGCCGTCCACCACCGAGGCCCGCGCCACGGAAGGTTCGTGACATGACCGTCCATCTCCACTGGTTCCTGCCGACCGGCGGCGACGGCCGCACCCTGGTGGACCGGCACGCCTATGGGCCCAACCAGTCCGGAAAGCCGAGCGGCGTAACGCGCCCCCGACATCGACTCTGATCCAAATCGCCACAGCCGCCGAGCGGTTGGGCTTCGAGGCGGTCCTCACCCCGACCGGCACCTGGTGCCTACCAGCGCGTCACGCGGGGGCGGCTCCTGCTGAACTTCGTGACCGGCGGCGACTCGGCCGAGCAGCGCCGCTTCGGCGACCGCCTCGACCACGATCAGCGGTATGCCCGTACCGACGAGTTCCTGTCCGTCGTCCGCGGGGTCTGGCGCGGTGGGCCGTACGACTTCCACGGTGACCACCACCAGGTCGGCGGCGGGCCGACCGCACTGCCGCCGACCCGCCGCCGCAGCTCTTCTTCGGCGGCTCCTCGCCGGCGGCCGGGCCGGTCGCGGCTCGGCACGCGGACGTCTATCTGACCTGGGGCGAACCGCCCACGAAGGTCAAGGAGAAGATCGACTGGATCCGGTCGCTCGCCGAGCGGGAGGGCCGTACGGTCCGGTTCGGGATCCGGCTGCACACCATCTCCCGCGACTCGTCCGCCGACGCCTGGTCGACCGCCCACCGGCTGCTCGACGACCTCGACGCGGACACGGTCGCGGCGGCGCAGGCGGCGCTCGGGCGCAGCGAGTCCGTGGGGCAGCGGCGCATGCTCGCCCTGCAAGGCGGCTCCCGACTGGTTCGGGGAGGGGTGATGCCGGAACTTGGCGGCGCGCGGCTTGATCGGCGGTACGGCGGCGGAGGCCGAGGCCGGGGCCGGTGTTCCGCTGCTTGTCGCGGGCGGGCGCTGAGCTCGGGTGCCGTCGGGGAAGATCCTCACCCCCGAGGTGGTTAGTAGAACCGTGAACAATACGGAGGCGCGCGAGGCGGGCAACGTGGTCGGGACACTCGAAGTTGTCGAGGCTGTCGACGTCGTCGTGGTAGGCGCTGGTCAGGCAGGCCTGTCCAGCGCCTACCACCTGCGGCGCGCCGGTTTCGAGCCGGACCGCGACTTCGCGGTGCTCGACCACTCCCCCGGCCCGGGCGGCGCCTGGCAGTTCCGGTGGCCCTCGCTGACGTACGGCAAGGTGCACGGGATGCACGCGCTGCCCGGCATGGAGCTGACCGGCGCGGATCCCGAGCGGGCGTCGGCCGAGGTCATCGCCGAGTACTTCGACCGCTACGAGCGGACCTTCGACCTGCGTGTGCGGCGACCCGTCGACGTGAGTGCCGTGCGCGAGGGCCCGGACGGGCGGCTGCTGGTGGAGAGCTCGGCCGGTACCTGGTCGACGCGGGCGCTGATCAACGCGACCGGCACCTGGGACCGGCCGTTCTGGCCGCGCTACCCCGGGCAGGAGACGTTCCGGGGACGGCAGTTGCACACCGCGCAGTACCCCGGGCCGGAGGAGTTCGCCGGACAGCGGGTCGTCGTGGTGGGCGGGGGCGCCTCCGGCACCCAGCATCTGCTGGAGATCGCCCGGTACGCCGCCGCCACGACATGGGTCACGCGGCGCCCGCCCGTGTTCCGCGAGGGCCCCTTCACCGAGGAGGTGGGCCGGGCGGCCGTCGCGCTCGTCGAGGAGCGGGTCCGGCAGGGGCTGCCGCCGAAGAGCGTCGTCTCCGTCACGGGGCTGCCCCTCAACGACGCTGTGCGGCAGGGGCTCGCGGACGGGGTCCTGGACCGGCAGCCCATGTTCGACCGGATCACACCGGACGGGGTGGAGTGGCAGGACGGGCGGCGCGTCGACGCCGACGTCATCCTGTGGGCGACCGGCTTCCGGGCCGCCATCGACCATCTGGCCCCACTGCGGCTGCGCGAGCCGGGCGGCGGGATCCGGGCGGAGGGGACCCGCGCGGTCGCCGACCCCCGCATCCACCTGGTCGGCTACGGGCCCTCCGCCAGCACGATCGGCGCCAACCGGGCCGGCCGCGCGGCCGTACGGGACATCAGGCGGTTGCTGACCGAGGAGCGGGTGGCGGCGTGACGTTCCGCGCTGCAGAAGGGCGGGCCGGGCGCCCGATGCGGCACCGGTCGTCGCCACACGTATGGCTCCGGCGTCGGACGGTGCCCCGGTCGCCGTCCGACGCCCCGGCGTTCACTTCGTCGGCCGCGGGCTCGCCGGACTCGCCGGGCTCGCCGGGCTCGCCTTCTGCTGGGCGTTGAACTCGGCGACATTGCGCTGGTGTTCGGCGTAGTCAGCCGTGAAGCGGGTGTCGCCCGGCTTGACCGTGACGAAGTACAGCCAGTCGCCCGGGGCCGGACTGATCGCGGCGCGCATCGCGTCCTCGCCGGGGTTGTCGATCGGCGTGGGCGGCAGGCCCATGCGCTGGTACGAGTTGTAGGGGCTTTCGATCCGGGTGTCCGCGTCGGTGGTTCTGATCGTGGAGCGGTTGAGCGCGTAGTTGATGGTGGAGTCCATCTGCAACGGCATCCCGCGTTCGAGCCGGTTGAAGATGACGCGGGCCACCTTGCCCATGTCGGCCTTGCTGCCCGCCTCGGCCTGGACGATGCTCGCGATGGTGACCGCCTGGTAGACGTTCATGGAGTTGCGCTGGGCGCCGGCGGCGATCGGGGCGCCGGCGAACTTCTTGTTGGCGGTGTCGACCATGGCCGACAGCAGGGAGTCCGGCGTCGCCTTCTTACCGTTCTGTTCGAGTGGGTATGTCGCCGGGAAGAGGTAGCCCTCGGGGTTGCCGTCGGCGTCGTTCGGGAGTTTGAGGTCGAGCTTGCCGAGGGACTTCCTGGTGGACCCGGGCGGCAGGGCGAGGGCCTTGTCGACGGCGGCGTACACCTGGCTCGCGCGCCAGCCCTCAGGGATCACCAGCGAGGTGGGCCGTGCCGGCTCCTCCTCGCCCAGGGTCAGCAGCGGCACCGCCACGGCGGCGCCGGCCACGACGGCGCCGGCGGCGATGAGAGCGATACGGCCCCGCTGCGTCAGTCGAATCGTGTTCCGTGGCGGAGTGTTCAAGTGCATGCGGGCACGGTATCCCGCAAACACTTACAAACCCGACATAACGTCACCTCGTCGGCTCCAGTTGGGCGTCCCGGCGGACCAGTCCCGCATACCGTCCGTCCCGTTCCAACAGCTCCTCGTGCCTGCCCCGTTCGACCACGCGCCCCGCGTCGAGGACCACGATCTGATCGGCGCCCCGAATGGTGGACAGCCGGTGCGCGATGGTGAGGGTGGTGCGGTTGGCGGACAGGGCGTCGATGGCGTCCTGGACGGCGTGTTCGGTGTGGGTGTCCAGGGCGCTGGTCGCCTCGTCGAGGATGAGGACCGGCGGGTCGCGCAGGATCGTACGGGCGATGGCCAAGCGCTGTTTCTCACCGCCGGAGAAGCGGTGGCCGCGCTCGCCGACGATCGTGTCGTAGCCGTCGGGCAGGGCGGCGATGTGGTCGTGGATCTGGGCCGCCTCGGCCGCCGCGTGCAGTTCCTCGTCGGTGGCGTCGGGCTTGGCGAAGCGCAGGTTGTCGGCGACGGAGGCGTGGAAGAGGTACGTCTCCTGCGAGACGACGCCGACCGCGCGGGCGAGGGTGTCGAAGTCGAGGTCGCGGACGTCGACGCCGTCGAGGGTGACCCGGCCGCCGGTCACGTCGTAGAGCCGCGGCACGAGGTGGCCGAGCGTGGATTTTCCGGCGCCGGTCGGGCCGACGACCGCGAGGCTGCCGCCCGCCGGGACGGTGAGGTCGATGCCGTCGAGGATCGGGCCGCTCTTGCCGTCGTATCGGAACTCGACGTTCTCGAAGCGGACCTCGCCCTTGATGCGGTCGAGGTGGACGGGGTCCTCCCGCTCGGTGATGTCGATGGGCAGGTCGAGGTACTCGAAGATGCGCTGGAAGAGCGCGAGCGAGGTCTGGATCTGCACGCCGGTGGACAGCAGGCTGACGGCCGGGCGGAACAGGCCCTGCTGGAGCGAGACGAAGGCGACGATCGTGCCGATCGAGACCTGGGGGCCGCCGAGTTGGAGCGCCGTTCCCGCGGCCCAGTAGATGACGGCGGGCATGGCGGCCATGACGATGCCGATCACGGCCATGCGCCAGCGGCCGGCCATGTTGGACCGCACTTCGAGGTCGACCAGCCGCTCGG
This sequence comes from Streptomyces sp. SD31, assembly GCF_052068475.1. Classification (NCBI taxonomy): domain Bacteria; kingdom Bacillati; phylum Actinomycetota; class Actinomycetes; order Kitasatosporales; family Streptomycetaceae; genus Streptomyces; species Streptomyces sp. SD31. Next base: position 69,313 of record NZ_JBQHCX010000007.1, on the reverse strand, counting down.
ACTCGTCGGCGAAGGCCGCGGTGAGCGAGTCGGAGCGGCCCATCGTGCGGCCGAGCAGGATGCCGCTGACCGAGAGCGACTCGGTGACCGTGGCGGCCATCGCGGCCATCTGCTTCTGGCGCTCGGTGGTGATCTTCTTGCGTTCCCTGCCGACGCGGCGGCTGATCCAGACGAAGACCGGCAGGAGGAGCAGGGAGACGACCGTCAGGCGCCAGTCCAGGGCGATCATCGCGACGATGGTGGCGACGACGCTGGTCAGGTTGGAGACCAGGGAGGTCGCCGTGGAGGTGACGGTGGCCTGCATGCCGCCGATGTCGTTGGCGATGCGGGACTGGACCTCGCCGGTCCGGGTGCGGGTGAAGAAGGCGAGCGACATGCGCTGGAGGCGGCCGTAGACGGCGGTGCGCAGGTCGTGCATGACGCGCTGGCCGACGGTGGTGGAGATCAGGGTCTGCAGCACGCCGAAGATGCCGGTGAGGACGGCACTGAGGATCATGCCGAGCGCGAGCAGGGCGAGCAGGCCGGTGCGGCCCTCGGGGATCGCTACGTCGAGGATCGCCTTCAGCAGGAAGGGCGTCGCGACGCCGACCAGCGACGAGGCGCCGACGAGCAGGCCGACGACGGCGAGGCGTCCGCGGTACGGACGGAAGAGTCGCAGGATGCGGCGCACCTGCCGGGGTTGTTCCTGCCGAGGTTGTTCCTGCCGGGATTGTTCCTGCTCCGCGGCGGGTGGGGTCCAGGTGGGTTCCTTGTCGGGGTGCATGGGCTCCTACGGGAGGTGTGGTGACGAGGACTGACGGAGCTTAGCTCATTGTTACCTATGCTCACAATGAACGTCCTCCTGATATTGTTCCCGCATGACCACGCCCGATCCCGACGGCCCGCTCGCCGAGCAGTTGCTGCGCTTCACCCGCCGGGTGCACCGGATCCAGAAACGGCACCTCCAGGAGTGCGGTCTGGGCGTCACGCCGGCCCAGTACCGTCTCCTGCGCACGCTCGCGCACTACGACTCGCCGCCTCGCATGGCCGACCTCGCCGAGCGCCTGGAGGTGGTCCCGCGGGCCGTGACGACGCTGGTCGACGGGCTGGAGACGAGCGGGAAGGTACGGCGGGTGCCGGATCCGACGAACCGGCGGGTGATCCGCATCGAGCTCACCGACGACGGACGCGAGGCCCTGCGGGAACTGCACGGTGCGCGACGGTCGGCGGCTCAGGAGATCCTGGCGCCGTTGACGGGCGAACAGCGGTCGGTCCTGGGCGAGTTGCTGGACTCGCTGATCGACGGGGCGGCCGAGCGGCGCTGCTGAGGCGTGCCACTGAGCGGCGCTGCTGGGCGGCGCCATGGAGCAGCGCCGCTGACCGGCGCTGCTGACTTGCGGTCAACCTGGCGAAACGCGCCGCGGCCACCGCTCCGTACTGCTGGAGCGGTGGCCGCGGGCCGTGCTGCCGAATGTCAACCGGCCTCGGAGGCCGTCTCCTTGCCCGGGGGGACCGGCACGACGACAGGGTCCTCGGACGCCGCCGTCTCAGGGTTCCTGGACTCCGGCGTCTTGGGCTTCCCGGACTCCACCTCCCCGGACTTCTCGAGCTCCGCCTTCTCCCTCTTGACCTCCGCCTCCGGCTCGTCGTCCTCCAGTTGGACCACGATCTCGCCGTCCAGGACCTTCTTCGCCCGCTCCTTGTCCAGGGCGCCCTCCCAGCGGGAGACCGCGAAGACGGCGACGCAGTTGCCGAGCAGGTTGGTGACGACGCGCATCGAGTCCATGATGCGGTCCACGCCGAGCAGCAGGGCGACGGCTCCGGCCGGGATGGCGCCCAGCGAGGAGGCGGTCGCGGACAGGGCGAGGAACGCCGAGCCGGGGATGCCCGCCATACCCTTGCTAGTCAGCATCAGCACCAGGATCACGGTGATCTGCTGGCTGAAGCTGAGGTCGACGCCCACGGCCTGGGCGATGAACAGCGTGCCGATGGACAGGTAGAGCGAGGCGCCGTCGAGGTTGAAGGAGTAGCCCGTCGGCAGCACCAGACCCACGGCGTCGTCGCGGGCGCCGGCCTTGCGCAGCTTCTGCATCACGCGCGGCAGGACCGACTCGGTGGACGCGGTGCCGAGCGCGAGCAGCATCTCCTCACGGATGTAGCGCAGGAACTTCCAGAGGCTGAGCCCGGTGACCACCTTCAGGGCGACGGCGAGGAGCGCGATGAAGAGCGCCGCGGCCGCGTAGCACAGGATGATCAGCTTGCCGTAGGTCTCGATCACGCCGAGGCCGTAGTTGCCGATCAGGACGGCCATCGCACCGAACACCGCGATCGGGGCCAGCCGCATCACGAAGCCGACGATCGCGAAGATGACCTCCTGGGCCTGCTCGATCGCGGGCAGCACCTTCGGCACCTTGGTGTGGCCGAGGTGCAGCAGGGCGGCACCCACCAGACAGGCCAGGATGAGCACCTGGAGCAGGGAGTTCTCGGCGAAGGCGCCGATGAAAGAGGTGGGAATCGCGTTGAGGACGAACTCGGTCGTCGAGGGCAGGTGTCCGCCACCCGTCTTCGCGTCGACCGCCGAGGTGTCGAGCGTGGACGGGTCGACGTTCATCCCGGACCCGGGCTGGACCAGGTTGGCGGCCAGGAGCCCGATGAGCAGCGCGAGCGTGCTCGCGACCTCGAACCAGATCAGGGCCTTGAGCCCGATCCGGCCGAACGCCTTCAGGTCACCGGCCTTGGCGATGCCGACGACGACCACGCAGAACACCAGCGGCGAGATGATCGTCTTGATGAGCCGGATGAAACCGTCGCCTAGCGGCTGCAGATCCGCGGCGAAGCCGGGCCACAGCTTCCCGACGACGATTCCGAGCACCAGCGCGCAGGCGACCTGCGCGAAGAGGGAGGTACGCAGTGTGCGTGCGACGCGTCGCGGCAGGGGCGATTCGGACGGCGGCACGGGAACTCCTTGGGGACGGCGGCACACAGAAGCCGGGGACGGGGACTTCTGTCATACGGAAAGCGGATTCCGTGGCGATCACTTTGAGGGTGATGTTGGTCCCGCACAAGACCCCTGTGTTGCATCCGTGTAAATCGCGCCCCGAGTGACACATCACACACAATCTGCCTCAGCAGCCCCTGCGATCCTCGGTGAGCACTCCCTGCACGCTGGTGAGCAGGCGGTCGTAGCAGCCGTCCGAGCCGTACAGCCGGTAGCGCTCGCTCGTCGTACCGACCGCGTGCCGCTGGTCGCGCGGCACGTTCAACGTCCAGGAGGCGTCGCCCTCGACGGTGTCGTCGAGCCAGGACCACGCCACCCGTCGACCGGCCTGGGTCGTTGCGACCGCGGCACGGTCACCGAGGGTCAGCACGGTGCGCAGCCGGTCGCCCGTGCCGATCGTGATCGAGCCGTCCATCGTGTACGTCCGCTGGGTACGGGTCGTGCGGGCCGGTCCGCGTCCGTCGACGGTGACCGACTGGTCGTCCGCCCAGGTGGCATCGAGGGCGTCCAGGTTCTCTCCGTCGGTCCAGCGGTGCGCGGAGGTGTGGGTGAGCGACCGGCGCACGGTGGTCGTCACCCGGCCGTGCGAGGTGTCGACGTATCCGGCGACGGCCAGCCGGTGACCACCGTCCGTGTCCACCCGGTGCTCCGAACCGGGCGTGTACGTCGAGGAGTTGGCGAGGTCGCCGACCTGGTGCGTGGTGAGCTTGCCGGTGACGTGGGCGCTCTTGGCGTCCTGCCACACGAGGACGTTCACGGGCGCGCTCCAGCCGCTCTGCCCCTCCGGGACGCCGACGACGGAGACCTCGACACGGTGCGGGCGGCCGTCGTTGAGGACACCGGCGAACGGCGTCAGGTCGTATTCGATCGGCTTGACGTCGAAGGCGCGCGGCCCCGGGGTGACGTACCAGAGGAAGGGGTTGGACCAGCCGCCGGTCCACACATGCGGGAACGGCGCGGCGATTCCGGCGAGTTGGCCGTCGACCTTGATCTGCACCTCACGGTAGGGGCCGCCGGCGGCCTTGCAGGAGTAGGGCGCCGGGTCGGGCGCGGCCAGATACCAGAACTCCTCGCAGCCCCCGCCGGAGCCGGTGGCGTAGACCTCGGCGACGATGCGCTCGCTGTTGCGCGGGGTGGCGAGGGTGCCGTCCTGGAGGGTGAGGACGCGGTCGGGGGGCGTGGCGGGGAGGCCGGACGTCGAGGCGGGGCGGCCGGGAGTCGAGGCCGGATGGCCAGGAGTCGAGGACGGGCGGCCCGTGTAGAACGTCAGCGTGACCTTGACGTCGATGATGCCGGTGTACGTGTCGTCGACGACGTTCCCGATGAGCATCTCGACGTCCTGGCCGCTTCGGAAGGTGTCGCTGTAGCGGGTGACGTCCTTCTCGACGGACCACTCGATGCCGTCCGGCGACGGCTCGGGGGTCGACGTACGGAAGACCTCGACCCCGCCGACATGCAGATAGCCGAGCCGGTCGAACTGGCGTCCCTTGATCTTGCCGTCCATCCGCAGCACTACCTTGCTCCAGCGGTCGCCGCAGCCTCGGGGCGGGGTGTACCTGCCCTGGTACGGGGTGAAGTCGCGGAACTGCGCCTCGGCGAGGGTGACTTGGCAGGACTTGCCGGAGGGCCTGGTGACAGGCGGGGCAGCGGTGATGGGGTCGTGCCAGTCGGTACCGAACTCGGCGGGGACGTCGGCGGGTTGGGCCACGGCCGCGGGTTCCGCCGCGGCTTCCGCCGCCGGGGCGGGGCTCGTTCCGAGGAGGGTGCTCGCCAGGAGGGTCGCTCCCGCAAGCATGGACATGACGATCCGTCTCTTCATGGCCGGTGTTCTACGGGGAGTTGGGCGCTCCTCGCAATGACGCCTCTTCAGGCCTCCTCCATCAGTGCGAGCTCTTCAGGTCCGCCCTGTCCCCCATCACCACGACAGGATGCCGGTCCGGATCGAGCGTGCGCAGCAGGTACTCCATCGCCGATTCGGACAGACTGACGCAGGCCGACGTACCGCTCCCGTGGTCCATGTGCAACCAGATGCCGCCGCCCTTGGAGGCCCCCTCGGGACGGGTCGGGTCGTTGGGCGGGACGCCCTTGACGCGGTTGTAGTCGATGGCGATGACGTAGTCGAAGTCGTGCCAGTACGACTTCTTCCACCAGCGAGGCGCCGCGAAGGCCGCGGACCGCGTGTACGGCAGCTTGGCCCCGGGGTTCTTCCGTACGCCACCCGCGTCGCTGAGCGTGAACACACCCACGGGGCTGCGGTTGTCGCCCTCGTGGTGGTCGGTGGTCCAGCCCTTCTTGCCGTTGTGTGCGGGCCAGCTCCGCGTACGGTCCCAGGTCGAGCCGTGCTTCGTGAAGAGCGCGACCGTGGAGTCCGGGGAGTCCTTGCCGTCGCCGTAGACCGCCACGACCTGGCGGGAGTTGGCCGGGATGCGTCGCTGCCACCGGTCGGCGAGGTCCGGGATGCGCGTCGGATCCGAGGTCGCGGCCGGTCGGGTGGGTGGTCGGGTGGGTGCGGCCCTGCCGACGTCCTCACCTCCGCCGTGCTGCGCGCGACCGCACGCGGTCAGGGTCGTCAAGGTCGCCAGAAGCGATCCCAGAGCAGCTGTCGCGACCATGGCACGCCATGCTCCGCCGTTCCGCACTCCGCCGTTCCGTACTCCGCCGTTCCGCATCACTCCATGGTCGCACCGCGTTCGGGGACGTGGCCGAAGCGACGACCGGGCGGCCGGTCGTACGGGTTGCCGAATGGGCAGCCGGATCTGTGCGGTGGCGCGAAAAACCGTTTGCGTCCGGCCACGCTGCGACGCGAACCTGTCACGGTTTGCTGCCGCCGTGCGCGATCCGTTCCGCTCGTCGGCATCCGCTCGACTCTCCATCCCCATCCCTATCCCCTCCCCCCACTGACACGAGCCACTGGGACGTCATGCAGATTCAAGACCTTCCGTATCCCGACCCAGGTGTGCCGGACGCGCGCTCGGGTCCCCGATTTCTGTGGTGGCTCTTCAGGAACCAGATGGGCGGCCAGCTCAAGTCCCTGGCCTGGGGGCTGCTGCACTTCCTGTCCGTCTCCGCGCTGCCGTTCTGCGTCGGCGTCGCCATCCAGGCAGTCATCGACCGCTCGGGGGCGCAACTGGCCCTCGCGGGCGGGCTCCTGGCACTGTGCAGCGCCGGAAACGCCCTCGGCGACACCTTCCTGCACCGCACCGCCATCACCAACTGGATCACCGCGGCCGCCCGCGTCCAGCAGGTACTGGCCCGCAAGACCGCGCAGCTGGGCTCGGCGCTGACCCGGCGCGTCGCGGCCGGTGAGGTTGTGGCCGTCTCCACGGGTGACGTCGAGAAGATCGGCTGGTTCGTCGAGGCCTGGTCACGGTTCACGGCGGCGGCGCTCACCATCGTGGTGGTCTGCGTCGGCCTGGTCGTCTACCAGCCGGCGCTCGGTGTGATCGTCGCCGTCGGTCTGCCCGTACTGGCGGTCGCCGTGCTGCCGCTGCTGCCCCGGGCGACCCGGCGGGCCGACGCCCAACGCGAGAAGGCCGGGCGGGCCACCGAGTTGGCCTCCGACACCGTCGCCGGCCTGCGCGTCCTGCGGGGCATCGGCGGCGAGGAACTCTTCCTCGACCGCTACCGCCGCGCGTCGCAGGACGTGCGCCACGCCGCCGTGCGCAGCGCCCGGATGTGGTCCCTGATCTCCGCGATCCAGGTGCTGCTGCCGGGACTGCTGCTGATCGTGGTCGTCTGGTACGGCGTCCACCTGGCCCGCGAAGGCCGGGTCACCGTCGGCGAACTGGTCGCCGTCTACAGCTCGGTCATGATCCTCACCTATCCGCTGCGGCACTTCGAAGAGATCGCGATGGCGTACTCCTTCTCACGCCCCTCGGCCCGGCGGGCCGCGCGCGTGCTGTCGCTGGAGCGGGTCACCGATACCGAAGGTTCGCGCGACGGGTCCGAGTTGCCCTCCGGGGATCTGTACGACCCGGCCACCGGGCTGCTCGCCCCCACCGGCCGGCTCACCGCCGTGGTGTGCGGCGACCCGGACGCGGCCGGGCGGCTGGCCGAACGGCTGGGCGGACACGGCTCCGAGGAGGGCACGCCGGTGCTGCTGGGCGGCGTCCCGCTCGACGAGTTGCCCCTCGACTGCGCGCGTACGGCCGTCCTCGTCCAGGACAAGGACCCGGTACTGCTCTCCGGCACGCTGCGTGAACTGCTGGACGTGCCGCGGTCGGGCGCCGTCGGCCCCGAGGAGGCGCTGGCCGCAGCGCAGTGCGAGGACGTCCTGGCCGCGCTGGTCCAGGGGTCGCTCGGCGTCGAGGACCCGATGGACGCCCGCATCACCGAACGCGGCCGGTCCCTGTCCGGCGGCCAGCGCCAGCGCCTCGCGCTCGCCCGGTCGCTGATCACGGATCCCGAGGTGCTCGTCCTGGACGAGCCGACCTCTGCCGTCGACTCGCACACCGAGGCGCGGATCGCGGAGGGCGTGCGCAGCCTGCGGACGGGGCGCACGACGGTGGTGTTCACCTCGTCGCCGCTGCTCCTGGACCGGGCCGACCGGGTCGTGCTCGTCCACGAGGGCGAGGTCGCGGCGGTCGGCGTGCACCGCGAACTGGTGCACGGCGAACCGCGGTACCGGGCCGTGGTGACCCGGGAGACCGACGAAGAGGCCGCCGTGAACACCGCGTTGAACGAAAACGACACGGTGGGCGAAGGCCCCCGGTCGAGGGCGGCCGCCCTCGACCACGTACTGAAGGAACTGGAAGAGATCGAGGAGTCGGCATGATCGGCGTGGCGCCACCGGCGTACGACCCGGCGGCCCCGACGACGGCGAACACCCTGCCGGTCGGCGCCCCCGCGACCGTACGCGCCTATGTGGTCGAGTTGTTCCGTCGGCACCGCCGTGCCTTCCTGCTGCTCATCACCGTCAACACGGTCGCCGTGGTGGCCTCGATGGCGGGGCCCTGGCTGCTGGGCGGACTGGTGGAGCGGGTGTCGGACGGCGTCGCCGCGCGGGAGCTCCATCTGGAGCTCACCGTCGGGCTGTTCGCGACCGCACTCGTCGTCCAGGCCGTGTTCGTCCGGCAGGTACGGCTGCGCGGCGCGATGCTCGGCGAGCGAATGCTGGCCGATCTGCGCGAGGACTTCCTCGTCCGGTCGGTCGGACTGCCGCCCGGCGTCCTGGAGCGGGCCGGGACGGGCGATCTGCTGTCCCGGATCACGACGGACATCGACCGGCTGGCCAACGCGATGCGCGAGGCGGTGCCCCAGCTGGCGATCGGCGTGGTGTGGGTGGTCCTGCTGCTCGGCGGGCTCGTCGTCACCGCGCCGCCGCTGGCCGGCGCCGTCCTGCTCACCCTGCCGCTGCTGGTGATCGGCTGCCGCTGGTACTTCAAGCGAGCGCCGTCCGCCTACCGCTCGGAGGCCGCCGGGTACGCCGCCGTGGCCGCCGCGCTCGCCGAAACCGTGGACGCCGGGCGCACCGTCGAGGCCCACCGCCTCGGCGAGCGGCGCGTGGAGCTGTCGGAGCGACGGATCAAGGAGTGGACGGCGTGGGAGCGCTACACGCTCTGGCTGCGGTCGGTGCTCTTCCCGTTCATCAACGTCACCCATGTGATGCTCCTCGGCTCGGTGCTGATGGTCGGCGGCGTGTTCGTCCTCCAGGGCTGGCTCGGGGTCGGTCAGCTGACCACGGGTGCCCTGATCGCGCAGATGCTGGTGGATCCGGTCGGGCTCATCCTGCGCTGGTACGACGAGCTGCAGGTGGCCCAGGTGTCGCTGGCCCGGCTCGTCGGGGTCCGGGACATCGAGCCGGAGGCCGGGGACGCCCAGCTGGCGCCCGACGGCCGCGACGTGCACGCCGACCGGGTGCACTTCGGCTACCTGGAGGGCGTGGACGTACTCCGCAAGGTCTCGCTCGAGGTCCCGCCCGGTACCAGGCTTGCGCTCGTCGGGCCCTCCGGGGCGGGCAAGTCCACGCTGGGCCGGCTGCTCGCGGGTATCTACGCCCCCCGTGACGGCCGGATCACCCTCGGCGGTGCGGAACTGTCCCGGATGACCGCCGAGCGGGTCCGCTCCCATGTGGCCCTCGTCAACCAGGAGCACCACGTCTTCGTGGGCGCCCTGCGCGACAACCTGCTGCTGGCCCGCACCGACGCGACCGACGCCGAGCTGTGGGCGGCGCTGGGCGCGGTCGACGCGGACGCGTGGGCCCGTGCGCTCGACGACGGCCTGGACACCGAGGTCGGCTCGGGCGGGTTCGTGCTCACCCCGGCCCAGGCCCAGCAGATCGCGCTGGCCCGCCTGGTGCTGGCCGACCCGCACACGCTGGTCCTGGACGAGGCGACCTCGCTCCTCGACCCACGCGCGGCCCGCCACCTGGAACGATCCCTGGCCCGCGTCCTCGACGGCCGCACGGTCGTCGCCATCGCCCACCGCCTCCACACCGCCCACGACGCCGACGTCATCGCGGTCGTGGAGAACGGCCGCATCAGCGAGCTGGGCAGTCATGACGAGCTGGTGAACGCCGACGGGGCGTATGCGGCGCTTTGGCGGTCCTGGCATGGGTGATCGGGGGCGGGGGCGATGGACCGGGACTGGGCTGAAGCGGGAGCCTTGGCCACGGGAGGCGGGAGGGCTGTGGGCCGGGGCCGGGAGCTCTGGTCGAGCGGACCTGGCCGCACGGTGGTCGTGGACGGGAGCCATGGCCGACTGAACGCCGGACGCCCGGTCGGCTGACGCCGGGAACCACCCTGGCCGACCGGACCCGCAAGCGCAGGAAGGCGCGGACCATAGCCATGGCCGACTGAACGCCGGACACGCGATCGGCTGACGCCGGCAACCACCCTGGCCGACCGGACCCGCAAGCGCAGGAAGGCGCGGACCACAGCCATGCCCGACTGAACGCCGGACACGCGATCGGCTGACGCCGGGAACCACCCTGGCCGACCGGACCCGCAAGCGCAGGAAGGCGCGGACCACAGCCATGGCCGACTGAACGCCGGACACGACCGGACGGCCCCGGAACCCCGTCCGGTCGGGGCTGGAAGCGTGGTGGGCCGAGGCCGGGTGCCTCGGCCAACCGAAGCCCCGGCGCGGTCGGTGGGGCTGCCGGGAGTCGTGGCCGGCCGGAGTCGGCAGGATGTCTCGGGTGGGAACCGTGGCTGACCAGGGCGGAAGCACGTCGGCCCAGGCCCTACGCCCTGGCAGAGCGGAGCCGGAAGGGATGATCGGTGAGGGCCGGCGCCCTGACCGACCGGGCCGGAGACACGGTCGGCTCATGCCGGTAATGCCGGCACACCATGGCCCGGAGTGGGGGTTGCCGTGGCTGAGGAGCGCGGCTCGCGGTGACCGGGAGGCGCGGGCGCGGCTGTCCTCGGTCGGCGGGCGGAGGTGGGACCGGCCGGGGCGAGGTGGCCCGGCGCAACGGCGCGGTTCCGGGGCCCGGCTGGTCCGGAGGCCCCGCCCTTGCCCCCGTGCCGTTGCGCAGGGACGAAAAGGGGTGGAAGGCTGGATAGCGGCACCGGTTCGGGGAGCACCCGGGAACCACGCGGTTCGCGCCGGGTGCGGCCTGTGCCCCGCACCGTGGCGGCCCGCCGCCGACCGCGGTGAGTTCGGGCCCGTCCCCACCACCTGGAGGTACCCGTGAACAGCGCCGACGGATGGGGGGACGACGTCTACCAGCCCGACGCATCCGATCAACGTGAGGACACGGGGCTGCTCGACGTGGAGGACACCCTGGAGAACGACGGCGTCGACGACCCTCTGGACCGCGGCTGGTCCCCTCCGGAGCGGCCGTGGGCGGTGGAGCGCGCCGATGTGACGGCCGCCGAGCGCCGACAGGGCGAGACCCTCGACCAGCGGCTCGCCGAGGAGCTGCCCGATGTCGTCGCCCCCGACGGCGACGGACTCGGCGACGCCGAGGGCACCGACGGGGAACTCCTCGACAACGAGGTGGGCGCCATGCGCTCCGGCCGCCTCGTGGCCCCCGACGAGGGCGCCCACGAGGACGAGGAGAGCGCGCTCGTCGCGACGGACGTCGGCATCGACGGTGCGGCTGCGTCCGCCGAGGAGGCCGCCGTGCACATCGTCGACGAGGACTCCCTGTACGGCTGACCCGCAGCGCCTGTCCGGCAGCCCCAGCAGTCCCCGCGCCGCAGCCCTCGCACCTCCAACCCCGCTCCGCCGGCTCTTGCCGATGCCACGAATGCCGCCACCCGAGGAGTTCGTATGCAGCAGGACAAGCATCCCGACTACCACCCGGTCGTCTTCCGCGACCGCGCCGCCGGCTACGCCTTCCTGACCCGGTCCACCGCGACCAGCGAGCAGACCATCGACTGGGACGACGGCCAGACCTACCCCGTCGTCGACGTGGAGATCTCCTCGGAGAGCCACCCCTTCCACACGGGCAAGGCCCGAACCCTGGACTCCGAGGGCCGCGTCGCCGCCTTCGAACGGCGCTACGGCGGCGGAACGGCACAGGGTGGCTGATCCAGGAGGCAGAGCGCCTGATCCGCAGGACAGGCGGAAGGTCCACGCTGCCAGGCGGCTCGGTCCCGCAGACGGATCACCGGGGCGGCCAGGCGGATCACCGGGGCGGCGGCGTGCCGGCCCCCTCCCGCTCAGCTGTTGACGTGCCCGCCCCCTGCCGCTCAGATGACGTTGAGCGCCGCCGCACAGCCCACCCCGCCGAGCACCATGAACGCCGGCATCAGCACCTTGAGCTCGACCCAACTGCCCGCCCGGAACCGCATCGCCTTGGGCGGGCCCACCGGGTACCAGCGCTTGCGTCCGACCGGGATCGGCCACAGGATCGGGCAGCCGGAGACCGTCAGCGCGTCCCCGATGTCGTGCACCAGCGCGCCCAGCACGATCGGCAGCCCCAGCCACAGGTACTCCTGGCCCGGCGCCGTGAACAGCCAGTCCGAGCCGTTGCCCGGTTTGTCCAGGACCCCGGCGATGATCCATGCGCTGGTCGCGGCCAGCAGCCACACCAGGACATCGGCGCTGGAGCCACGGGTCGCGCGCCACAGCAGGCCCTCGATGGCCAGCACCATGTGCGCGAACAGGATCGCCAGCACCGCCCAGCGGCCACCGGTGATCGCCAGGACCGAGGCACCCCCGCCGATCAGCACCGCCCACAGCCAGGTGTGTGTGAGTGTGCGATGTCCACCGGAGCGACGCGGGTCGCCCTGCTTCTTCGTCCCCTTGTAGACGGCGTACGACAACTTGTCGACGATCTCGCACAGCCAGCGCGACAGCGGCCCGAACGCCCGCGAGATGGTGGCCGCCTTGTGATCGAGGTCCGGGGCGAGGGCCGCACCGGCGCAGATCAGCGCGCCGGACAGGAGGACGGGCCAGGGCATCCCGTGGCCCGCAGCGGCCGCGGCCGCTCCGACGCCGAGCCAGGCCGCGGCTCCCGACAGTGAGTGTGCTGGTCCCATCATCGCCGTTGCCTGCCCCATTCCTCGTGTGCCGCTGTCCAGTTGACCGGGTTCGCTGACGTGTAGTCGGCGACACAGCGTAGCGTTCGCGATCTTCGGCCCTGCAGCCGATTCCCCTGTGGAGCAGGAGGGCAGGCAAGATGGGTGGGTGACCCTCATCGATCAGCTGCCGCCGACCGCCGACCCCGACGCCCTCTACGAAGCCTTCGAGTCGTGGGCCGAGGAGCGTGGCCTCACGCTCTACCCCCACCAGGAGGAGGCGCTGATCGAGGTGGTCTCCGGCGCGAACGTGATCGTGTCGACGCCCACCGGGTCCGGCAAGAGCATGATCGCCGCGGGCGCCCACTTCGCCGCGCTGGCCCGGGACGAGGTCACGTTCTACACCGCCCCGATCAAGGCTCTGGTCTCGGAAAAGTTCTTCGAGCTGTGCAAGATCTTCGGCACGGAGAACGTCGGCATGCTGACCGGCGACGCGTCCGTGAACGCCGACGCTCCCGTCATCTGCTGTACCGCCGAGGTGCTCGCGTCGATCGCGCTGCGCGACGGCAAGCAGGCGGACGTCGGCCAGGTCGTCATGGACGAGTTCCACTTCTACGCGGAGGGGGACCGCGGCTGGGCCTGGCAGATCCCGATCCTGGAGCTGCCGCAGGCGCAGTTCATCCTGATGTCGGCGACGCTCGGCGATGTCTCGATGTTCGAGAAGGACCTCACCCGGCGCACCGGCCGCCCGACGGCGGTGGTCCGCTCGGCGACCCGTCCCGTGCCGCTGTCCTACGAGTACAAGCTCACCCCGATGACCGAAACGCTGACCGAGTTGCTGCAGACCAAGCAGGCGCCGGTCTACATCGTGCACTTCACGCAGGCGCAGGCCGTGGAGCGGGCGCAGGCGCTGATGAGCATCAACATGTGCTCGCGTGAGGAGAAGCACCAGATCGCCGAGTTGATCGGCAATTTCCGCTTCACCACCAAGTTCGGCCGTAACCTCTCCCGTTACGTGCGGCACGGCATCGGTGTGCATCACGCCGGCATGCTGCCCAAGTACCGCCGCTTGGTGGAGAAGCTCGCGCAGGCCGGTCTGCTGAAGGTCATCTGCGGCACGGACACGCTGGGCGTCGGTGTCAACGTGCCCATCCGCACCGTGCTGTTCACGGCCCTGACCAAGTACGACGGCAACCGCGTCCGCACCCTGCGCAACCGGGAGTTCCACCAGATCGCCGGCCGCGCCGGGCGTGCGGGATTCGACACGGCGGGCTTCGTCGTCGCCCAGGGTCCCGAGCACGTCATCGAGAACGAGAAGGCGCTCGCCAAGGCCGGCGACGACCCGAAGAAGCGCCGCAAGGTTGTCCGCAAGAAGGCGCCCGATGGCTTCGTCGGCTGGACGGAGAACACCTTCGAGAAGCTCATCGCCTCCGAACCGGAGCCGCTGACCTCCCGCTTCCGGGTCACGCACACCATGCTGCTGTCGGTGATCGCCCGGCCCGGCAACGCCTTCGAGGCGATGCGGCACCTGCTGGAGGACAACCACGAGCCGCGCAAGCAGCAGCTGCGGCACATCCGGCGCGCGATCGCGATCTACCGCTCGCTGCTGGACGGCGGCATCGTCGAGAAGCTCGACGGGCCGGACCCCACCGGCCGCATCGTCCGCCTCACCGTCGACCTCCAGCAGGACTTCGCGCTCAACCAGCCACTGTCCACCTTCGCCCTGGCCGCGTTCGAGCTGCTGGACCCCGATTCGCCGTCCTACGCCCTGGACATGGTGTCCGTCGTGGAGTCCACGCTGGACGACCCGCGGCAGATCCTCGTCGCCCAGCAGAACAAGGCCAAGGGCGAGGCCGTCGCGGCGATGAAGGCGGACGGCGTCGAGTACGAGGAGCGCATGGAGCGCCTCCAGGACATCACCTACCCCAAGCCCCTGGAGGAGCTGCTCTTCCACGCGTACAACACGTACCGCAAGAGCCACCCCTGGGTCGGCGACCACCCGCTGTCGCCGAAGTCCGTCATCCGGGACATGTACGAACGGGCGATGTCCTTCACGGAGTTGGTGTCCTTCTACGAGCTGGCCCGCACCGAGGGCATCGTGCTGCGCTACCTCGCCGGCGCCTACAAGGCCCTCGACCACAACATCCCGGACGACCTCAAGTCCGAGGACCTGCAGGATCTGATCGAGTGGCTCGGCGAGATGGTGCGCCAGGTCGACTCCAGCCTGCTCGACGAGTGGGAGCAGCTCGCCAACCCGGAGGAGATGACCGCCGAGGAGGCCCAGGAGAAGGCCGACGAGGTCAAGCCGGTCACCACCAACGCCCGCGCCTTCCGCGTCCTCGTCCGCAACGCCATGTTCCGCCGTGTCGAGCTCGCTGCCCTCGACCAGGTCGAGGAGCTGGGCGAGATGGACGCCGAGGCCGGCTGGGACGCCGAGGCCTGGGGCGAGGCGATGGACAAGTACTGGGACGAGTACGAGGACCTCGGCACCGGACCCGACGCCCGCGGGCCCAAGCTTCTGGTGATCGAGGAGGAGCCGGCGAACCGCCTGTGGCGCGTCCGCCAGATCTTCGACGACCCGAACGGCGACCACGACTGGGGCATCAGCGCGGAGGTCGATCTCGCCGCCTCCGACGCGGAGGGCCGCGCGGTGGTCCGTGTCACTGACGTAGGCCAGCTGTGAGCACAGGAGAATCCCACCCATGACGACGAACCCGGCCGAGAGGCTCGTCGACCTGCTCGACCTGGAGCAGATCGAGGTCAACATCTTCCGCGGCCGCAGCCCGCAGGAGTCCCTGCAGCGGGTCTTCGGCGGCCAGGTGGCCGGCCAGGCACTGGTCGCCGCCGCGCGCACCACGGAGGGCGACCGCCCGGTGCACTCGCTGCACGCGTACTTCCTGCGCCCGGGCAGGCCTGGCGTGCCGATCGTGTACCAGGTCGAACGGGTGCGGGACGGCAGGTCGTTCACGACCCGCCGGGTCACCGCCGTGCAGCAGGGCCGCACGATCTTCAATCTCACCGCCTCCTTTCATCAGCCTGAGCAGGCCGGCTTCGAGCACCAGCTGCCGCCGGCCCGCAAGGTCCCGGACCCGGAGTCGCTGCCGACGGTGACCGACGAGATCCGGGAGCATCTGGGCGCGCTGCCCGAGCAGTTGGAACGGATGGCGCGCCGTCAGCCCTTCGACATCCGCTATGTGGACCGGCTGCGCTGGACCGCCGAGGAGGTCAAGGACGCCGAGCCGCGCAGCGCGGTGTGGATGCGCGCGGTCGGGCCGCTGGGCGACGACCCCGTCGTGCACACCTGCGCGCTGACCTACGCCAGTGACATGACCCTCCTGGACGCCGTCCGCATCCCGGTCGAACCCCTGTGGGGCCCGCGGAGTTTCGACATCGCGTCGCTGGACCACGCCATGTGGTTCCACCGGCCGTTCCGCGCGGACGAGTGGTTCCTGTACGACCAGGAGTCACCGATCGCGACCGGTGGACGGGGCCTCGCCCGAGGGCGGATCTACGACGTGGAAGGACGCCTGTTGGTGTCCGTCGTCCAGGAAGGTCTGTTCAGGGCGCTGTAGCCCGGGGCCGGGGGCTTCTGCGACGCAGCCGGCTCAGCAACCCGCGTGGCGGTTCCGGCTCCTCGGGCCGTGGTGAACCGAGGAGCATCGGACGCCCTGGAGTCGGGACCCGCGTCGCCGTCGGACGCGGGGCCGGCCGCCTCTCGCGCGCCATTTCCAGCACTGCCGTCAGTTCGGCCCGCAGCAGGCCGATCTCGTCCGGGTCGTCGGCCGTCATGATCCTCTCGGCGATGTGCGCGGCGGGCGTACCCGGTGCGCCGGATGCCGGCGGCCCTGGCCGGAAGCGGTTCAGATGGGAGCGCTCATAGGGGTCGGGGACGATTTCCGCGATCTGTGCGGGGTCGAGGAAGGCGGCCAGCGCGCCGGCGCTCTCCCACGGGTCGTCAGCCAGCCGCAGCAGGAATCCCCGATGACGTCCCCGCCAGTTGCGCGCCCGCAGATCCACGCCCGCGTCCAGCATGCCGCGCAGCCCTTCGGGCGTACGTCGGGCGTTCAGCAGCGGGGCGTTCTTCTCGTCGGTGGCGAACTGCTTCAGTTCCTCGGCCAGATACAGCCAGACCACGGCCCGGTAGCGGTTGAGGTACCACCTCACCGGCACGACCAGCCCCAGGCGTGCCAGGCGCGTGAACCTGCCGACGGGCACGTCCACGACGCCCGCGCCCTCCGTCGTACCCACCACCTTCACGCGGTCCTGCAACGATTCGGGGAACCCGGCCCCCGAACGCATCCGGTCGATCTCCGACCGCGGGACGCGACGGCCCCCACCTCCCTCGTCCGGCACGGTCCGGATGAGTCCGAGGTGGACGGCGAGGTCCAAGTCTGCTCGCTTCAGGCCGAGTTCGCGGGCGGCGCGGCTCGGCGTGCAGGTGCGGTCGTGCGGTTTCGTGACGGTGTCGCCTGACATGATCGGTCTCCCCCGTGGAGTCAGTGGCTCACGCTGAGTGCGCTCGCCGTGACAAAAACCGTAGCCGGTCGGGCGGATCTCGTGGCGAGCCTGTGGATAACTCCACGGGGGCGGCGAATCAGCAGGTCAGACGTCTGTGATCGGTGCCCGTTCGGGCTGTCGGGCGTCCACGTCGAGGTGCTCGCCGACCCGGTTGACGAGCAGGGTCATCTCGTAGGCGATCTGGCCGATGTCCGCCTCCGCGCCGCTGAGCACGCACAGGCAGCTTCCGGTGCCCGCCGCCGTGACGAACAGCACCGCGTCGTCGAACTCGATCATGGTCTGGCGCACTCTGCCCGCGCCGAAGTGCCGTCCCGAACCCTTGGCGAGGCTGTGCAGTCCGGACGAGACGGCGGCGAGGTGCTCGGCGTCCTCGCGCCGCAGTCCTGTGCTCGCACCCGTCACCAGACCGTCGTTGGACAGCACCAGCGCGTGTCGCACATGATCGACGCGCTCTGTCAGGTCGTCCAGCAACCAGCCAAGTCCCTGGTTCTGCGCCATGTTCCGGTCTCCCCGTGTTGATGTCTCCCCCTGCACCGGAGGGTCTCTTCGCCACCCTTCCCGACGATCCGGCTCGTGGGCAAGGAGGATGGGGGCATGGCGCAGAAGATGACCGATGAGGAATGGCGGGCGTTCGTCTCGCGGGGCACACGCACCGGAAAGTTGTCGACCGTGCGGGCGGACGGGAGTCCGCATGTGACGCCGATCTGGTTCGTGCTGGACGGGGACGAGTTGGTGTTCAACACCGGCAAGTCGAGTGTGAAGGGCCGCAATCTGGCCCGTGACGGCCGGGTGGCGCTGTGCGTGGACGTCGACCGGCCGCCGTACGACTTCGTGGTACTTCGGGGCATCGCCCGGATTTCGGAGGATCCGGCGGAGTTGAGGCACTGGGCCGGTCGTATCGGGGCTCGGTACATGGGCGAGGAACGCGCGGAGGAGTTCGGGGCCCGCAACGGCGTGCCGGGTGAACTCCTCGTCCGCGTCAGGATCGAGAAGGTGCTGGCGGAGAAGGGCGTCGCTGACTGACAACCGTGGGTCGGAAACAGTCAGCTCACGGAGTCGAGCAGCCGGGCGGTGTGCATCCGCCCGGCGTACTCGACGAGGCGGATCAGCACCTCCTTTCCCGAGTCGCGGTCCCGGGCGTCGCAGAGCACCACGGGTGTGCCGCTGTCCAGGTCGAGGGCGCGTGAGACGTCGTGGGCGCCGTAGGTCCGGGCGCCCGCGAAGCAGTTGACGGCCACGACGAACGGGATGTGCCGGTGCTCGAAGTAGTCCACCGCGGGGAAACAGTCCTCCAGGCGCCGGGTGTCCGCGAGGACCACGGCGCCCAGGGCGCCTTGTGACAGTTCGTCCCACAGGAACCAGAAGCGGTCCTGACCCGGGGTGCCGAAGAGGTAGAGGGACAGTCCGGACCGGATGGTGATGCGTCCGAAGTCCATGGCGACGGTCGTGGTGACCTTCTGATCCACGCCGTCGGTGTCGTCCACCAACTGCCCTGCTTCACTGAGCAGTTCCTCGGTGCGCAGCGGCCGGATCTCACTGACCGCGCCCACCATGGTGGTCTTGCCCACGCCGAATCCGCCGGCGACCAGGATCTTCAGCGCCAGCGCGGCCGTCTCGCCGTCGGAGGCGTCGGAGTGCTCGGAGACCATCGATCACTTCTCTCGGGAGTGCCGGCATCGGTCGACGTCACGGTGCGAAGTCAGCATCATGACAACCGCGGCCGTTCTTCGTGGGATTGGAACAGTTTTGACTGGTTCTGGAATCTCATCTACAGCGCCCGCAACCCTTCGATCACCTCGCGCAGAATCCGTTCGTCCGGAAGCTGGGCGGGTGGTACCGGACGGCTGACCGTGACGCAGCCCAGTTCCAGGAGGTCGCCGAGGAGCACTCTGACGACTCCCACGGGCAGATCGGCGCCCGCGGCGAGTTCCGCGACCGACTGCGTCTCCGTACGGCACAGCTCGATGAGGGCCCGGTGTTCCGGCCCGAGCCCGGTGTCGTCGTCGGCTCCGGGCGCGGAGGCGTCCAGGGTGACGAGGGCGATCAGGTCGAAACGCACCCCGGTGGGGCCGGGGTCGGTGCGCCCGCCCGTCATGGCGTACGGGCGGACGAGGGGCCCGGCCTCGCTGTCGTACCACTGGCTGCCCTGCTCGCGCGGGGCGCCCGTCGTGTCCTCGGTCATGCGCGCGGACCGTCCTTCCGGCTCATCCCGCGGCGGGCGGCCGCACTGCCGTGCGCGTCGGCGTGTAGAGGTGCTCGCCGACGCGTTTCACCAGCCGTGCCATCTCGTACGCCACCAGTCCGATGTCGGCGGTCACGGCGGTGAGGACGGCGAGACAGGAGCCGTCGCCCGCGGCCGCCACGAACAGGAAGGCGTCGTCCATCTCCACCATGGTCTGGCGCACCCCGCCGGCGCCGAAGTGCCGGCCCGCGCCCTTGGCGAGACTGTGGAAGCCGGAGGCGACCGCGGCGAGGTGCTCGGCGTCCTCGCGGCGCAGGCCGGTCGACGCGCCCACGGCCAGCCCGTCGTTGGACAGCACCACGGCGTGCCGTACCTCGCTCACCCGCAGCACCAAGTCGTCCAGCAGCCAGTCGAGTTCGCCGGTCCTCCCCCACTCTCGGCTTCGCTCGAGCGGGGGGACCCCCACGTCGGCCCTCATGCTCGGATCCTGGATCAT
Organism: Streptomyces sp. SD31; assembly: GCF_052068475.1. NCBI lineage: Bacteria > Bacillati > Actinomycetota > Actinomycetes > Kitasatosporales > Streptomycetaceae > Streptomyces > Streptomyces sp. SD31. Next base: position 49,730 of record NZ_JBQHCX010000007.1, on the reverse strand, counting down.
GCGGGGTCTCCTTCGCTGCTGTCGCTGCGCGCTGTGGAATCAGGGGTGGCACGGCGGCCGGGCTGCCTGCCGCCGCCGCGCGCCCAGCCGTCCCGGTAGGCCGCCATGCGGTCCCGCACGAGTTCGGGGGTGCGCTGGTCGTCGTCGCGGGCTGTGGGCGGCTGCGCCGGCTCCTCGGGGCGCCCCTCGCGCAGTTGGGGGGCGAGGCTCGCCTGCCGTACGCGGCGTGGGAGGTCGTCGGAGGCTTCGGAGTCGTCCGGGGGGCGGTGCAGTCGCAAGGTGGTGACTCCGGGGGGTGGGGTGTCGGTCGTGAGGGCCTCCGCCGCGGCCGGCACGGGAGCGACCAGTGCGGGCCGGTCGGCGACCGCGTGGACGGACTCCTGGGGCCGGTCGGCGGCGGGCACGCGTGCGTACGCACGCTCGGCGGGCCGCTCACTGCCCGCCTTCCTCCCGGGGGAACGTTCCGCCATGGCCTCGTGCAGCAGGGCGGTCGGCAGCAGGACGACCGCGGTGGTGCCGCCGTACGGCGAGGTCCGCAGGTGCACCTTGATGCCGTGCCGTGAGGCGAGCCTGCTGACGACGAAGAGGCCGAGCCGGTCGCTGTCGAACAGGTCGAGCGCCTCGGACTGTTCGATGCGCCGGTTGGCCTCGGCGAGGGTCTCCATGCCCATGCCCAGGCCGCGGTCCTCGACCTCGACGGCGTAACCGTTGCCGACGGGTTCTCCGGTGATGCGCACGCGCGTGTGGGGCGGCGAGAACTGGGCGGCGTTCTCCACGATCTCCGCCAGGAGGTGGGTGAGGTCGGCGACGGCCGCGCCGATGACCGACGCCTCGGGGAGCTGTCGTACCTCCACGCGCGCGTAGTCCTCGACTTCGGAGACGGCCGCGCGGACCACGTCGGTCAGGGAGACCGGCATCCGCCAGGCCCGCCCGGGGGCCGCTCCCGAGAGGATGATCAGGCTCTCGGCGTGGCGTCGCATACGGGTGGTGAGGTGGTCGAGCCGGAAGAGGTCGCTCAGTTCGTCGGGGTCGTCGGAGCGCCGTTCCATGCTGTCCAGGAGGCTCAGTTGGCGGTGCACGAGGATCTGGCTGCGGCGGGCGAGGTTGACGAAGACACCGGAGATGCCGCTGGCGAGCTCGGCGCGCTCCACGGCGGCCCGGAGCGCGGCGCGGTGGACGGTGCCCAGGGCCTCGGCGACCTGGCCCGTCTCGTCCTCGGCGGGCGGTCCGGGTGGCGCCTCCGCCCGGACGTCGATCTCCTCGCCGGCGCGCAGCTTGCGCATGGCCTCGGGGAGTTTGCGCCGGGCGATCTCCAGGGCGCCGTTGCGCAGGCTGACCAGCTCGACGACGAGTCCGCGGCCGATGCGCACGGAGATCACGAGAGAGGCGGCGACGGCGGCGAGGCCGAGGAGGACGGCGGCACCGGCCGGGGTGAGCAGACCACGGGTGAAGGGGTCGGCGCTGTCCGCGACTCCGCGCCCGGCGTCCTGCTCGATCGTCCGCATTCCGCCCTGCACGCGTGCGTGTGCCTTGCTCCAGGTGGCTTCCGCCGCGGCGTCGATCGCCCGTACGCCCGGTGCGGTGGCGAGGACCTTGTCCTCGACGGCGGCCACGGTCGCGTAAGCGCTGCCGTCGGCGAGGCTCTGCCAGGCCGCGTGTTCCGGGCCGCGCAGGTCCGCCACGGCGGATTCGGTGAGCGTACGGCGGGTGTCGACGGCGCCGGTGAACAGCCGCAACCGCTCTCCGTCGAGACGCCCGGCGAGGCGTGCGCTGTCCAGCACCACGTCCTCCTGGGCCAGCGCCTCGCCCGCGCGGGCGAATTCGAGCAGCACGCGCGCGTCGGAGCCCAGTTCGGCGTCCTGGATGCCGGTGAGCGCGCCGCCCACCGAGAACGCGCTCGCGATGGTCTTCGTGTACCGCCCATACGTCTCGTCCCAGCCGGAGCGGCGGTCGAGAACTGCACCGCGTACGGTGCTCAGCTGCTCGACACCGGTGACGAAGGCCTCGAGGCGCCGGGCCACCCCGGCGGGAAGCTCCTCGCTGTCGGCGACGGTGCTGCGGTCGCCGAGCCGCAGCTGCGCCACCGCCTTGTCGGTGCCTTCCGCCAGCCCCTTGAAGTCGGCGCTCTGCCCGGCGGAAGGCTCGGTGGCGTAGCGCACCGCGGCCTCGCGCTCGGCCTGGAGGGCGGCGACGGCGGCTGCGACGGGAGCCCTGATCTCGGAGTCGACGCGCTGCAACTGGCGCAGTCTCGCGACGTCCTGCGCGGTGGTGACGGTGGCGTAGGCCCATAGAGCCAGCAGTGATACGACCGGCACCATCAGCAGACAGACAATCTTGGCGCGGACGGTGCGCGGCCGTATCCGCCAGCGCTCCACGCGCGCGGGTGGGGCGTCCGGCGCTGCGCCCGTGAGTTCTTCCGGGCCTTCGTCGGCCGGCGGTCCGGCATGGGCGCGGCGACCGCGCACGGGGGGCGGGGACGGCGTCTCGGCGCCGACTGCGGTGGTCCTACGGGGTGTACGCATGGCCTCCTCGCTCGGAAGGGGTTCGGGGGCGGGCCTTTCCGGGCCGTCACCGGTCCGGACCCGCCGCTAGCCGACGACGCTCTCGACCGACCGCTGGGCCGACGCGGATGCCTCGCGCTCCCTCGTTGTGGGCGAGAGCGCGACGAACGCCGAGGTCAGGAAGAGGTAGGAACCGAGGCCGACGGCGAGGGGGAAGATGAACTGCATCGCCGTGGCCCCGGGCAGGACGTCACCCGAGGGCGTGACGTTTACGCCGACGGCGAACATCCCGGTGTAGTGCATGCTGCTGACCGCCGCGCCCATGATCAGGGAGGCGATGGTGACGGCGACGGGCGACTTGATGTTGAGCGCCGCCCACAGGGCCGCCGTGGCCGCGACGACGGCGATCAGGACGGAGAGGCCGACGACGACGGGGTCGTAGGTGACGTCGCCGTGGAGTCGTACGGCGGCCATACCCAGGTAGTGCATGCTCGCGACGCCGAGCCCGGTGGTGAGACCGCCGAGGAAGAGCGCGCGGGTCCGGTCACGGCCGTAGCCGACGGCGAAGACGCCGGCGCAGACGACGGTCATGGCGACGAGCAGGCTCACGAGGGTGAGCGGCACGTCGTAGCGGATGTCGGTGCCACTGACGCTGAAGCCCAGCATGGCCACGAAGTGCATGGTCCAGATGCCGGTGCCGATCGCCGAGGCCGCGGTGACGAGCCAGTTGCGGCGCGACCGGCCGGTGGCGGCGAGCGCGCGGACGGTGCACCGCAGGCCGAGCGCGGCGCCTATGCAGGCCATCACGTACGACAGCAGGGGGGTAAGCCAGCCCAGGGCGGCGTGGTCCAGGTGTCCCATGACCCCGGGACGCTAGGGGGGCATGGGCGCACGAAGGGGGCGCGTTTCGAAAGCTGTTGGAATATGACACACACATGCACCGGAACGATCGCGTCACGCTCGAACGTGTGCACAGCGACGTCATCCGTGCCGGTGAGGGATCATGCGAAACATGAGCGACGACCACACGCACGTGCAGGAGTTCTTCACCGCCCGCGCCGCCGACTGGGACAGTCGGTTCCCCGACGACGGGCCCGCCTATGCGGCGGCGGTCGCCGAGCTCGGGCTGCGCGAGGGCGGTCGCGTGCTCGACGCGGGCTGCGGCACCGGGCGGGCCCTGCCGCCCCTGCGTGCCGCTGTGGGGCCTTCGGGGGTGGTCCTGGGGGCCGATCTGACCCCGGCCATGCTGGAGGCCGCCGTACGGGCCGGACGCGACGCCGACGGGCGGTTGCTGCTCGCCGACGTGGCCGCACTGCCTTTGCGGTCGGAGTCGCTCGACGCCGTGTTCGCGGCCGGCCTCATCGCGCACCTGCCCCATCCTGCGACGAACCTGCGGGAGTTGGCCCGTGTGGTGCGCCGTGGCGGCATGCTCGCACTGTTCCATCCGATCGGCAGGGCGGCACTCGCGGCACGCCAGGGCCGCCGGATCACGCCGGGCGACCTGCGCGCCGAGCCCAACCTCCGGCCGCTGCTGGCCGGTTCCGGATGGCGCATGACGTCGTACGTCGACGAGGACGACCGCTTCCTGGCACTGGCCGTACGGGAGTCCTGACGTCTCAGCTCAGCCCGGCGACGGCCGCCACGAAGGCGTCGGGGTTGTCGAACATGACGTTGTGGCCGGAGCCGGGAACGGTCACCACGCGCACGCCCGCGGCCTCCAGGGTTCCCCTGCCCGGGAGTTCACCGCTGAGCTCGCCCTGAAGGTACACGCGGTCGATGGTCAGCCCTTCGAGGATGTCCCGCATGATCGGCTCGGAGCCTCGCCTCAGCCCCACGGCGCTGCGGTGCAGGGCGCGCGGGTCGGCCAAGCGCATGGTCGCCGCCCACAGCGGCCCGACCGCGTCCAGCACGCGCGCGTGCGCCCCGCCGACGAACTCCTCCTCCTCGTAGGCCGTGATCCATGCGCTCCCCGCGGCAAGCGGAGGCGAGGCGTCGAGGTTGGCCTCGGTGAGGACCAGGCGGGAGACGAGGTCGGGCCGACGGTGGGCGAGTACGAGGGCGACGGAACCGCCCATGCTGTGCGCGACCAGCTCCGCACCGCTCAGCTCCGCCGCGTCCAGGACCTCCGCGAGGGCGTCGGCGTGCTCCTCCAGCCGGTACCCGAAGTCCTCGGGACGATCGCTGGTCCCGTGCCCCGGCAGGTCGACGAACAGGCTCCGTCGCCCCGAGAGTTCGGGCCGAGCCGCGACATGGGCGTGGTACACGGAGGACACCGCGCCCAGTCCGTGCACATACACGCGCGCGGGCCCCTCCCCCGGGGTCTCCGTCCAGCGGATGCAGCTGCCCTTGCCGTCGAACTCGGCCTGCCTCATCGCGTCTTCCCTTGGAGCCTTGGTCACCACTCCCTCCACGATATACATCGACACCGATGTATCAAGAGACGGATGTACACCAGCTCCGATATACCGCGGATCTGAGCGAGAATGTGGGCATGCTGGAGCTCGCCATCCTCGGATTCCTCTACGACGCCCCGCTCCACGGCTATGAGCTGCGCAAACGCATCGCGGCGCTGACGGGGCATGTGAAACCGGTCGCCGAGAGCACGCTGTACCCCGCGATCAAGCGGCTGGAAAAGGCGGGCCTGCTGGCCCGTGCCACGGAGCCCGGAGCAGTGGCCGCTCCGCGCCATGTACTGACGCTGACCGAAGCGGGCCGGCGGGACCTGCGCCACCGGCTCGCCGAGCCCGACCCGCGTGACATCAGCGACGAGAACCGGTGGTTCACGGTGCTCGCCTTCCTGCGGCACCTGGACGATGCGGCCGCCCAGTCCGCCGTACTACGACGTCGGCTCGCCTTCCTCGAGGAGCCCGCCAGCTTCTTCTACGACGGCGACCGGCCGCTGCGCGCCGAGGAACTGGACGATCCCTTCCGGCGCGGCATCCTGACCATCGCGCGGGCCACGTCCCGAGCCGAACTCGCCTGGCTGCGCGAGACGATCGCCTCACTCGGCGACTGACCGGCCGATGTGCCGCGTGGGACGCCGGCGCGTCACGTGGGGCAGCGCCGGACGCCCGGAAGCAGCCGGGTGCCGGATCTGCGCGAGCCGCTCGCAGGGCTTCCCCGTGCCGTCCCCCTTCTGCCGCTGAGGCTCCAACTCTACGTTGAGTGGGGGAAGATGGACGATCAACCAGGTGAGCCACACAGGGGGAAGGCGGTCATCATGTGGGGCAGGGTGCGCAAGTCGTGTGCGGGATTTTTCCGATCCATGCGCACGGAGGCGGACACCGGCAGGGACAGGCAGACGCACAACCTCTTCGAGGCCGCCGCCGTATACGTGTCGGCCTGTGCGGAGGACGATCAGGAGCAGATCGACGAGGCCGCCGGCTGGGTGTCTCCGGAGGCGCTGTCGTTCGGCGTGAGCGAGCTGGCGTGCCGGGCCGTCATCGCGCTCGCCCGGGAGCGCGACGAGTCGCCGCAGACCGTCGCCAGGTCCCTCCTCGGGCTGCCGGCGGCCTGACGGTGCGGGCAATCGCGGTCGATTCGCCCCGTCCGGTCGGAAAACTGCAGCTCCGGGTGTGCTTGGGAGTCGTGACAAGCGGCTTCCGGTCGCACTAGGGTGCGCGCCGATGGACGAACCGATGGGGAGGCTGGGATGGCCGGGACGGATGAGGGGGCCGTCGCCGCCGCGGACGATGCGCTCTATGTGCTCACGGCGGTGCTGCTGACGCCGGCGAAGTTCCCGAGCGTGCTGGGCGACGACTATCCGGAGGCCTGCGCGGCGCTCGGCCTCGCGCCGCTCGCCGACGGGTACGGCCTGGTACTGGGCCAGGACGGCGACGGCGCCCGGTGGACGGTCGTCATCGACGACGTCTCCTTGGTCGCCGTCGCCATCGCCTCCTGGGACTGCGGCATGGAGTACGACCTGTCACCGGACGAACGTACGGTTGTGGCCGCGCTGCCCGGGTGGCCCCTCGCGGTCGCCGTCGCCGCTCCCAATGTGCCGGCGCCGCACGATCCCGGCCCCGAGTTCGCCGACGGTCCGCCGCTCACGCCGCCGGACACGAGCGTGTGGGGGCCGGCCCAGCGGCGCCTGGGCGCCGACGAGATCGCGTTGCAGTGGGCGATGTGGCGGGAGCAGATCGACGACGCCGAGTTCCCGACGCCGGGCGGGGCATCGGACGACGCCGAGCCGGCGCACGGGGACGGAGAACAGGGCGAGGCCGAGAGGGTCGCGCCGGGTGAGAGCCAGGGCGGCCACAGCGGCATCCGGCGGGTCCTCGCCGAGGCACGCGCGTACGTGGACTCCCCGCCGCCCCTCGGGCGCGTCCGGTCGTCGTTCGCGCCGGGTGACGCACGGACCCTGCGCGCGGACGGCCCCGGCTGGTCACTCGTCGCCAGAACGGACGACATCGCGTTCGTGCTGCTCGACGACGAACCCGGCGAGGTCCTGCCGGTCGGCCGCGGGCCGGAGCTGCCCGGGCTGCTGGAGGCGCTCGACAAGATGGCCGTACGCCCCAGCTGAGCCACACGCCGGGCGACACCGCAGCGGGCCCCGCTCCCTTGGACGTCCGTCGGCCTCCGGCGCGGCTGCGGGGTCCGGCGCGGCGTCCGGCGCAGTTGCGGTATCAGGTGCGTCCAGGGAACGCCGGGAGGGCGTTCCCTGGACGCACCTCGTGTTCGAAGCCGTCAGCCTCACGGAAGAGCACCGAGCCCCCATCTGTCGCGGGGGACCGGTACAGCGGCGTGTCTCGGGGCCCCATCCGGCGGCGGCGTTCCATGTGGTCCGAGCCCATGGAAGGCGCGGAACCAGACGCGCACCATGAGGCAGCCTTCGCGGCTCCGCTCCCACTGCCGCCCTCGTCTCCCGCCTTCCAGGAGGCCGTCATGCGCCTGTCCCAAGGTGTTCCGTTCGTTGCCGCCGCGCTGCTGACCGCCGCCCTCATGTGGCCGACTCCGGCAACGGCCACGGCAGTTCACGAGCACCACTGCTTCCGTCAGGAGCGCCTGCGGGTACCGGGCGCGGCCTTCCAGCAGAGTGCCTGCCTCGCCGATCTGACCACGTCGGGACTCGCCGGCACGCCTTACACCGACATGGCCGACCAGGCCGGGCTGACGGCACGGGGCACCCGGACACCGGCCGGGGTTCCCGGGATTCAGATCGACGGATACTTTCCGGACTCCTCTCGCTTCAACGCCACACACGACCTGCATCACGACGCGCAGTTCGTGATCCGACTGCCTGGCCGCTGGAACGGCGGACTGGTCGTCACCGGAGCCCCGGGCACCCGCAGGCAGTACGCGACGGACACGGCGATCTCCGACCAGGTGCTCGCGCTGGGTTACGCCTACGCGGCGACCGACAAGGGCAACAACGGCGCCGACTTCTACCGCGACGGGAAGCGGCCCGGCGACGCGGTCGCCGAGTGGAACGCGCGGACCACCCAGCTCACCCGGGCTGCCCGCAAGGCGGTGGCCCAGCGCTACGGACACGCTCCCCGCCGTACCTACATGACCGGCATCTCCAATGGCGGCTACCTCACCCGCTGGCAGTTGGAGAACCATCCCGAGCTGTACGACGGCGGCGTGGACTGGGAGGGCGCCCTGTGGACCGCGGACGGCCCCAACCTGCTCACCTCCTTGCCCACGGCAGTGGCACGCATGCTCGGCTCCGCGCGGGACGAGGACCTGTACGCGGTCGGTTTCGCGCGCGGCTCCGAGTTCCTGTGGCCCTACCACGAGCAGGCCTACTGGGGAGTCACGCAGAAGATCTACCGCGCCGAGTTCGACCCCGCCTACGACCCCGGCTGCCCCGGCCCGTCCGCCGGGAGCACCCCGGAACGGACTCTGGCGCCGTGCGCGTCCGATGCCACGTACGACTACGCGTCGCGTCCGGCATCCGTCCGCCGCGCCGTGGCCCGCGTGGCGTTGACCGGGCGCCTCGGCAGACCGCTGATCACGCTGCACGGCGATCTGGACGCGCTGCTGCCGAAGGCCACCGACTCGGAGGTGTACGCGCGCATGGTCGACGCGAGCGGACGGGGACCACTGCACCGCTATTTCACGATCGCTGGCGGCACTCACGTCGACGGCCTGTACGACACGTATCCCGACCGGCTCCGGCCGATCCTGCCCTGCTACCGATCGGCGTTCGACGCGCTGGTCTCATGGGTGGAGCGCGGCACTCCACCGCCCGCGGACCGTACCGTCGGCAGGCCCGCGAGCGGCGATGTGCTCAACTCCTGCTCGCTGTCAGCCCCGGCCGGACCGGGGGCCGGGTGACGTCAGCGGCCGAGTTCCTTGCGCGTGGCGCGGCGCAGCCTGCGCCGCTGTGACGGGTCGAGCGCGAGGTACGCGGCGGCCGGGACTCCCAGGATTATCAGGAGCGCCGCCCACCAGGGCAGCCAGATCAACAGGATGAGGCCGGCCGCCACACCTCCCGCGGCGATCTTCGCGTTCTTCGACATGTGCGTCGCCTCCTTCGCGGCCACTGCCGCTCTCTGACCTGAAAACGGGTCCGCGCTTCCAGTGGTTCCGAACCGCGACCCTGAGACGACCCTGAGGTGCGGCCCCTACTGGTCACGGAGAGGTCCGGTGACAGCCGATGTGCGGTCGGCGCGCCGGGCTCCGCACAAGGGACATACCCACACCGACCGAAGCGTGACCCAGGTCACGATGCAGGCATGCCGGATAGACCGCCGAGTTCCTGTAGCCTCGGCCACTCGATCCGAGTAGTCAAATTTGAGGAGTGCTGCAGAGCGTGCCGAGGCTTCCCGAGGCAACACCGTCCGAGATCTCCGAACTGGCCTCCTGCCGAGCCGTCTTCGTACCCGGCGATCCGGCCCGTACCGGCCGGGTCGCCTTTTGGCGAGCCGACGGCGGCGCCGTTCCGCTCGTGGCGTCCGGATCCGTCGAGGAGCTGGCCGTCGCTCTGCCGGGCGAGGACGGTGTCGAGCTGGTGCACCTGCCGACCGTTGTGCTGCCGGTGCGCACCGCCCTGCCCGTGCTCACGCGTGCGCGTGTCTCCGCGCAGGCTTCCCGGGCGGTCGCGTTCTGGGGCACGGCAGCCGTGCTGGCCCTGCAACTCGTGGCGCGCGGCCTACTCCTGCCCGGCCTCTCGGCACAGGACCATGACGCCTGGCGCGCCGGTCCCCTGCGCCCGGAGGACGTCGAACGCATCCGCGCTCTTGCCGCCGCGATGCCGCCCGAAGCGCACGCGGCGCCCCTGGCAGGCGTCGAGCCACTGAGGCTGCGGGCCCCGGAGCGGCTGCTGCGGGCCTTCCTGGACGCGGTCGCCGACGCGCTTCCCCGCTCCCCCGCGGCCGCGCTCGTCACAGGCGCGCCCGCATACGCGGCTCAAGAACCGCAGCACCTGCCCGAGCAGCGTGCGTGGGCCGCCGATGTCGCCTCCGGCCACGACGCGGGCGTACGGCTCTCCCTGCGCTTGGAGGTCCCCGGCCTCGCCGAGACGACGCAGGATGACGCGGCGCTGTCGTTCCGGGCGGTGCTGCAGGTGCACAGCGTGAGTGATCCGACGCTGGTCGCGGATGCGGGCGACGTGTGGGCGGGAGCCGGCGCCTTCGGTCCGCGCGCGCGGATGGACGCCCTGCTGGCGCTGCGCCGGGCCGCGCGGGCCTGGAGTCCGCTCATGCCGTTGCTCTCGGCCGCAGTACCGGACACCGTGGAACTCGCCGACGAGGAGGTGACCGACCTCCTGGGAGAGGGCACGCGTGCCCTGGCCGGGGCCGGCGTCGACGTGCACTGGCCCAAGGAGCTGGCGCGCAAACTGACCGCCCGCGCGGTGATCGGTCCACCGGACGACGAGTCCGCGCCCGGCAGGCTCTCCTCGGACACGCCGTCGTTCCTGTCCGCCGACGCGCTGCTCGCCTTCAACTGGTGGTTCGCGCTGGGCGACCAGCGGCTCACGCGCGAGGAGCTGGACCGGCTGGCAGAGGCGAACCGCCCGGTGGTGCGGCTGCGCGACCAGTGGGTCCTCGTCGATCCTCAGGAGGTGCGTCGCGCCCGCGCGGAGCAGGACCGCAAGGTGACGCCCATCGACGCGCTCGGCGCCGCTCTCACGGGCTCCACCGAGGTGGACGGCCGCCAGGTCGAGGTGCGGCCCACAGGGTGGCTGGCGGCACTTCGCGAGCGGCTCGCGGACCCCGAGGGACAGGAGCCGGTGGGGCAACCCGCCGCGCTCGCGGCAACGCTGCGGGACTACCAGCGGCGTGGCCTGAGCTGGCTGGCCCGGATGACGTCCCTGGGCCTGGGCTGCTGTCTCGCCGACGACATGGGCCTCGGCAAGACGATCACGCTCATCGCGCTGCATCTGCACCGGCAGACCGACGTCTCGTCCGCCGGTCCGACGCTGGTGGTGTGTCCGACGTCGCTGATGGGCAACTGGCAGCGCGAGATCGAGAAATTCGCGCCCGGCACGCGCGTGCGCCGCTTCCACGCGTCTCGGCGTGATCTGGACTCCCTGGCGGACGGAGAGTTCGTGCTCACCACGTACGGCACGATGCGCCTGGACGCGCGCCGACTGGCCGAGGTGCCGTGGGGCATGGTCGTGGCGGACGAGGCCCAGCACGTGAAGAACCCGTACTCGGCGACAGCGAGGGAGCTGCGCTCCATCGGCGCACACGCGCGCGTGGCGCTCACCGGCACTCCGGTGGAGAACAACCTGTCGGAGCTGTGGGCGATCCTCGACTGGACGACGCCCGGCCTGCTGGGCCGCCTCGGCACCTTCCGCGCGCGCTACGCGCAGGCCGTCGAGAGCGGCCAGGATCCGGCCGCCGCGGAACGCCTGACCCGGCTCGTGCGCCCGTTCCTGCTGCGCCGGCGCAAGTCGGATCCGGGGATCGCGCCGGAGCTGCCGCCGAAGACGGAGACCGATCGTGCCGTATCCCTCACCGCCGAACAGGCGGGTCTGTACGAGGCCGTGGTCCGCGAGACGCTCGCGGAGATCTCCGGAGCCGACAGCATGGCGCGGCGCGGCCTGATCGTGAAGCTCCTGACGGGTCTGAAGCAGATCTGCAACCACCCGGCGCAGTTCCTCAAGGAGGAGCGGCCGAGGATCGCCGGACGGTCGGGCAAGTTGGAACTGCTGGACGAGCTGCTCGACACCATCCTCTCCGAGGGGTCGAGCGTCCTGGTCTTCACGCAGTACGTGCGCATGGGACGCCTCATCGAGGAGCATCTGGCGGCCCGTGGCACGCCCTCGCAGTTCCTGCACGGCGGAACCCCCGTGGCCGAGCGCGAGGCCCTGGTGCGGCGCTTCCAGGACGGTGAAGTGCCGGTGTTCCTGCTGTCGTTGAAGGCCGCGGGCACCGGCCTGAACCTCACCCGCGCCGAGCATGTCGTGCACTACGACCGCTGGTGGAACCCCGCCGTCGAGGCGCAGGCCACGGACCGCGCGTACCGCATCGGCCAGACCCGGCCCGTGCAGGTGCACCGGCTGATCGCCGAGGGAACCATCGAGGACCGTATCGCCGACATGCTGAGCCGCAAGCGGGAGCTGGCGGATGCGGTGCTCGGCGCCGGCGAGGCGGCGCTGACGGAGCTGTCGGACGCGGAGCTGGCCGATCTGGTGGAACTGCGAGGGGGCGCCCGATGACTCGACACGACGGCAACATGGAGCGCACGTTCGCCGCGCTGCCGCCCGCGCGCGGGCGGGGGTTCGCACAGACATGGTGGGGCCAGGCCTGGCTGAAGGCGCTGGAGGAGACGGCGCTGGACTCGGGGCAGCTCAAGGCCGGCCGCAGACTCGCCCACGCGGGAGCGGTCGGCGCGGTGTCGGTGCGCCCGGGACGCATCACGGCTGTCGTGCAGGGCCACGACGGTACGGCGCACCGGGCAGACGTACTGCTGGAGGAACTGACCGGCGAACAGTGGGACCGCTTCCTGGACATGACCGTCGAGCGGGCGGGCCATGTCGCCGCACTGCTCGATCGCGACATGCCGCCGCACCTGGTGGAGGACGCCGCCGCCACAGGCATCGAACTCCTGCCGGGCATGGGCGATCTGGAGCCGGAGTGCGGCTGCGGAGCCTGGGACCACTGCGGCCACACAGCGGCCCTGTGCTACCAGGTGGCACGGCTCCTGGACCAGGACCCCTTCGTGCTGCTCCTGATGCGCGGACGCGGCGAACGAGCCCTGCTGGACGACCTTCAGGCTCGCAGCGCCGCACCCGCCTCCGAGCCGTCGGACCCGTCCGCGCCGTCCGATCCGGAGGACGTGGACGCCGCCGAGGCCTATGCGACAGGCGACATCCTGCCGCCGTTGCCCGCCCTGCCCGAGTTGCCCGCCGAGCCGGGAGTGCCGCCTTCCCTGGACACTGAGACGCCTCCCGCGCCCGGCGTCGACCCGGCCGCGCTGGAGTTCCTGGCCGCCCGGACCGCCGCGGAAGCACACCGCATGGTGGCGGAAGCCCTGCGAGACGGTCTGGAACAGCGGGCCGCCGAAGCAGAGTTGACGCTCGGCCAGGACGCGGTCCGCCTGGCCTCCGGCTCCCCGTCCGCCGGGGTGGCGGAGCGGTTGGCCGACGGCTCGGGGCGCGGCCACGAGGGGCTGGCGGTGGCGGTACGCGCCTGGCGTCTCGGGGGCGTCGCCGCGCTGTCCGTACTCGACGAGGAGTGGACCGTCGAGGGCGAGGCGCTCGCACGCGCGCGTGCCGCTCTGGACTCGGCCTGGGACGAAGACGAACGGCCGGCACTGCGGGCGAAGGGCAACCGATGGACGGTCATGGGTACGCCGAACCAATTGCGCCTGGGACGGGACGGACGCTGGTGGCCATACCGCGAGGAACAGGGCAGTTGGGTGCCGGCAGGAGGCCCTGCGCAGGATCCGGCAACGGCGTTGGCTTCGGCGCAGCTCGCGTCCGAGGAGGAGCAGCCGTAGGGCATGCCCGACCGCCCCTGCGAGGGGACTGACCCTGGTGGGGGCCGTCGGCCGGTCGCTCGAGCAACTCGACGACACGGCGACCTCGGGGGCGCCGGAGCTTTCAAAGAAGCTGGTCGTGGAGACATCGGTGATCTACGTGCGGTTGCCGCGCGGCATCTGACGGCCGACTCGAGAAACCTTGTTCGCGTGGGGTACGCGTGCGTGGCCGCTGGGAGCGCCACGCACGCGTACCGCGCGCCTCCACGCCGGCCGGTGCCGTGACTAGGGCAGCTCGTCCGCCAGTGACGGCAGCAGCGATTCGAGGTCGCTCGGAAAGCCGCTGGGCAGCTCGGTGGGGAACCCGGAAGGCAGCGATGTCGGCAGCTCGCTCGGCAGCCTGCTGGGCAGCTCGGTCGGGATGCTGAACGACGGCCTGGGCGAACTGCTCGTGCTGCTCTCGGCGGGCGGGTTCTCGTCGGGCGAGTCGTCGCTCCCCGAGGCCATCAGGACCACGGCCACGACGGCTCCTGCAGCCACGATCACGGCAAGCAGGATGAAGAGCGGATTCCGCCGACGCCCCGGTCCACCGCCGCCAGCGGGCGGTTCCGACGGCGGCCGACCACCGTACGAGGGCGGGCCACTGTCACCCGGTGGAGGACCGTAGCCTCCCGGGGCCCCGTATCCCCTCGTGGTCTCATGGCCGCCTCCTGTCCCCTGCCCGGGGCCGAAGCCGTCAGGAGGCGGTCCGAAGCCGCCCGGAGGCGGCGTGTCACCCGGCGGTCCGGGCGGCTGAGGCGGTACGGGCGGCATGGCCATAGCGCCAAGGGTCGCCTCGCATCGGTCAGGGCGCGACCGCTACAGGGGAGTTGATACGGGCCCATGCCGTGGATCGCACGATTCCGGAACATTCCGCGCAGCGACCGGTAGACAACCCGTACCGCGTGTGACCGAATCTTTCGACGGGCGGTCACACGCGGCAAGGCGGCGTCGGGCACGCGCGCGTGGTCTCAGCCGCGGGCGCCCAGCAGGTGGTCCATCGCCAGCTGGTCGAGGCGCTCAAAAGCCATCCCGCGCGCGGCGGCCGCCTCGACGTCGAACTCCTCGAAGGCCGCGCGGTCCGCGAGCAGCGACTTGAGGCCATCGGCCGCGGTCGGCTGCGCCAGCTCGTCCAGGCGCGAGGCGCGCAGGGCCTCCTGGACCTCCGGGTCGGCGCGGAAGGCGGCCGAACGCTCCTTCAGGATGAGGTAGTTGCGCATGCAGCCCGCGGCCGACGCCCACACGCCGTCGAGGTCCTCGGTCCGCGGCGGCTTGAAGTCGAAGTGGCGGGGCCCGGTGTAGCCGGCGCTCTCCAGGACGTCGACCAGCCAGAACGCGGAGCGCAGGTCGCCGGCGCCGAAGCGCAGGTCCTGGTCGTACTTGATGCCGGACTGGCCGTTGAGGTCGATGTGGAAGAGCTTGCCCGCCCACAGTGCCTGCGCGATGCCGTGCGGGAAGTTGAGCCCGGCCATCTGCTCGTGGCCGACCTCGGGGTTGACGCCGTACAGCTCGGGGCGCTCCAGGCGCTCGATGAACGCCAGCGCGTGGCCGACGGTCGGCAGCAGGATGTCGCCGCGCGGCTCGTTCGGCTTGGGCTCGATCGCGAACTTCAGGTCGTAGCCCTGGGAGGTGACGTACTCGCCGAGGAGGTCGAAGGCTTCCTTCATGCGGTCGAGAGCGACGCGTACGTCCTTGGCGGCGCCGGACTCGGCGCCCTCGCGGCCACCCCAGGCGACATACGTCTCGGCACCCAGTTCGACCGCGAGGTCGATGTTGCGGATCGTCTTGCGCAGGGCGTAGCGGCGCACGTCACGGTCGTTGGCGGTGAACGCGCCGTCCTTGAAGACGGGGTGTGTGAAGAGGTTGGTGGTCGCCATCGGCACCTTCATGCCGGTCGCGTCGAGGGCCTCACGGAAGCGCTTGATGTGCGCCTCGCGCTCGGTGTCCGAGGACCCGAAGGGGATCAGGTCGTCGTCGTGGAAGGTGACGCCGTGGGCGCCGAGCTCGGCCAGGCGCTGCACGGTCTCGACCGGGTCGAGGGCACGGCGGGTGGCGTCGCCGAAGGGGTCCCGTCCCTGCCAGCCGACGGTCCACAGGCCGAAGGTGAACCTGTCCTCGGGGGTGGGCTGGTAGCTCATGCCGCGGCTCCTTGCTTACGGACGACTGCTTGCTACGACTCGCTACGACTATTTCGTCATGGCGGTTTACAAATTAGTATGCCGACGCGTCCCTGGGAAGGGACAAGATGTCCCTGAAGGGGTGAGGTCCGGGTCGTGGTCATCCGGGGCACCCTCGAAACAGCAGGTCAGATCCCGCAGAGCCGCGGAAAAGGGAGAGCCCGATGTCAGCAGCCGAGGGTCCGCTCGTCGTCGGCGTGGACACGTCCACCCAGTCCACCAAGGCGCTGGTCGTCGACGCGTCGACCGGGCGGGTCGTCGCGAGCGGCCAGGCACCGCACACGGTGTCCTCCGGGGCCGGCCGCGAGAGCGACCCGCGCCAGTGGTGGGACGCATTGTGCGAGGCGCTGCGCCAGTGCGGCGACGCCGCGCACGAGGCCGCCGCGGTGTCGATCGGTGGACAGCAGCACGGCCTGGTCACGCTGGACGACCGGGGCGAGCCGGTCCGTCCGGCTCTGCTGTGGAACGACGTGCGCTCGGCGCCGCAGGCCCGCCGCCTGACCGAGGAGCTGGGCGGCGCGAAGTTCTGGGCCGAGCGCACCGGCTCCGTCCCGGCCGCCTCGTTCACGGTCACGAAGTGGGCCTGGCTGGCCGAGAACGAGCCGGAGGCCGTCCGGGCCACCAAGGCCGTACGCCTCCCCCACGACTACCTCACCGAACGCCTCACGGGGCAGGGCACCACCGACCGAGGCGACGCCTCCGGTACGGGCTGGTGGGCGTCGGGGACGGAGTCGTACGACGACGAGATCCTCGCGCGCGTGGGGCTCGATCCGGCGCTGCTGCCCCGTGTGGTCCGGCCCGGCGAGGTCGCCGGCACCGTGCGCGACAGCCACGACCTGCCGTTCTCCAAGGGCACCCTGGTCGCGCCCGGCACCGGCGACAACGCCGCCGCCGCGCTGGGGCTCGGTCTGCGCCCCGGGATGCCGGTACTGAGCCTGGGCACGTCGGGCACGGTGTACGCCGTGTCGAAGCGGCGCCCCGCCGACCCGACCGGCACCGTGGCGGGCTTCGCCGACGCGCACGGCGACTGGCTGCCGCTGGCCTGCACCCTGAACTGCACGCTCGCCGTCGACCGCCTCGCGACCCTGCTGGGCCTCGACCGCGAGGCCGTGGAGCCCACCACCGGCATCACGCTGCTGCCCTACCTGGACGGCGAACGCACCCCGAACCTGCCGAACGCCTCCGGCCTCCTGCACGGCCTGCGCCACGACACGACCGCCGGTCAGCTCCTGCAGGCCGCCTACGACGGTGCCGTCCACGCGCTGCTGGGCGCCCTGGACCTGGTCCTGGACGAGGACGCGGACCGCTCGGCCCCGCTGCTGCTGATCGGCGGCGGCGCCCGGGGCACGGCCTGGCAGCAGACCGTACGGCGGCTGTCGGGGCGCCCGGTGCAGGTACCCGAGGCCAAGGAGCTGGTCGCGCTCGGCGCGGCGGCCCAGGCGGCCGGCCTGCTGACCGGCGAGGATCCGGCGGCGGTGGCCCGGCGCTGGAACACCACGCGCGGGCCGGTGCTCGACGCCGTGGAGCGGGACGAGGAGACGCTGGCCAGGATCAGCGGGGTACTCTCCGACGCGGCCCCGCTGCTTCAGCGGAGCCCCGAAGCTCACTGAGGACGGACGGAGGCATGACCGCACCGCTGCACGAGGCCCACCCGGCCGGCCCAGGCCGCGCGCTGCCCAACACTCAGCAGGGCATGCGCCGCCGCAACCTGGCCCGGGTGATGCACACCGTGAGTGCCGAGGGGCCGCTCTCCCGAGCCGCCGTCGCCTCCCGCATAGGGCTGACCCGTGCCGCGGTGTCCACGCTCGTCGACGAGCTGATCCGCTCGGGACTGCTGGAGGAGCTCGGTCCCGAGCGGCCCGGCCGGGTGGGCCGTCCCGGGTCGGCGCTGGCCGTCAGCGGGCACGGTCCGGCCGGGATCGGAGCGGAGATCGGCGTCGACCACCTCGCCGTCTGCGCGGTCGATCTGCGCGGCGAGGTGCGGTCCAGGGCGGTGCGGCACGGCGCGAACCGTGGCCGTGCCGCCGAACCGGTCATCGAGGAACTCACCGAACTGGTGCGCCAGGTTCGCGCCGAGGCCGAGCGCGAGGGGCTCCGGCCCGCCGGCCTGGCGGTCGCGGTGCCGGGTCTGGTCGCGCGGGACGCCCGTACGGTGGTGCGCGCGCCGAACCTCGACTGGCGGGACACGGATCTCGGCGCGCTGTTGCCCATGGACCTCCCGCTGACCGTGGGCAACGAGGCCAACTTCGGCGCGCTCGCCGAACTCTGGCTGGGCGACGGCACGCCGCGCGACTTCCTGCATGTGTCGGCGGAGATCGGCATCGGTGCGGCGGTCGTGGTGGGCGGCGGGCTGCTGCACGGAACGCGCGGTTTCGCCGGCGAGTTGGGGCATGTACCGGTCCAGCCGGACGGGCCGGAATGCCCGTGCGGGGGGCGGGGATGTCTGGAGCAGTACGCCGGTGAGGAGGCGGTGCTGCGCGCGGCCGGTCTGGAGTCGGACGAGGACCGCGTCGGACTGCTCGCCGGGCGTGCCGCCGACGGCGACGAGGACGTACGGCGGGCCCTGCGCGACGCGGGAACGGCGCTCGGTGTCGCACTGACGGGCGCGGTCAATCTGCTGGACCCCGAGAGTGTGGTGCTGGGCGGCGCACTGGCCGGGCTCGCGCCCTGGCTGCTGCCGTCGCTGGAGGCCGAGTTGGACCGGCGCACGGCCGGGCCCGCCTGTCCGGTGTCCGTGTCGCGGTTGGGTCCCGAGGGGCCGTTGCTGGGCGCCGCGCACTCAGTGGTGCGAGCGGTGCTGGACGATCCGATGGCGGTGGCGGCCGTGGCGGAACAAGCCTGAACTCAGGACGAGTTCACTCCTGTGAGTGAGCGAGTTATCCACAATCCTGCGGCTGTCCACGAAAAGTCGGCGGGCTCTTCTGACCAACCCGCCCGCGCCGTACCGTGATTCACGCGAGGCGCAACTGTCGTGTCATGGCGACGGGAGCGCATCGGCGTGGATGAGGGGATTCACATGTCGGGGGATTCGGCGGGGCAAGCGACTGCGGGGCGCACAGGCGCCGCCGCAACCTTGCGGTGCGACGCGATCGGGTTGCGCGAGGTCCTGTTCCAGAGCGGGCGCCACCCCGGGCGCATAGCCGAGACCGCCCGTGTGCACCTCGACGACCCCTCCCCCACCGGCCTTCCGCAGAACGGAGCTGTGCAGCGATGAGCGACCCCAGGATCCTGACCGTGCGACCCGAGCCGGGCGAATACGCCTGGACGTTCGGCGGCGCACCTCCCGTGGCGCGCATCGCACCCGGCACGGTTCTCGACCTGTACACGGAGGACTGCTTCGCCGGGCGGGTGCGCTCGGAGAAGGATCTGGTGTCGGAGGTGTGCGAGTTCCCCTTCCTCAACCCGCAGACCGGTCCCTTCCACATCGAGGGCGCCGAGCCGGGTGACACGGTCGCCGTGCATTTCGTGTCGATCGAACCGGCCCGGGACTGGGCCGCATCGACGACGGTCCCGCTGTTCGGCGCACTGACCTCCACGCACACCACGGCCACGCTACAGCCGCCGCTCCGGGAGACCGTCTGGATCTGGCAGCTCGACCGGACCCGACGTACGGCGCTGTTCCGGGCGCACGACAGTGACATCGAGGCCGAGCTGCCCATGGACCCGATGCACGGCACGGTCGGGGTGGCCCCCGCCAATCTGGAGGTGCGCTCGGCCCTGGTGCCCGACGCGCACGGCGGGAACATGGACACACCCGAGATGCGGGCAGGCGTCACCTGCTACCTCGGGGTGAACGTCGAGGGCGCACTGCTCAGCCTCGGCGACGGGCACGCCAGGCAGGGCGAGGGCGAGACCTGTGGGGTGGCGGTCGAGTGCGCGATGAACACCGTGGTGATCGTCGAGTTGCTCAAGGGACTCGCCACACCCTGGCCCCGCATCGAGTCGGACACGCACATCATCTCGACGGGTTCGGCCCGGCCGCTGGAGGACGCGTTCCGGATATCCCAGCTCGACCTGGTGCGGTGGCTGGTGCGCGACTACGGGTTCGGTGAGCTGGACGCGTACCAGTTCGCGACCCAGGCCGTCGAGTCGCCGCTGGCCAACGTCTGCGACACCAACTACACGTGCGTGGCCAAGATCCGCAAGCAGTGGCTTCCCCCGCGCGAGACGCACCGCGGCCTTCATGCGCGGCTGCGGGAGACGGCAGCGGCTCTGCGCTGAGCGCGCCGGCCGACCTCAACCCTGAAAGGCAATCTCCTTTGGAACGCGCAAGACCACGACCCAGCCGCCGGCGCCTCCTCCTCCAAGGCACCGCCCTGGCCGCCGTCCCGTATGTCCTGCTCCCCGAACGGCGGGCCGGTGCGCACGTCCCGGCACCGGACTACCCACTCGCCGCCTGGCGACCGGCGAGCACCGCCAACTACACGGTGGCGAACCGCCCCACGACCCATGCGGTCGACCGGGTGATCATCCACGTGACACAGACCACTTACCCCAAGACCCTGTTCGTCTTCGAGAACCCGAGGAAGAAGGTGTCCGCCCACTACGTCGTCCGGTCAGGAGACGGACACACATCCCAGTGCGTCCGCGAGAAGGACATCGCCTGGCACGCCGGGGACTGGGACCACAACACGCGCAGCATCGGCATCGAGCACGAGGGATGGGTGGACCAGCCCGGCTTCTTCACCGGCGTCCTGTACGAGAAGTCGGCTCTGCTGACGGCCGCGATCTGCGAAAAGTACGGCATCCCCAAGGACCGGGAGCACATCATCGGGCACCACGAGGTTCCGGGCACCGATCACACCGATCCCGGTCCGCACTGGGACTGGACGCGCTACATACGACTGGTCAACTCGGCCTGAGACCGGCCGTACCCGCCGAACCGGTGTGCACCGTTCAGGTGTCCCGCGTCGAAAAGGTTGTCCGCCCGCGTACCCGGAGTGACGATGTCCCCAGCCGCATCGCCTTCCGGGAGGCCGAGTTGACGGATCCGTGGGTGGCCCTGGAACCGGGAGCCGACCCCGCCGAGCGTGTCCGGGTACTGCGTCGTGCGCATGAGACGTTCACCGAGGTGGGCACCGTGCCGCAGCCGGTGCGTTCCGTGGTGGCCGACTCGTGGCGGCGTTCCGCGCGGGCCGGGGTGGGCCCGGACGGGACGGCGAGCGTGGAGCTCGCGGACAGCGATCTCGGCGCTTATCGCGCGGAGCATCCGCTGGCGCGGGTGATGCCGCTGTTCCGGGAGCTGCTGGGCACGTTCGCCGCCGACGGCGAGCATCTGCTCGCGGTGTGCGACGCGCACGGCAGGCTGCTGTGGGTCGAGGGCCATCCGACGACCCGGCGCAGGGCGGGGCGGATGAACTTCGTGCCGGGTGCGCGGTGGGCGGAGACCTCGGTCGGGACGAACGCGCCGGGCACGGCGGTCACCGTGGACCGGCCGGTGCAGGTGTTCGCGGCCGAGCACTTCATCCGCCAGGTGCAGCCCTGGACCTGCGCGGCGGCGCCGGTGCACGATCCGCGCACCGGTCGGGTGCTCGGGGCGGTGGACATCACCGGCGGGGACGGGCTCGCGCATCCGCACAGCCTGGGGTTCGTGCAGGCGGTCGCGCGTGCCGCGGAGTCCCATCTGGCGCTGCTCGCCCCGCCGACGCCGGCGGCCGACACACCGGAGCTGTCCGCGCTGGGCCGCGACGAGGCGCAGTTGCTCACTGGCGGCCGCCGCGTCAGGCTCAGTCGCCGGCACAGCGAGATCCTGGTGCTGCTGGCCCGCCACCCGGAGGGTCTGACCGGGGACGAGCTGCTGTGTGCGCTGTACGAGGACGAGTCGGTGACGCCCGTGACGCTGCGCGCCGAACTGGCCCGCCTGCGCCGGATACTCGGCCCCGCGCTGCTCGGCTCACGGCCCTACCGGCTCACGGTGCCGGTCGAGTCGGATGTGGCGGTCGTCGAGCGTCGTCTGGAGACCGGTGCGGTCACGGGCGCGGCCATGGCGTACGCCGGCCCGCTGCTGCCCGGTTCCCAGGCACCGGCGGTGGTGCGGCTCAGGCGCCGCCTCGCCGATGGGCTGCGTACGGCGTTGATCGCCCGCCGGGACCCCGACCTGCTGGCCGACTGGGCGCACGCGCCGTGGGGCGAGGACGACATCGACGTATGGCGGGCTCTCGCCGCGGTGCGCCCCACTGCTGCGGTGCGGTCGCGGCTGGCCGCGCTGGAGTCCGAACTGTCCGCACTGCCCGCACTGTCCGTACGGCCTGCCTGGGAGCGCCGATCGCCGCGCTGACCGCACCGTCGCCGCGCGCAACGTACTTGCAACCTCGCCGTCCCTAGCCTCGCGCCGAGAGCTGCCCAACGGCGGGCAGCGCTTCTGCAGGGAGGCAGACCAGCATGACCCGTTACGCGGCGCCCGGCACCGACGGCGCGATCGTCTCCTACCAGGCGCGCTACGACCACTTCATCGGCGGAGAGTACGTGCCGCCGATCGGGGGGCAGTACTTCGAGAACCCGTCGCCGGTGAACGGGCAGCCGTTCACCGAGATCGCGCGGGGCACGGCGCAGGACGTGGAGCGGGCGCTCGACGCGGCGCACGCGGCCGCTCCCGCGTGGGGCAGGACCTCGGTGACCGAGCGCGCCGACATCCTGCTCAAGATCGCCGACCGTATGGCGGCGAACCTGGAGCAGTTGGCGGTCGCCGAGAGCTGGGAGAACGGCAAGCCGGTGCGCGAGACGCTGGCCGCCGACATTCCGCTGGCCATCGACCACTTCCGCTACTTCGCCGGCGCGATCCGCGCCCAGGAGGGCTCGCTCGGCGAGCTCGACGACGACACGGTGGCGTACCACTTCCACGAGCCGTTGGGCGTGGTCGCGCAGATCATCCCGTGGAACTTCCCGATCCTGATGGCCACGTGGAAGCTGGCCCCGGCGCTGGCCGCCGGCAACGCGGTCGTGCTCAAGCCGGCCGAGCAGACCCCGGCGTCCATCCACTACTGGCTCAGCCTGGTCGCCGACCTGATCCCGCCGGGCGTGGTCAACATCGTCAACGGCTTCGGCGTGGAGGCGGGCAAGCCGCTGGCGTCCAGCCCCCGGGTGGCCAAAGTGGCGTTCACCGGCGAGACGACGACCGGCCGGCTGATCATGCAGTACGCCTCGGAGAACATCACCCCGGTCACCCTCGAACTCGGCGGCAAGTCCCCGAACATCTTCTTCGGCGACGTCTGGGCGGCCGACGACGACTTCCGGGACAAGGCACTCGAGGGCTTCACCATGTTCGCGCTCAACCAGGGCGAGGTGTGCACCTGCCCGTCCCGGGCGCTGGTCCAGCGCGGCCGGTACGCCGAGTTCATGGAGGCGGCGATCGCCCGCACCGAGCAGATCAAGACCGGCCATCCGCTCGACACGGACACGATGATCGGCGCGCAGGCCTCCAACGACCAGTTGGAGAAGATTCTCTCCTACCTGGACATCGGCCGGCAGGAAGGCGCCAAGGTCCTCACGGGTGGCGAACGCATCGAGCATGAGGGCGAGTTGAAGGGCGGCTACTACGTCCAGCCGACCATCTTCGAGGGCGACAACCGCATGCGGATCTTCCAGGAGGAGATCTTCGGTCCGGTGGTCTCGGTGACGTCCTTCGACGACTTCGACGACGCCATCAAGATCGCCAACGACACGCTGTACGGCCTCGGCGCGGGCGTGTGGACGCGGGACATCAACACCGCCTACCGCGCGGGACGCGCCATCCAGGCGGGCCGGGTGTGGACGAACTGCTACCACGCCTACCCGGCGCACGCGGCGTTCGGCGGCTACAAGGGGTCGGGCATCGGCCGTGAGACGCACAAGATGATGCTGGAGCATTATCAGCAGACCAAGAACATTCTTTGTTCTTACAGCCCTCGGAAACTCGGCTTCTTCTAGAGCCTGAAGTCGGGTTGCCTGGAGGCATCGTTGTACGCCAGGCAACCCGACACAACAAACACGCCACGCGATCGCCTCCACCCCTTGCGCCCCCTGTGGAAGCACCCTCGGCCTGACTGGCTGGGCGAAGACGGTGGGCCTCATCCTGACCGGGTGCACGCGTGGCGCCGCCGAGGCCGGGCGGGTCAGCCGGTCTCCCGCGGGGACCGCCGACCATCTCCTGGAAGAGGCCGCCGAGAGCACTGCCACCGTCGCCCTCGTTCAGCAAACCCGCGGCCATGGCGGCCTGCGAGGCCGTGAACCGGGCGGACGAGAACTCCCTCCGCGAGGGCGTGTTCGTCGAACGCCACTTCCCCCCACGGCCTGTTCGCCGGCCGTGACCAGTCCGAAGGCGTGGGAACTCTGCTGAAAGGGCCTCCGTCCTTCCATCTGGGACAGACGTCGACGAAGTGGAGCCAGGATCATCCCGGCTCCACTTCGCGGTGCGGGCGTGTCACTGGAACTGTACGAAGAACCTCCAGATCTCTGCCTTGGTCCAGGTGGTGACGCCGCTTTCGCCGGAGGAGCCGTCGACCGGACCGGGTATGTGGCCACCGTCGAACGCGGCCCATTGGACCGGGTATCCGGCACGGCAGCCCGAGTAGGTGGTGGTGATGTGCGTTCGGCTGCCCGGCGCGGGCTCGCGCGGGCTCTGGGGGGTGCAGCCGTTGTTGCTGACGAACTTGTCGCGCAGGGACCGTCCTTGCCCGATGTTGAGGACGGAGTCGCTGATGCCGTGGATTCCGAAGTAGGCGATGGGCTGGTTGCCGCCGCTGCACCCGCTGATCTGGGCGCCGGAGATGACCGCGACGGCCCTGAAGACGTTCGCCCGGCTGCACGCGAGTGCGTAGCTCATACCGCCGCCCCAGCTGAATCCCGTGGCGAAACGCTGTGCCGGGTTGACACAGAGGCCGCCCTCGATGCGCCGGATCATGTCGTCGACGAAGGTGACGTCCTCACCGCCCGAGTTGGCCCAGCCGTTGCCGAGGCCCTGGGGGGCGACGAGGATTGCGCTGTTGTTCGACTGTTCCTGTTGGCCGTAGTAGGACCAGGCGTTCCCGCTCGTGCCGCCCGAGGCGACGTCGCCGGCGGTTCCGCCCCGCCAGTGGAACGCGAAGATCAGCCGGTAGCGGTGGCTGCTGTCGTAGTTGGCGGGAACCCTGAGGATGAAGCTGCGGCTCTTGCCGCCGCTCTGAATCGTGTGCGTACCGCTCGCCAGAGTCGGGGCGCTGCCGCAGCCGCCACCACCACCGGACGACAACTTGATCATCTGCCATTGCTGGTTGGCGCCGCCCCAGTCGGAGTACTGGACGACGTTGCCGCCGTCGGCGGTGGAAGCGCCCTGCACCTCCACCGCCTTGCCGCTGGTGCGGTTGATCAGCCGGACGTGGCCCGCGTCGGAGTCGGCCAGGCGGAACTGCTGGTTGGCCCCGTTGTGGTCGGCCCACTGCTGGATCGCGGCACCGTCCGCGGTCGAGGCGCCGGCCACGTCGAGAACCTTGCCCGAATGCCGGGCCTTGAGGCGGTAGAAGCCGCCGCCGGAGTCCACGAACTGCCACTGCTGGTGGGCTCCGTCGTTGCGCGTCCACTGGCTGACCCGCGCGCCGTCGGCGGTGGACGCGCCGGAGACGTCCAGCGCCTTGCCGCTGTTGCGATTGACCAGGACGTACCAGGCATTCGTGTCCACCGTCGCCGCCTCGGCGGGCGCCGGATTCACCACGGCGAGCAAGCCGATCGCGAGGGTCGCCGCCACCAGGGCGGCGACACGGGACCACCAGCGATGTCGTCGTGGAGGGGCGGGGGAAGCCGCACCGTGGGCCGTCATCGATTCACCCTTTCGCTTGTGGCAGGCCTCATCAGGCGCGGGTCCAGCGTTGGTTGCTGCCGTTCGAGCAGGAGTAGAGCTGGATCAGGGTGCCGTTGGCGGTGCCGCCTGCGACGGCGTCGAGGCAGAGGCCGGACTGGACGCCGACGATGGATCCGTCGGAGTTGAGGCGCCACTTCTGGTTGTCGCCGCCCCAGCAGCTGTAGATCTGGACTTTGGTGCCGTTGCCCGTGCCGGCGGCGTCCAGGCACTTGTTGCCGTAGACCCTGAGTTCGCCGGCGGCGGTGTACGTCCACTGCTGGTTGGTGCCGTTGTGGCAGTCCCACAGGTTGAGCTGGGTGCCGTCAGTGGTGCTGGTGCCGGGGACGTCCAGGCAGCGGCCCGAACCGACGCCCTTGATCGGTCCGGAACCCGAAGGGGGCGTAGACGAGCCGCCGTTGAGTGCGTTGAGGACGGCGGTGTAGGCGGGCTTCTTGCTGCCGTCGCCGTTGAACAGCAACGGTGTGTGCTGCGGTCGCCAGGAGTCGGTGTCGCGCACGCCCCAGACGGTGATGCCGAGGCAGCGCGGGACGGCCAGGCAGTCGTTGGTCACGTTGGCATAGGTCGTGGCCGAGGCGCCCTGGATGTCGAGTTCGGTGATGGCCACGTCGACGCCGAGGGCGGCGAAGCTCTGCAGGGTGGTGCGGAAGTTGCTGTTGTAGGGGCTGTCGTTGTTGAAATGCGCCTGGAAGCCTACGCAGTCGATCGGCACGCCGCGCTGCTTGAAGTCCCGGACCATGGCGTACATCGCCTGAGTCTTGGCCCAGGTCCAGTTCTCGACGTTGTAGTCGTTGTAGCAGAGCTTGGCGGCCGGGTCGGCGGCGCGCGCGGTGCGGAAGGCGACCTCGATCCAGTCGTTGCCGGTGCGCTGCAGGTTGGAGTCGCGCCGGGCTCCCGAAGTGCCGTCGGCGAAGGCCTCGTTCACGACGTCCCACTGGGCGATCTTGCCCTTGTAGTGGGTCATCACGCCGTTGATGTGGTTGATCATCGCCTGGCGCAGTGTGCTGCCGCTGAGGGCCTGCATCCAGGCGGGCTGCTGGGAGTGCCAGGCCAGGGTGTGGCCGCGCACCTGCTTTCCGTTCTGCACCGCCCAGTTGTAGACGCGGTCACCGGCGGTGAAGTTGAACTGGCCTCGCTGGGGCTCGGTGGCGTCGATCTTCATCTCGTTCTCGGCCGTCACCGAGTTGAACTCGCGACTCGCTATCGACGTGTACGCCGAGTCGCCCAGCCTGCCCGAGGCGATGGCGGTGCCGAAGTAGCGGCCGCTCTGCGCCGCCGCGGCGCCGAGCGTGTTCTCGGCGGCGTGTGCGGCCGGCGGCGCGGCCAGCGTGCCGACCGCACCGAGGACGCCGACGACCAGCGCCAGCAGCAGGCCGCGGATCTTCCGGCGGACAACGGGTCTGGGAAGGGCATACGAGCCCATGGCTGTGCCTCCAAGGTAGAAATCACGGAAGGACTGAAGCGCAGGGGAATGCGTCGCCTGCTCCCTCGGCAGACGGACGGGGGCGGGCCGGAGCCCGGGCGGCACGGAATCACCGGACACCACGGTCATGGGACCGGGACGATCTCCACCGGCACGGACGGCACCCACCCGGTCGGTCGTCGGGTGACGTACGGCGGGCGGCGGCGGTGTTTCGACACAGGCATGGGGCTACTCCATCGCGGCTCGGCCGGGGGACCGCCACGCGGCGTCGCGTACCTCTCCAACTGCGCGAAGAGCCAGGATGCGCTGGCGCGAACCTCACCGGAACAAACGGGGGTGGCACAGGTGCCTTGGTGCGCGGATCTGTCGTGCAGCACAGATTGCTCAGGCCGACGCTTCGATATCTCGAACTGCGCCCGGTTTCTCAGACAGGGATGATTGAGCTGTTGACGATGGATCGTCAATACTCCCCGCAGAAGAAGTTTCGATTTCTCTACCGAAACATTCGAATCCCCGGCGAGTCGGCCGGGCCGAGCCCGGGACGAGTGCGCGGCCGCCGCTCCCTCGGCTTCTCTCCTCCAAACAGACGCCTTGGACTGGCGGCGTGACAGCTTGTCAAGCCCAGAGGGGAGGCGCTGTTTGTGGACAGATCGGTGACAGGCCTTGACCAGAGGGCGGCACATTCCTAGCTTGTGGCGTCGAACCATCGGGGAATTCTTCGAAATATTTCGAGATTGTCCCTCCACTCGGCACGTCCGCTCCGCGGTTCATCGGGGTCACCCCGCCCCCCGCCCCCAAGGAGGCCCTCTGATGTGGTTTCGCCAACCGTCCCCGGTCCGTCTGAGACGCTTACTTGCCGTCCTCGCGCCCTTGCTGCTCGTGGCCACCTTCCTCGGTGCCCAGCCCGCCGCCGCGGCGACCGTAGACCCCAATGCCTCGTATGTGCTGGTCAACCGCAACAGCGGCAAGGCCCTGGATGTCTACAACCTGGCGACCAACGACGGCGCCCGCATCACCCAGTGGACCAGGAACGATCAGAACCAGCAGCAGTGGCAGTTCGTCGATTCCGGGGGCGGCTACTACCGCCTCAAGTCCCGCCATTCCGGCAAGGTGCTGGACGTCCACAACTTCTCCACCGCCAACGGCGGCTCGATCGTCCAGTGGGCCGACCTGAACGGCACCAACCAGCAGTGGCGGCTGGCCGACAGCTCGGACGGCTACGTGAGGCTCATCTCGCGCCACAGCAACAAGGCCCTCGAAGTGCAAGGCGCCTCCACCGCCGACAACGCGAACATCGTCCAGTACGACGACTGGGGCGGCACCAACCAGCAGTGGCAGCTCGTCAAGGTCGGCGCCGACAACCCCGGCCCGTGCGCTCTTCCGTCGACGTACCGGTGGACATCAACGGGCGCGCTGGCGCAGCCCAAGCCGGGGTGGGTCTCGCTCAAGGACTTCACCGTCGTCCCCTACAACGGCAGGCAACTCGTCTATGGGACGACGCACGACACGGGGACGAAGTGGGGTTCGATGAACTTCGGCCTGTTCACCAACTGGTCGGAGATGGCCTCGGCCAGCCAGAACACGATGTCGAGTTCCACCGTCGCGCCCACGCTCTTCTACTTCGCGCCGAAGAACATCTGGGTGCTCGCCTACCAGTGGGGTAGGACCGCCTTCTCCTACCGGACATCGAGCGACCCCACCAACCCGAATGGCTGGTCATCGGAGCAGGAGCTCTTCTCCGGAAGCATCGCCGGCTCCGGAACGGGCCCCATCGACCAGACGCTCATCGCTGACGGGACGAACATGTACCTGTTCTTCGCCGGTGACAACGGCAAGATCTACCGGGCCAGTATGCCGATCGGGAACTTCCCGGGCAGCTTCGGCTCGAACTCGACAGTGATCATGAGCGATACGACGAACAACCTGTTCGAAGCCCCGCAGGTCTACAAGCTCCAGGGCCAGAACCGCTACCTCATGATCGTCGAGGCTATCGGCTCGCAGGGCCGCTACTTCCGCTCGTTCACGGCCACCAGTCTGAACGGCTCATGGACACCCCAGGCCGCGACCGAGAGCAATCCTTTCGCCGGCAAGGCCAACAGTGGCGCCACCTGGACGAACGACATCAGCCATGGCGAACTGATCCGCACCAGCCCTGATCAGACCATGACCGTCGATCCCTGCAATCTGCAGTTGCTCTACCAGGGGCGCAGCCCCAACTCAGGCGGCGACTACGGCCTCCTGCCCTACCGTCCGGGTCTGCTGACACTGCAGCGCTGACGGCACGACACGGGGTCCGGCTCCGGTAGGGAGCCGGCGTGGCGGGCTCGGCGGAAGGCCGAGCCCGCCCGGGTCGGGCAACGACGTCAGCGCGCGCTGCCCCTCGGCGGTGAGAAGATCGGCGACTCCGTGGCTCTCCGCGAGGGCGTGCGACACGGCGGCGAGCGTGCGGGCCGCCTTCTGGAAGGACGCGAAGGACGTCTTCAGCGCCGATGCGGCACCGACCTCGTCCCTCGCGGCTTCCACCCGGACGCGGGAGCCCTGAAAGACGCCGCGCACGAGGTTGGCGTTGGCCTCGACGTAAAGGCCCGTGAACCCGTGATGAGCGGGTACCCAGAGGACCTGATGACCCGATCCGGTCGCCTGAGTGGCCACGGACGCCCCCCCATGGCGCCCGGGTGCAGCAAGGTCAACGTGGTCACTGCATACCTTCGCACCTTCCTGTCGGCAAGTCGGGCCGTCCGCCGGGCAGGCCCGGCGGACGGCGAGAGAACCGGTCAGCGTGTCGTGCCGGCCATCTCCCGGACCGGCGCGTCGGTGGCGTCGAGGCTGCGCAGGATGTCCTCGACCCGCTGCTTGGCGTCGCCGAAGAGCATCTGGCTGTTCTCGCGGAAGAACAGCGGATTCTGCACGCCCGCGTACCCGGTCGCCATGGAGCGTTTGAAGACCACGACCTGGGCCGCCTCCCACACGTGCAGGACCGGCATCCCGGCGATGGGACTCGCCGGGTCCTCGGCGGCGGCCGGGTTGACGGTGTCGTTGGCGCCGATGACCAGGACGACCGAGGTGGCGGCGAAGTCGTCGTTGATCTCGTCCATTTCCAGCACGATGTCGTACGGCACGTTGGCCTCGGCGAGCAGCACGTTCATGTGACCGGGCAGCCGGCCGGCGACCGGGTGGATGCCGAAGCGCACGTCGACACCGCGCTCGCGCAGCTTGCGCGCCAACTCCGCGACGGGGTACTGGGCTTGGGCGACCGCCATCCCGTATCCGGGGGTGATGATCACCGAGGAGGCGTCCTGAAGGAGTTCGGCGGTCTCCTCCGCGCTGATCTCCCGGTGCTCCCCCTGGTCGCCGCCGTCGCTCGCCACCACCGTCTCGCCCCCGAAACCGCCCGCGATCACCGAGAGGAAGGAGCGGTTCATCGCCTTGCACATGATGTACGACAGATAGGCGCCGGAGGAGCCGACCAGTGCGCCGGTGACGATCAGCAGGTTGTTGGCGAGGAGGAAGCCGGAGGCGGCCGCGGCCCAGCCGGAGTAGCTGTTGAGCATCGAGACCACCACCGGCATGTCGCCGCCGCCGATGGAGGCGACCAGATGGGCGCCGAGGGCCAGTGCCACCACGGTGACCGCGATGAGCAGTCCCATGTGGGGACGGGCGACGAACGCCGCGGTGAGCCCGACGAACGCGGCGAGCGCCCCCAGGTTGAGGGCGTGTCTGCCGGGCAGCATGAGCGGGCGGGACTTGATCCGCGCGGACAGCTTCAGGTAGGCGACGACGGAACCGGTGAAGGTGACGGCGCCGATGAACACACCGATGAACACCTCGGCGTGATGGATGCGCAGCAGCGAGCCGGTGAGTTCCTCACCGGCGTGGCCCCCGGCGTCCGCGTCGAGGTAGCCGTTCCAACCGACGAACGCGGCAGCGAGGCCGACGAGGCTGTGCATGATGGCGATCAGCTCCGGCATGCCGGTCATCTCGACGGCCCGGGCACGCCACAATCCGATGCCCGCCCCGACAGCCGTGGCCACGGCGATCAGCACGAGACCGGTGACGGTGATGCTCCGGGAGGCGAGACCGATGGTGGCGGCCAGGGCGACGACCATGCCGGCCATGCCCCAGACCACTCCCGCGCGGGAGGTCCGGTGTTGCGACAGTCCGGCCAGGCTGAGGATGAACAGCAGCGCGGCGACGACGTATGCGGCCTCTGCGGCCGTGGCGGTGGTCATCCCTGATCAGCCCTTCGAGAACATGCCGAGCATGCGGCGGGTGACGGCGAATCCGCCGAAGACGTTGATGCTCGCCAGCAGGATCGCGGCGAACGACAGCACGGTCACCACGGTGTTCCCGTGCCCGATCTGCAGCAGCGCGCCGACCACGACGATCCCGGAGATCGCGTTGGTGACCGACATCAGCGGGGTGTGCAGGGCGTGGTGCACATGGCCGATGACGTAGAAGCCGATGACGATCGCCAGGACGAAGACCGTGAAATGGGCGATCAGTTGGGGCGGCGAGAAGGCGGTCACCAGGAAGAGCGCGAGCGCTCCGGCGCCGACCAGGGCGTACCCCGACCGCGCGGAGCGGGTGGGCTTCGCGGCGGCTTCGGGGACCGCGGCGGGTTCCGGGCCCTGGGCAGGGGCGGGAGTGGGCGCGGCGGACACCTGCACGGATGGCGGCGGCCAGGTCTTCTCGCCCTCGCGCACCACGGTCATCGAGCGCTGCACCACGTCGTCGAAGTCGAGGACGAGTCGGCCGTCCTTGCCGGGAGTGAGCAGCTTCATCAGGTTGACGAGGTTGGTGCCGTACAGCTGCGACGCCTGGGCCGGGAGCCTGCCGGGCAGGTCGGTGTAGCCGATGATCGTCACGTCGTTGTCGGTGACGACCGCCTTCCCGGCGACCGTTCCCTCGACGTTGCCGCCCTGGGCCGCGGCCATGTCGACGATCACGCTGCCGGGCTTCATGCGTGCGACGTCCTGGGCGGTGATGAGCCTCGGCGCCGGCCTGCCCGGGATGAGCGCGGTGGTGATGATGATGTCGACGTCGGCGGCCTGGTCGGCGTACAGCTGCGCGGCGAGCCGGTTGTAGTCGTCCGAGGTGGCCTTGGCGTATCCGTCGCTGCTGACCTCCTGTTCGGCCTGTTCGGGCCGTACCTCGAGGAACTCCCCGCCGAGCGAGCGCACTTGCTCGGCGACCTCGGGCCGGGGGTCGGTGGCGCGGACCACGGCGCCCAGGCTGTGTGCCGCGCCGATCGCCGCGAGGCCTGCCACGCCGGCGCCGGCCACGAGCACCTTGGCCGGCGGCACCTTGCCGGCGGCGGTCACCTGGCCGGTGAAGAAGCGGCCGAAGGCGTGCGCGGCCTCGACCACGGCCCGGTATCCGGCGATGTTCGCCATCGAGCTGAGGACGTCCAGCGACTGGGCGCGTGAGATGCGCGGGACGGCGTCCATGGCGAGCACGGTGATGGGCCGTCGCGCCAACTCCTCGACCAGTTCCGGGTTCAGCGCGGGACCGATGAGCGCGATCAGCGTCGCTCCGTCGCGCAGCCGGCCGATCTCCTCGCTCGAAGGACCGTTGACCTTCAGCACGATCTCGGCCGGCCACGGGTCGCCGAGCCGGGCGCCCGCCTCCTCGTACGCCGCGTCGGAGAAGCGGGACAACTCCCCCGCCCCCGGCTCCACGACCACCTCGTATCCCAGCGCGACAAGTCGGCCCACGGTGGCCGGTGTCGCCGCCACCCTGGTCTCGCCCGCGGTGGACTCGGCGGGTATGCCGATCCGCTGGACTTGCTGTTCCGGTTCCCGTTCCGATGGGACCATCGTCTTCCTCTCTGATCGGGTTCGCCCCCCGCCCGAAGGTCTGCCCTCACTCAGTCGTCGGGAAGCCGAGGTTGGATCCCCCGTGCGCGTGGGCGTCTCCGGCGTCGACGAAGCCGGGGAGGCTACAACCGAGGTCGAACTGCTCCTTGCCGGTGCTGTGTCAGATCGTCAGTCAGCCTTGCACCCGTGGCGGTCCCCGCCTTCTGGCATGGCCCGGTTTTCACCAGCGATCCGGAACTGGCCCGCTCCCTCGATGCGCAGTCCGGCGCGACCGATGGCGGACGTCCCCTTGGTCAGTTGCCCCTCACCTGACGTCCGGGACGGCCGCGCCCGGGCCGGGTTGGTCCGTGGTCGGAGAAGGTGGCACTGAAGCGAGTTCCTCGCCGTGCTCCTTCGTCCAGGTCCGGATCGGCACACGGACGTCATCGGTCTCCTCTGTCAGGGAGATCTTCACCCGGTCAGGCTGCCGTGACTGCCCACCCACTCCCGGTACCGGGCGAGGGCGGTGTCAACGGCGGTCCACGTCCCTTCGACGGCTGGACCGCCCGGTGTGAACTGCATTGCGACGTGATAGGTCATCGGTTCTCTCCTGACCGGTGCTGCCCGTAGGCACCGTGGGCCTGGGCTCCGGCAGATCGCGTTCGTGCTGCGATCGCAAGGGATGCCGGGTAGAGAACGCCGTGCCCGAAGCAGGCGCGAGCGCGGTCGGCGACGGCTTCCAGCGCGAGGGGCTTGTCGTCGCCGGAATCGAGGGTCAGCTGCCGGGTGGCACGGCCGGCGGGCTGCAGGGCTTCGGCGCGCAGCGCGATGCTGCGCACCCGGGCGCGTTGCAGCCCGAGGGATTCATACACCGCGTACGCGGCGCGCGCCAGGAGCACGGTGTGGAAGGTGGCCTCGGTCATGGTCCGGCTTCGGCGGGTCCCTGTCTGGTCGGCGTAGCGGATGGTGCAGGTCAGGCTCTGGGCGATCTGGCCGTTGGTGCGCAGGCGGGCGCCGAGGCCGTCGGCGAGGGCGCGCCGGTGCTCGGCTGGATCGAGTTCGTCGCACGGGAAGCGGTGTTCGGCGCTGACGCTCGCCGGCGCCCGGGCGGGGTCGACGACCTGGATGTCGCGACCGTGGGAGCGCTCGTGGAGAGTGCGGCCGGTGCGGGCACCGAGCAGGCGCTGCAGAGTGGCATCGCCGAGACGGTGGGCCGGGTCCTCGCGATGGCCTCCGCCGCAGCGAGCCTTTCGCGGCCCGGCGATGCCGCCGAGATCGAGGCCATCACCGACGCGATGATCCGGCTCCTGGTGGGGACACCGCTGCGCTCCGACGGCCAGCTGACCATCAAGTCACTCTCCCGCCTGCGCGCCGAGCACAACCAGCTGCGTACCGACTTTCAGTAACTGGTGCGGGTCGTGCACGTCCTGGAGGTCGAGAACCAGCAGCTACGGCAGTCCGCCGGCAGCGACGGTGTCGTTCGTGTCCTGCCCGTCCAGCACCAGCCAAAGGAGTGAGCTGAGTGCCTTCTGAACTCCGAATCGGCAGCCAAAGGCCGTAGGTCGGAAATAGGCGCTTTGTGCCAGCGTTCGGGGATCGGTCACGGTGACCGATCCCCGAACGGCAACTGCTGCGGCTGGCGGGTGCGTCAGCCGTCGGTGACGGTGACGATGGGGTCGGTCTCGAAAGGCAGGATCTCGTACTGGCGGGCGGTGACATCGTCGGCCGGGGGTTCGGTGATCATGTGGTCGGTTACGGCCGGGGAGCCGCCGATGGCCCGGGAGTTGCCCGCGGCTTCCGGGGCATACGGCGGCCAGCCCGGGGAGCCGGTGGCGGCGAAGGCGGCCCAGGCGCCGACGAGGGTGTCGCGGGCGGTGAGGTGTTCAGGGGTGTCGGCGCCGACATCGGACAGTTTGTCGAAGACGTGGAGCAGGTCGGCGCCGTGGAAGGCGCCCATGGCCGGTCCGCACGGTTCGTCGACGAGGAGGTAGTGGTAGGCGCGGCCTCCCGCCCCTGCCTGGGCCTGGGTCAGACGCGTGGCCGGGATCCGGTAGAGGGCGTCGGTGAGGAAGGCGCTGCGCAGGGCTGAAAGGTCGTCGGGGTCGGCGGTGCGGCTCCGGTAGGCGTCGAGGAGCTTCTCCGGCTCCGTGACACCGGCGCGCCGCATTTCGGTGTACAAGGCTGTTTCGCTCTCGGGGCGGAAGGAGTCGCCGCCGATCATCTGGAAGACGCGGACTTCGTCGCGGGTGGCGCCGACGAGCAGGGGGATGTCGGCGGCGGCGCCGTGGGCGACGGCCTGCTGCGGCGCGACGGGCAGCACGCTGCCGTCGAGTACGGCACCCCAGGACCGGCCGCCGGGCAGGTTGCGCTGCCCGATGTCGCCGGTGACGACCGTGCTCTGCGCATCCAGGATCCGCCGGCAGGCGACGGTGAGCAGGTCCTCCGGGCCGTCGAGGCGGAGTGCGGTGATCAGATCCTCGGCCATGGTGGTGGCGGTGGCCCGATCGAAGATCCGGGACGTGCTGCCGCTCTGGAGGATCGCCTTGTGGAAGTGGCTGACGGCCGCGGGGGCGGCCAGCAGGGCTCCGATGGAGAAGGCACCGGCGGACTGCCCTGCAAGGGTGATGTTGCCGGGGTCACCGCCGAAGGAGGCGATGTTGTCCCGTACCCAGCGCAGGGCGGCCATCTGGTCCTGCAGGGCGAGGTTGGTGGACCCGGCCCACTGGCTGCCGAGGTCGGCCAGGTGCAGGAAACCGAGGGCTCCCAGGCGGTAGTTGGCGGTGACGACGACCGCGCCGGTCTGCCGGGCGAGAGCCGCCCCGTCGCTATAGGGGGGTGCGGCGGAGCCGGCGTCGTATCCGCCGCCGTAGATCCAGACGATGACGGGGCGGACGGCGTCCTCGGCCTTCGTCGTGGGCGTCCAGACGTTGAGATACAGGCAGTCCTCGGACGTCTCCCGGATCTCCGCCGTAGGAAAGGTGGGGAAGGAGGACTTCTGGCTCGCCTCCGACATCAGGGAAGACGCGCCCTGCGCGGGCGCCGGTGCGAAGCGGTCGGCCCGGCGGACACCCTGCCACGGCCGGGGCGGCTGGGGCGGGCGGAACCGCAGCTCGCCCACCGGGGGTGCGGCGAAGGGGATGCCGGCGAAGAGGCGGCCTCCGTCGGGGAGTGCGCATCCGCGAACGGTTCCCGTGGTGGTGTCGGTCAGAAGTGCGTCTGCCATGGCCTGAGCCTGTCTTCCCAAGGTGCGGAGGATTCGTTCTTGCTGTCGGTGTGGTGGGCCAGGCCCTGCCCGACGGAAGTCGCGCCCAGCCGGACGAGCATCACCGCTTGAAGGTCTGCTCAAGCTGCGTACCAACGCCATCGACGGGCGGGCGGATCCCATGAACTCAGGACACCCGGCATTCGGTGCCGGTGCTCACGGGCTGGGCCGACGGCACATGTCTGTGCCGTCGGCCCAGCCATACTCCTCACCTGCTGCTGTCTTGATCAGAGGTTCAGCAGGTGTGCCGCGTTGCGGTGTGCGATGCGTTTGAGGTCGGCACGGGAGAACGGCGCTGTGCGGAGGAACTCGACTGCCTCGGCGGTTGATTCATAGGGGTAGTCGACGGCGAACAGCAGCCGGTCGGCGCCGATGGCCTGGACGGCTCCGAGGAGGGCCGCGTGGGAGAAGACGCCGCTGGTGGTCGCGTAGAGGTTGTGCCGCAGGTAGTGGGAGGGCAGGTGGCGTGGCCTGCCCTTGGGGTCGGCCTGGTGGTAGCGGCTGTCGAGCCGGGCCAGCTGGAAAGGCAGCAGTTCGCCCATGTGCCCCAGCGTCACCGAGGCCCGAGGGAACTCGTCGAACACTCCACCGTAGATCAGGCGAAGTGCATGGGCGCCGACCTGCGCTGTCCATCCCCAGGACGGCCCGCTCAGCACGGGATGCCCCTGGAACACCCGCCACTGATCGGCGGGGAAGAGCGCGGGATGGAGGTAGAGCGTCACGCCGAGCCGTTCAAGCTCGGCCCACACCGGCCGGAACTGCGGCTCGTCGAGGTAGTGGCCCAGAACGTGGTCGTTGTGCAGGACTCCCTTGAGGCCGAGTTGCTCCACCGCCCGGCGCAGTTCGGCCACGGCGGCCTTCGGATCCTGGAACGGCAGGGTTGCGAAGCCGGCGAACCTTGTCGGGTGGGCGGCGACCACGTCGGCCAGGCGGTCGTTGACCCGGCGGGCCGTGGCCACGGCCTCGGAGGGGTCCTCGATGGCCTCCACGCCGGGTGAGGTGAGCGACAGGACCTGTATGTCCACGCCGTGCTTGTCCATGTCCGCCAGCCGCAACTCCGTGAAGTCGGCGAGCCGGCGCCCCCACTCCTGCCCCCAGCCGGGGGGCATCCGGGCTTCGCCCGGCCACGGGATCAGCTCCGGAACGGAGAACGCCTCTTCGACTGCGATCACCTTCATGCGGCGCCCCAGGCGGCCGGTGGCGGTCCCGGCCGACGTGGAGGCGGTGGTCTGGGCGGCGGAGGCCGGGGCCGCGAGGGCTGCCGTGCCGGCGGTGGCGCCGGCCGCGACGGCCAGCAGACGCCGCCGCGAGGTGCCCGCGGCGAGGGGGGATACAGGCGATCCTGTCGTCATCGTCCTGCCTTCCATCGTTTTTACGGGAATCGGGGACATAGGTCGGAGCGGTGGGATCGATCCGATCCCACCATTAGGTAACCTAATCGTAGGCTACCTAATGAAGGGGGATCTGGGAAGCTCCGGCAATGTTGGGCGCCAGGTCTGACCGGCTTACGATCGGCAGACCGCGCCGAACCAATCGCCCCACCGTGAAAGCAGGACCACATGTCCTCCTCCCCGTCTGAATCCGAGCCGCTCATCCGGCTGCTGTGGCGCGCACACAACTGGTTCCGAACCGCCCTGACCACTGCGTTCGAGGCCCAGGAAGACGGGTCGGCCATCAGCGCGGCACACGTGACCCTGCTCAGTCAGCTCCCGTCAGAAGGGGCGAGCATCGCCGAGCTGGCCCGGCGTCTGGGCGTCAGCGCCCCGACCGCGCACCAGTGGGTCCATGAACTCGTCGCCCTGGGCGTGGTGACCGTGGAGAGCGATCCGCACTCCGCCCGGTCGAAGCTCGTACTCCTCACGGCGGCCGGTGCTCGGCGCCGCGCAGAGACGATGCAGATACTGGCAGGGCTCGAAGCCGCGCTCGCCGGGCGCGTCGGTGCGGATACCGTCACCGCACTTCGGGCCGCGTTGGAGGAACCGTGGGGATCTCCGGAATCGGTGGTGGTGGAACTCCCCGGCCCTTCCACCCCTTAACGCCGTTGGCTCCCGGGCGCAGTGGCCAGCCCCTCCCCGGGCGGCAGGCACAAGGCCACCACACGCGGACCGCATGACTGGTCCGGCACGAACCTGCGCGACAACCAGGCCCTGAAACGTCTGCGGAATCCCCGCCAACCGCTCCCGCCGCGATCCGCGCCGACGCCGACCGGCCAAGCTCCACGCCGACACGGGGTACGGCCACGTCCGCCCGAGTCGTTGGCCGCGCAAGCGCGGCGTCACCCGCAAGGGCATGGAGCCCTCGAGCCGCCTGGGCCGCCACCGCTGGACGTTCGAACGCACCGGCGCCTGACCGACTGGATGCCGCCGCCTGCACCCTCGCCTGCTTCCGCCGGCTCACCAAATGAGCTTGTGGTTGACCTGCTCGCCGTCGGCGCGCAGGAGGCGCTCACCCGCTCTCGGCTTCGCTTGAGCGGGGACCCCGTGCTGCGGTCTCAGGATGGCCCACGGACGTCCGGCACGAGGACGACACGTCGCCTTGCGATCGCCTGTACCGGGTGCTGCGGGGCCCGCCCGTCGGGCGGACCCCGAGACCTTCGCAACAGGCACAGGATGAGCGTGCCGCCCTGGTGGCCGCAGACGCTTGGGTCATGGGCCTTGGCGGCGTCGGCGAGCGGGAGGGATCACGCAGGTCACAGCGATGCTGCGGGCGATTCCTCCTGCGGACTCGGTCCTCAGCGCGTGGGCTGTGAGTGCGGTTGGCTGTAGCGGGTGGCGGGGATGGGGACGTTGCCGCCCGTGAGCAGGGCGGTCTCGGCGGCGAGGAAGGCGTCGAGTGCGGCGGTGTGGTCCTCCAGGCCCGGTACACAGATCGTCTCGCCCAGGCGCAGGCCGGCGAGGCTGGCTCGGGCCACGCCTTCCGCGGTCATGGCGGAGGGGATGTTCCTTCCGTATCCGCCGCTGAACTCCGTCGCCACCACGCCCGGGCAGACCACCTGGGTGCGGATGGGGGTGTCGGCGAGTTCGTGGGTGAGGGTGCGGGTGAAGGCGACGGTGGCGGCCTTGGCGGCGTTGTAGATGGTGCGGGGCGGCATGTGCGGGTTGCTCTGCCCGGCGCTGAAGGCCAGCAGTGAGGCGACCGTGACGATCGTTCCTTCCCCCGCGGTCAGCATGCCGGGCAGGGCGGCGCGCGCGAGTTGGACGGACGCCACGCCGTTGAGTGTGAGCAGGCGGTCGATCTCCTCCGGGGCGACGTCGGCCAGGGGAGCGTAGCCGCCGTCGCCCGCGTTGCTGATCAGCAGCCGGACATCGCCGGCGGCGATGCGCTTGGTCACGACGGTGAGGCCGTCGTGGTTCCCGAGGTCCGCGGGCAGGACCTCCACGGCGGCGCCGGCCGCGCGGAGTTCGTCCGCGAGCTCGGAAAGGCGGTCGGCCCTTCGGGCCACCAGGACGAAGTCGCAGTCGGCGGCGAGGAGGCGGGCGTAGGCGGCGCCTATACCGGAGGAGGCACCGGTGATGAGAGCAAGAGTACGAGGCATGAGGACAGCGTGATTCAAGTACCTGCATGATGTCAAACGTTTGATAGGAGACCAGTGTCGTATTCTCTCCGTATGACGCTGCATGACGAGGGGCCGGTCGGCGCCGACGCACTGGACCGGGTGACCTGGGCACTGCGGCGGGCGGAGTTGGCCGTGACAGCCCTGAAGGAGCAACGGTTGCGCTCGCTGGGCATGGCGGCGGCACACTATTCGCTGCTCATCGCCGTCCACGTCGATCCCGGCCTGGCCGGAGCGGAACTGGCCCGCCGCCTGAACGTCACCCCGCAGGCGGTGGCCTCCCTGGTGACCCGGCTGGAGGGCCGGGGCCAACTGGAACGCCGGCCACACCCGCGCCACCGTCACGTGCAGGAGCTCCACCTCACCGACGCCGGCCGCGACGCCCTGCGCAAGGCCGACTCCGTGATCGCGGAGATCGAACAGCAGATCACCGAGAAGCTCGGCGCCAAGGACTCCACCCAACTGCAGGCGCTCCTCGGTCAGGTGACCGACGCGATACAACAGGTGCAACCGGCAGGCCCCCTCAGCAGACCGGTCACCTTGCGCGAAAACGGCACACCGGGGTGACCGTGCGAGCAGTCGACGCGGTCCGCCGCCACACCCGCTGACCGCCGGGCCGAAACCGGCCCAGCAGCTTGCAGTTTGCGGCTGGCGACAGCGTTCCTATTGGAGTCGGCCGCGGTTGGACCTGACGCTGCATCCGGCAACACGCTCGGACTGGACGAAGAATCGAGCTGGAAGAGGCCGACGGACTCGGACGCGTGGATGAGTTCGAAGGCCAGGCGGTCGTTCAGGTCGACGTGGTCGGGGTTGTCGAGATCGATTCCGGCGGCCGGTTTCAGAGTCGGCGTAGCGCACCGCGTTGGTCAGCACCGTCCGCACATCGAGCTGGTCGGCCAAGCCCACCGTCCGCGCGGCCAGACGCAGCGACCCGGGCCCGGTGCCCTGCCGCCCGAGCCACACCGCTTCCAGCCGCAGCCGTTCCCCGGCCAACTCGTCGCCGGGAGCCACCG
This sequence comes from Streptomyces sp. SD31, assembly GCF_052068475.1. Classification (NCBI taxonomy): domain Bacteria; kingdom Bacillati; phylum Actinomycetota; class Actinomycetes; order Kitasatosporales; family Streptomycetaceae; genus Streptomyces; species Streptomyces sp. SD31. The sequence goes on along the minus strand of NZ_JBQHCX010000007.1, from coordinate 9,287 downwards.
ATCAAGCGTCGGCATGCAACAGACCCGGCATGAATGCAACGCCACGCCTGCGGTGGGCCGGACGTGTGCTCGGCCGCCGCCCGGAAACGCCCCGGCGTCGCGTGCATGGGCCGTGACCACCGTGGCACCCGGTCATTCATGAGCACGACCAGAACGCCCGGCGTACAGCGAAACCGAGCCGTCACCGCCGTCTTCACCTGGCAGGTGCGGCCCGGCCGGGAGGCGCAGTTCGAGGAATGGACGCACGGTGTCACACGGACCGCCTCGAAGTTCCCGGGCAGCGAGGGTGTCGTCTGGGTACGGCCCGAGAAGGGGCACCTGTTCCACGCCATCGCACGTTTCAGCGACCCGGAACGGCTGAAGGCGTGGCTGGTCTCCCCCGAGCGAGCGGAATGGCACCGGCGGATCGCCGACATCGCGACCGAGATCAGCAGTGAGCGGCAGGCCACGACCGGCATGGAGACCTGGTTCAGCCTGCCGGGCACGACAGTGCACTCCCCGCCCCGCTGGAAGATGGCCCTGACCACTCTGCTGGCCGCCTACCCCCTCGTACTCCTGCTGCAGTGGCTGGTCGTACCCGCGACCGCCGACTGGCCCCTGCCGCTGCGCGCCGCGCTCTTCCCGGCCGTACTCCTGCCGTCCCTGACCTACCTGATCATGCCGTCACTCAGCCGGCTGCTCAGGCTGTGGCTGTATCGCCCACCGACCTGATACGACAACCGGCCACTCAGCAGCACGGTTTGCCGCCCCCTCTACGGGCCCGGCTTGACGGTCTTCATTGTGAAATGCGAGGTCACGTTCTTGATCCGGGGAATGGTCAGGACTCGCCGGCTAAGGAAGGCCTCGTAGGCCGCCGGCAGATCGGCGACAGCCACGCGTACGAAGTAGTCGCGGCTGCCGAACAGCCGCCGCAGCTCCCGTACTTCTTCCGCCTGCGCGAGGTCTTCTCGAAGCGCTCGACCGTCTCCGCGTCCTGCGCCTCGAGACTGAGGTCGATCAGGACCTCGAAGGAGCGGCCCACGGAGGCCGGGTCGATCACGGCCCGGTAGCCGCGGATGACACCGTCGGCCTCCAGCCGCTGCACCCGGCGCAGGCGGGCGGCTCCGACGACCGCCTCACCTCGCCGGAGTCACTCACCTCGTGGCCGATGTCCGACCTATGGCCCGGCGGCTACATAGCCTCCCTGGACGTCCGCCCCGTCGCACCGCCCCGACCGGGCCGTGCGACCGTCTGGGTCTCCAGCCACTGGATCTGGTCGCCGGCGTTCCCGTCAGCCCGCTCGCGTCGTATCTCGCCCTGGTCGACACGGCCAACGGCATCGCCGTCCGCCGGCCGCCAGCGCATGGATCTTCCCCAATGTCGACCTGACCGTCCATCTCCACCGACAGCCGCGAGGGGCCTGGACGGGACTGGATACCACCGTCACCTTCGGCCCTTCCGGACAGGGCCTCACCAGTACGGTCCTGCACGACGTCGACGGCCCGGTCGGTCAAGCCCAGCAGATCCTCACGGTCCGACCCTCGTCAGGGGCATGAGGGGCTCGTCGCCGCTCCCCAGGCCGCAGCCACACTCCCCACGCCGCCGCACCCACACTCCCCAGGCCGCACCCACACCCGTACAACTGTGCCAAAATCGCCTATAGGCATCAGAGGAGAATCCCGTGAGCAGCTCCGCTGACAAGGTCGACTACGGCAATATGCAGCTCGACCGCACAGGCCAGGCCGAGGCCTTCGACGCCATCGGTGAGCGCTATGACGCGGCCTTTCCCCACAAGGAAGGGCAGGTCGCGTCCGCCGAGTGGCTCGGTGTGTCCCTGCCGGCCGGGTCCCGCGTGCTGGACCTGGGGTGCGGCACCGGGCTCCCGACGGCGCGCCAGTTGGCGGAGGCGGGCTTCGAGGTCGTCGGTGTCGATCTGTCGGACCAGATGGTCTCGCTGGCCCGCCGGCAGGTGCCCACCGGGGAGTTCCATCGGGCGGACATCGCGGATCTGCGGCCCGGAGGCCCTTTGGACCTCGGCCGCTTCGACGCGGTGGTGGCGTTCTTCTCGCTGCTCATGCTCCCGCGCGCCGAGATCCCGCTCGCCCTGCGAACCGTCCACCACCTGCTGGTTCCGGGCGGCCTCTTCGCGCTGTCGATGGTGGAGGCCGATGTGGACGACTTCGCGATCCCGTTCATCGGCGAGAGCATCCGGGTCTCCGGCTATCTGAGGGACGAGCTGCGCGACGTCGTCGAGGCGGCCGGTTTCGAGATCACCGACGAGTCCTCGTACACGTACGCTCCCGCGAGCGCGGACGTCCAGCCCGAGGTGCAGATCTTCCTGCGCTGCCGACGGCGCCCTGCCGACGACTCCTGATCCGCCCGCTCCGGCGCGGGCCCGCACGGCGGGAAGGACACGATGACGAAGCGTCTCGGGGCCGGTGAAGGCACCGGCAGGCAGGCGGCCGGCGCGCAACGGCACGCCGCGCTCCCGCATCGGCCACCTCGGCCGCAGCACTCCGCTCCGTCAACCCCGTCAGCGCCGTCAGCGCCGTCAGCGCCATCCAACGACCGTGCCGACGAGGCCGAGGACCTGACCCACTCGGCAAGGCGTCCCGGTTCGCACGACAGTGACCCGGCGATGCTGCCGACGCCCGCGCCCGCGAGAGCCCCTGCCGCCGGGCTGGGGGCTCCACGGCGCGACGTGCCGGACGTCATCGAGCCGCAGACCGACAGGCTCCGCTATCTCGACGCGGCGACCCGGCAGATCGCCCGCGGTATGAACCTCGACGAGACCTTGTACGAGCTGTGCCGGACGGCCGTTCCCGCATTCGCCGACGCGGCGTTCGTCCATCTGTACGATCCGCTGCCGGTCGGCGACGAGGTCGCCGCCGCTCCCGCCGCTCCCGCCGCTCCCGGCGTCCTGCGACTGCACACCACGGACCGCGTCTCCCCGCAGGAACCGGCCACCCCGGCCACCGCGGCCACCCCGGCCACCCCGGCCGCTACGGCCTCCCCGACCTCCCCTGACTCTCCGGCCGCCCCCGGCATTCCGGTCGCCCCTGGCCTTCCGAACCCCCCTCGCTCCGAGCCGCCCGTGCAGCCGGCGGAAGTCGTACGCCCGGCCGCCGACGGTCAACTCGCCAAGCTGCTGAAGGAGGGGCGGCCGGTGCTCGGGAGCACCGCGGGCGTCGCCTCCACCGCGGCCGAGCTGCTGGGCGGCGCGAAGGCTCGGCAGGCCATGCCGCCCGGGCAACGGCTGATCATCGCCCCGCTGCACGGCCGTAGCCATGCCCTGGGCAGCGTCGTCCTCCTCCGCGGACCCGGCCGGACCGACTTCACCGGCGACGACCTTCTCGTGGCCTCCCAACTCGCCACTCACACCGCGCTGGGCATCGACAAGGCGATGCTGTTCGCGCGCGAGGCATCGGTCGCGGACGCGCTGCAGCGCACGATGCTCCCGCCGTCCCTGCCCGAGCCCCCCGGGGTCAAGCTGGCCAGTCGCTACCTGCCCGCCTCGCGGACCGCCCAGGTCGGCGGCGACTGGTACGACGCGATCCCGCTGCCCGGCAACCGTGTCGCCCTCGTCATCGGCGACGTGATGGGCCACTCCATGACATCGGCCGCGATCATGGGCCAGCTGCGCACCACCGTGCAGACCCTGGCCCTGCTCGACCTGCCCCCCGACGAGGTCCTGCACCATCTCGACGAGCAGGCCGGGCGCCTGGGCACCGAGCACACGGCGACCTGCCTCTACGCCATGTACGACCCCGTCCTGCACCGGCTGCTGGTCTCCAACGCCGGCCATCTGCCGCCGGTCCTCCTGCACCCCGACGGTCGCGGGGAGATCCTGCGGGTCCCGCCCGGAGCGCCGATCGGCGTGGGCATCGGCGGATTCGAGTCCACCGAGTTGCACGCGCCGGCCGGGGCGACGCTGCTGCTGTACACCGACGGCCTGGTCGAGTCCCGTGACGCGGACGTGCTGACCGGGGTGGAGCGGCTGCGGGCACGGCTGCGCGCGGCCGCGTCGGGCCCCGTGCCGCCGGTGCTGGAAACGCTGTGCGACGAGGCGCTCGGCACTCTGGGCGCGGGCGACCGGGACGACGACATCGCGCTGCTCGCCGCCCGGTTCGAGGGCATCCTGCCGGAGACGGTCGCGTACTGGTACATGGCCCCTCGCCCGCAGACCGCGGGACAAGCCCGCCGGCTGACCCGCAGGACGCTCCACCTGTGGGGGCTCGACTCCCTGGTGGAGTCCACCGAACTCCTGGTCAGCGAGGTGGTGGCGAACGCCGTTCGCTTCGCCTCCCGGCCGATCACGCTACGACTGCTCTGCACGGACGTCCTGCGCTGCGAGGTCGGCGACGACTCCCCGGTGGTGCCGAGGATGCGGCACGCCCGGCTGAGCGACGAGGGCGGCCGAGGACTGTTCCTGGTCGACCAACTGGCACTGCGCTGGGGAGCGACGCGGGTGAGCACGGGCAAGGTGGTCTGGTTCGAGCAGCCGCTGCCCGGCGGTCAGGGCCGCGGCTGAGGCTTCGAGCCGCACCGTACGGGACCGCGTGGAGGAACCCCTCCCCGCACGGGATGCTGGAGGGAGGGCGACCTACGAGGACGGCCGGGAGGTGATGGCGGTGATCGCCGTCAACCCGATGGACAGTGCCTCGGTGCTGGCGACCTTCGGCGCGCTCGGTGTCCTCGTGGTGATCTTCGCGGAGTCGGGGCTGCTGGTGTTCGGCTTCTTCCTGCCCGGTGACACGCTGCTGTTCCCGGCGGGTGTGCTGTGTGCGGGGACCGCCCAGCAGGCGCCTCGGCTGGTGCTGTGGCAGGTGCTGCTGGGCGCGGCGGTCGGCGCCGTCGTGGGGGGCCAGGTCGGCTTCCTGCTCGGGCGGCACGGCGGGCGTGCCCTGCTGGCCCGCACTTCGAAACGGGGCGTGCGGGAGACGGCGGCACGCGCGGAGCGGCTTCTGGCTCGCTACGGCTACGGCAAGGCCCTGGTGATCGGCCGTTTCATCCCGATGGTGCGCACCGTCCTGCACCCGGCGGCGGGCGCGCTCGGCGTGCCCACCCGCACCTTCACCGTCTGGCAGATCGTCGGCGGGCTGCTCTGGTCGCAGAGTCTCGTCCTGGCCGGATACGCCCTCGGGGCCTCCGTCCCCGACGTGGACGATTTCCTGCTGCCGCTGGTCGCCCTCGTCGTCGTGATCTCCCTGCTGCCCCTCCTCCCCCTGCTGACCGAGGCACGCCGCGCGAGGCGGAATCGCTGACTCCCATGCGCGATGTTCGACCTGTCGGACATTGTTCGAAACCTCTTGACGCTGCACCACACCCCGTTTGACACTCTCGCAACACGACGTCACACAGCCGAAACGGCAGGGTGCCCATGGCCGAGGCCCGCGGCCCCGCCATGCCTCAGCAGGGACTCCACATGCCGCACATCGCACGCGACATCGCACGCGTCCATGGCCGCGCGAGACGCCTGGCGGGTCGACTCGCCGGACTGACCGCCGCGTCGCTGGTCCTGGGACTCGCCGCGTCCACCGTTCCCGCTCAAGCCGCGGACACGGCCGCACCGGCGGAGATCACGGACGGTCTCGCCCTCTGGTACAAGCTCGACGCCACCTCCGGCAGCACCGTGACCGACGCCTCCGGCAACGGCCGTGACGGCACGGTGAGCGGCGCCGCCGACTGGTCGGGCACCGGTGAGGGGCTCGCCTTCAACGGCTCGGACACCTACGTCAAGGTGCCGAACGACGTCATGAAGAGCATGGACGCGATCACCGTCTCGATGGACGTGCGGATCGACTCCACGCAGTCCACGCCGTACTTCCTCTACGGCTTCGGCAACTCCAGCGGCAGCAGCGGCAACGGCTACCTGTTCACCACCGGCAACTCCTACCGGACGTCCATCGCTACCGGCAACTGGTCGACGGAGCAGACCACCCGGCCCGCCGACTCGCACAATCTGACCCGCTCGGTGTGGAAGCACGTCACCTACACCCAGACCGGCGGCACCGGCGTGCTGTACGAGGACGGCGTGGAGGTCGGCCGCAACACCTCGGTCACCATCACCCCCGGCGCCATCGGCTCCGGCACCACCACCGCCAACTACATAGGCAAGTCGGTCTACTCGGGCGACAAGCTCTTCAAGGGCCGCATCCGCGACTTCCGGGTCTACGACCGCGCCCTCGCCGGCTCCGAGGTCGAGCAACTCGCCCTCCCCGTCGCCACGCAGGGCGTCGCCGACGACAAGGCCGCGCTGAGCCTCGGGGACACCAGCGCGGTCACGGCCGACCTCGACCTGCCGAGGACCGGCACGGCCGGCGGCTCCTCGATCAGCTGGGCCAGCGACAACCCGGCCGTCGTGTCCGACTCCGGCGCGGTGACCCGCCCCACGGCCGGCGAACCGGACGCCACGGCCACGCTCACGGCGACCCTCAAGAAGGGCGCGGTGACCGACACCAAGGCCTTCGACGTCACGGTCCTGCCCGCCTTCGACGACGAGACGGCCACCGAGCAGGCCGCCGAGTCCCTCAGCGTCCACAACCTCGACGACGTACGCGGCAACCTGACGCTCCCCGCACAAGGTGACTACGGCACCGAGGTCGCCTGGTCCTCCGCGAACCCGGACGTCGTCTCCGCCGACGGCGTGGTCCACCGCCCCGCGCACGGCGACGGCGCCACCACCGTCGAGCTGACCGCCACCGTCACCAAGGGCGAGGCAAAGACGACCCGCACGTTCACCGCGAAGGTGCCCGAACTGCCGAAGCACGAGGCCCTCAAGGGCTACATGTTCAGCTACTTCACGGGCGAGGGCACCGCGGACGGCGAGCAGCTCTACGCCGCCCTCAGCAAGGGCAACGACCCGCTGAAGTGGCGGGAGTTGAACGACGGCAAGCCGGTCCTGACGTCCACGCTCGGCGAGAAGGGCCTGCGCGACCCGTTCATCATCCGCTCCCCGGAGGGCGACAAGTTCTACCAGATCGCCACCGACCTCAGGATCTACGGCAACGGCGACTGGGACGCCTCCCAGCGCACCGGCAGCAAGTCCATCATGGTCTGGGAGTCCACCGACCTGGTGCACTGGACGAACCAGCGGCTGGTCAAGGTCTCTCCGGACAGCGCCGGCAACACCTGGGCGCCGGAAGCCTTCTACGACGCACAGCGCGGTGAGTACGTCGTCTTCTGGGCGTCGAAGCTGTACGACAACGAGGCGCACTCCGGCAACACGTACAACCGCATGATGTACGCGACGACCCGCGACTTCTACACCTTCAGCGAGCCCAAGGTGTGGATCGACCGCGGCTACTCCGTCATCGACTCCACGGTGATCGCGCACGACGGGACGTACTTCCGTCTCTCCAAGGACGAGCGGAACAACACCTCCTCGACGCCCAACAGCAAGTTCATCTTCGAGGAGAAGAGCGACTCCCTGCTGGACCTGTCCTGGGACGCCGTCGCCGAGGGCATCGGCAAGGGCGCGATGAGCGCGGCCGAGGGGCCGCTGGTGTTCAAGTCGAACACCGAGGACAAGTGGTACGCGTTCCTCGACGAGTTCGGCGGCCGCGGCTACATCCCCTTCGAGACGACCGACCTGGCCTCCGGCACCTGGACCCCGTCCACCGGCTACGACCTGCCGGCCAAGCCCCGCCACGGCACCGTCCTGCCGGTCACCCAGGCCGAGTACGACCGCCTGCTGCGCGCCTACCAGCCCGACCAGCTCGTGGAGAGCGTGGAGGGCGTGAAGGTGACGACGAAGACCGGCCAGGCGCCCGTCCTGCCGGCCACCGTGATCGCCGAGTACGCCGACGGCGTCAAGCGCCCGGTCGCCGTCACCTGGGAGGACGTCCCGGAGTCGAAGTACGCGCAGAGCGGCACCTTCACCGTGACCGGAAGCCTGCCGGGCGGCGCCGCGATCCCGGTCCGGGCCGAGGTCACCGTCTCGGCGGAAGGACCGGACGTCCCGGCCGACCTGCTCCTGCAGTACGACTTCGACGAGACCGGCGGCAACATCGCCCGTGACTCCAGCGGACACGGTTACCACGGCACCTATGTCCGTACGCCCGACTTCGGCACCGGCGTCGAGGGCGGCTCGTTCAAGATGTCCGGCGGTGCGGGCTCCTCGACCACCTCGCCGTACGTCCGTGTCCCGAACGGCGTGCTGAAGGACGCCGACAGCGTGACCGTCTCGACGTACGCCAAGTGGAAGGGCGGCGACAGCTTCCAGTGGCTGTTCGGGCTCGGCCCCGACAGCAACAAGTACCTCTTCGCGACCCCCTCGAACGGCGGCTCCAGTCTCTACTCGGCCATCACGAAGGCGAGTTGGTCGGCCGAGTCGAAGCTGACGGCCGGCTCGCAGCTCACGCCCGGCGAGTGGCGGCACGTCACCGTCACCCTCGACGGCACGACCGGCACGATGGTCCTCTACGTCGACGGCATCCAGGCGGCCCGGGCGACCGGTGTCACCATCAAGCCGTCCGAGCTGTACGACGCGAACAAGGACTACAGCGGCTACATCGGCAAGTCCCTGTACTCGGCCGACCCGTACTTCGGCGGCGAGGTCGACGACTTCCGCATCTACGACCGGGCCCTCACGGCCGCGGAGGTCATGGAGCTCAGCGGCAACACCGCGGGCATCGCCAAGGCGACGGACCCCGCGCTGAAGGTCGACGCCCTCGTCGACAACACCGGCAGCAGGATCACGCTGCCGATGAAGGAGGGCACCGATCTCACCGCGCTGGCACCGGAGTTCACCCTCGCCCACGGCGCGGCGATCAGCCCGGCCTCCGGCAGCGTGCAGGACTTCAGCAAGCCGGTGACGTACGAGGTGACGGGCTCCGACGGCAAGAAGCGCACCTGGACGGTCTCGGCGATCGTCATGAAGAGCCCGGTCCTGCCGGGGCTCACCGCCGACCCGAACATCGTCCGCTTCGGCGACACCTTCTACCTCTACCCGACCACCGACGGCTTCCCGGGCTGGAGCGGTACGCAGTTCAAGGCGTACTCCTCCACGGACCTGGTCCACTGGAAGGACCACGGCGTCATCCTCGACCTCGGTCCCGATGTCTCCTGGGCGGACAGCAGGGCCTGGGCGCCGGCGATCGCCGAGAAGGACGGGAAGTACTACTTCTACTTCTGCGCCGACGCCAACATCGGAGTGGCGGTGTCCGACTCGCCGACCGGTCCGTTCAAGGACGCGCTCGGTCAACCGCTGCTCAAGGCGGGCCAGTTCAGCGGCCAGATGATCGACCCGGCGGTCTTCACGGACGACGACGGGCAGTCGTACCTCTACTGGGGCAACGGACGCGCCT